>CAZLUX010000001.1:0-38110 GCA_964562815.1 uncultured Enterobacteriaceae bacterium
CGCAGTACACCATGCACGCGCCGTCGAGCACCCGCAGCGAACGCTCGACCTCGATGGTGAAGTCGACGTGCCCCGGAGTATCGATGATGTTGATGTGATGCTCCGGATAGCTGAGATCCATCCCCTTCCAGTAGCAGGTGGTGGCCGCAGAAGTGATCGTGATGCCGCGCTCCTGTTCCTGCTCCATCCAGTCCATGGTCGCCGCGCCGTCGTGTACCTCGCCGATCTTATGGTTCACGCCGGTGTAGAACAGAATGCGCTCGGTGGTCGTGGTCTTGCCCGCATCGATGTGCGCGCTGATGCCGATGTTGCGATAGCGCTCGATTGGAGTCTTACGTGCCACAGCGATACCCATCCTTTGTCATTCGGGGGCCCTGAATATGGGGGCGCAACCCGCTGATTCCAAGCCTCAGAACCTGTAATGCGAGAACGCCTTGTTGGCGTCCGCCATTCTGTGAACTTCCTCGCGCTTCTTCATCGCGCCGCCCCGCCCTTCCGCGGCTTCCTGCAACTCGCCCGCCAGGCGCACGGTCATCGATTTCTCGCCCCGCTTCTGCGCCGCCTCGCGGATCCAGCGCATGGCGAGCGCGACGCGGCGTACCGGCCGCACCTCCACCGGAACCTGATAGTTCGCGCCGCCCACACGGCGGCTCTTGACCTCGACCACGGGTTTCACGTTCTGCACGGCCTGCGTGAAGACTTCGACCGGGTCCTTTCCCGCTTTCGACTTGATGACGTCGAACGCGCCGTAAACGATGCGCTCTGCGACCGACTTCTTGCCGCGCGTCATCAGGACGTTGACGAACTTCGCGACGTCGGTATTGTGGAACTTCGGATCCGCCAGGATCTCGCGTTTGGGGACTTCTCTACGACGGGGCATGGTGTCCTCTGTTTCGCCGACGTCAGGCGGCAGCCTTGGCCCGCTTGGCGCCGTACTTGGAGCGGCTTTGCTTGCGATCCTTCACCCCCTGCGTGTCCAGGGAGCCGCGCACGATGTGATAGCGCACCCCGGGAAGGTCCTTGACGCGACCGCCGCGGATCAGGACCACCGAGTGCTCCTGCAGGTTGTGCCCTTCGCCGCCGATGTAGCCGATCACCTCGAAGCCGTTGGTGAGCCTCACCTTGGCGACTTTCCGAAGCGCCGAGTTCGGCTTCTTCGGCGTAGTCGTGTAGACCCGGGTGCAGACACCCCGCTTCTGGGGCGATCCGGCAAGCGCCGGAACCTTCGATTTCGGGCGCCGTGCAGTTCTCACGCCACGCACTAACTGATTGACGGTAGGCATTTTTTTCCGTGTCCAGAAACGAACCGGGCGACCGCGTGAACCACCCGCTGTCGCCCAGGTGCAAAAAAGAGGCCGGATTATAAAGGGCTTTTTCGCCTACCGTCAAGGATTATGCGGAGCGGAATTGACCCTTCGTCATCCCGATTCCGTGTCCCGGGATTCCGCGGGGCGCGGGTCGCGAACGAAGCCGAATCGCCCGGGCAATTCGGCTCGAAAAATGCGGCCGAGCGGCACCCGTTGCCCCGCGCAGGCGAGCCGCGCGCCCGCGTCCGACTCGTCGATGCCTTCACTGGCCGCCAAGAGGTCCCGATCATCGAGATTGCCGACGCCGGAACCCGTCGCGAGGATCAGCGCACCCCGTTCGTCGCGCCACGCGCCACAGAGGTTGCCCGCGGGCCGATCGCACTGGTTGATCAGCCGCTCGCCGTCGAGGTGAAACACGAATGGAGCGCAGGCAAGGCGCACGTAGACGCGCTGCGGTCCATTCTGAAAGAACCAGCACCCGTGGGCATCCCGCGCGTAGTTGCGGCCGATGAAGTCGCGCAGCGCAGGATTGCCAATGCGGCCGAACTCGGCGGTCGCGGGATTGCGTAGCAGCCAGTTGCCGCGCTCATCCAGAGCAAGCCAACCATATACCGCCGGCACCGACGGCCATTTCGCCAGAGCGCGTATTACCGTCTGGTCCATCCTGCGTTCAACGCATCTCCTGACCCACTATTCATTTCGCCGTCGCAAGAAGATCATCGATCGGCGCCGGTCGCGCAATCCCGAACCCCTGCGCATACTCGACGCCGAGCCCGATCAGTCGCGCCAGAACTTCGGCCTCTTCCACGAACTCCGCAATCACGCCGACCCTGATCGTCTGCGCGACTCGTACGATCGCGCGCAGTTTGTTCAGGGCGGTGTTGGCGCTGAGGAGGCGACGAGTAATGGATCCGTCCACTTTGATAAAGTCGACGCGCAGGGTCTTGAGGGGTGCGAAGGTCGCCGCGCGCCGCCCGAATCCGTCGATCGCCACCCGGCATCCAAGGGCGCGCACGGCCGTGCCGAACCGCACCGCCGCGTTCAGCCGGCCAAGAACATCGACCTCGTCGATCTCGAAGCACAGTGCCTCCGCGGGCACACCGAACTGACGCAGTGTCTGCGCGACGTACCCGGGAAAACTGAGGTCCTGGAGCGTCGCACTCGCAACATTTACGCTGAACTGCCTGAATCCCTTGAGCGAGCCGCGGGCTATTCGCTGCACCAACCGGCTTACGACCCAGCGGTCAAGGGCGGGCATCATGCCGTACTGCTCGAATACCGGGAGGAATTCGCCCGGCGGAAGCAATTTCGTCTCTTCTTCGCGCAGTCTCACCAGCACTTCCGCCATGACAAATCGTCTTTCCTCCAGCTTGGCGATCGGCTGCAAGTAAAGCTGAAGTTCATCGCCGGCAAGCGCCTTGCGCAATCGCTGCGCAGGATCGCCCCACCCGGTGAACTCACCATCCATCGCCGCGAGGAATTCCGCGTCGATCGGTACGGAACGATCCTTCTCGTTCATATTGAAAAGCGCGACACGTCAGTGACGAGTGCCTTTAGCCTAGCACGCCGATTTCGAGGAATTGGCGTACCATCACCAGTGCTTCCAACCTGTATCTCTGCATCCAATACCGTGCGCAGCCCCGATCGCGTTATTGACACCGGCATTCGCGCTGCGAGAGCGAACGTTGCTTTCGATCAAGCGCTTATCGAGGCACGCAACGCGGGAAAGATTCCGGACACGATCCGCTTCCTGCGCTTTCGACCTTCGGCGCTGGTCGGCCTGCACCAGATCCTCGCGCACGAGGTACGCCTGGACTACTGCCGGCAAACCGGCATCGAAGTGGGGCGTCGGATCACCGGCGGCGGAGGACTCTACCTCGACGAAGGACAGATCGGCTGGGAACTCGTCATGGATCGTCGCCGGCTCGGGACGACCGACCTCGCGGAGATTGCCGCCCGAATCTGCCGGGCGGCCGCCTCCGGCCTGCGGCAGCTCGGCATTCAGGCCGAGTTTCGCCCTCGCAACGACATCGAGGTGGGCGGCCGCAAGATCAGCGGCACGGGCGGCTTCATCGACGGCAACACGCTCTTCTACCAAGGCACCCTTCTGATCGAGTTTGATCCCGCCCGGATGATCGATGTTCTCAAGGTTCCCGTAGAAAAGCTCGCCAAGCGCGATTTGGACGATGCCCGGCGGCGCGTCGTCACGGTACGGGAAGTCCTGGGCAGGACCCCTTCCCTGGATGAGGTCTATGCGGCCCTGCTGACTGGATTCAGGGAAGAGCTCGGATTCAGGCCCCGGTGGGACTCCGCGACCGAATATGAAGAGAATCTCGCGACCGCGCTCTATGAGCGCGAGTTCGGCACCGAAGACTTCGTCCACCTTGTCGACGCACCGGAAGCGGAGGAAGGCCTCGTTTCTGCGACGCTGGTGCGTCGCGGCGGGACGCTGCGCGCCGATATCCGGCTGGAAGGACCTGGTCTGAGCCGCATCAGGGAGGTGCTGCTAACCGGCGATTTCTTCGTCACGCCGCCGCGAACGATCTTCGATTTGGAGGCGAGGCTGCGCGGACGAGCCACTGCCGAGGTCGGATCGGTGATAGACGGTTTCTTTGCCTCGACCGAGTGCGATCTGGTTGCACTGGCGCCAGCCGATTTTCGCGAGGTCGTCGACCGAGCCCTGCGACAACTCACGTTTCGCGCCGACGGACATGTGTTGCGCGGACATTGGCGCGGGCCGGCCCCCGGGACATTGCCGTCACTCGTATTTCTTCACGATGCGTTGGGTAGCACTCGGATGTGGAGCGACGTACCGGATCAGATCGTTCGGGCAACAGGCTGCGGTGCCCTGATCTTCGACCGCTGGGGCTCCGGCGATTCTGAGCCGCTCGCCCTTCCCCATCATCGTGACTACCTTCTCCGGGAGGCGCTTCGCGTCCTGCCGGAAGTGCTCGCTCAGGCCAAGCTGAAAGATGTGATTCTTGTCGGCCAGTCCGATGGCGCCTCGATCGCGCTCGCGTTCGCCGGCGCGTACCCTGAGCTCGTGCGCGGAGTCGTTGCGATATCGCCGCACCTCTTCCGGGAGCCGCGAACGCTCGACGCCATCCGGGCCCAGATTTCGGATTTCAGGCAAGGCGACCTCAAGGCACGCCTTCAGCGGCATCACGGCAGGAAGGCGGAAGTATTGTTCGAGCGCCTGGTCGAGGTCTGGACCGCGGACGATGCCGCCGCCGGCTGGGGCCTTGAGCCATACGTCGCCGGCATTCGCTGTCCGGTGCTGGCCATCCAGGGAGAGAACGACGAGTTCTTTTCCGAGAGACAGCTCGAAGCATTGCGGGCATGCGCGCCCGGAAGCGTCGAGGTGCGAAAGATCGCCGAGTGCGGGCACTACCCGTTTATCCAGGCGCGCGGAGCAACGCTTGCCGCGGTGACGCAGTTCATCCGAGCGCTCCTGGATGCGCGAGAGCCCCGCCTCCCGGAACGAGTCAATTGACGTCGCGGCCATCCGTCGCCGCTGCATTCGCTATTCCACACCCCCACCTCAATTCGATCACGATGCCTCGCGAAGATTTCGTTTGCACCCCGCAGTTGCGGGTTCGCTGGGCCGAAGTGGACATGCAGAAGATCGTCTTCAACGGCCACTACCTGACCTATATCGACACGGCAATCGCCGAGTACTGGCGCGCGATCGGCTTGCCATACCCCCAGGGCTACGTGGAAAGGTATTCGAACGACGTTTATCTGCGCAAGGCAACTGTCGAGTACCTCGGTTCGGCGCGCTACGACGACGTCCTGTCGGTGTGCTGCAGGGTGGGCAGGCTCGGCCGCAGCAGCATGACATTTCACTTCGAGATTTTCCGTGACGAGCCTGATCCCGCTTCTGCGCCGCTCGCAACGGCCGAATTGGTCTACGTCAATGCCGAACCGTCGAGCATGTCCCCTGCGCCGCTGCCTCAGGAAGTGCGTGATCGCATCACACGCTACGAGCGTGTGGCACCGCAGTCATGAGCACGGCCGAGATCCTCTACTGGGAGGACTTCAAAGTCGGCGAGGCGGTCGCGATGGGTACTCACACTTTCGTCGAAGAGGAGATGATCGACTTTGCGCGCAAGTTCGACCCTCAACCGTTTCACGTCGATCCGGTGGCCGCGAAGGATTCCTATTTCGGCGGCCTGATCGCGAGCGGCTGGCATACCTGCGCAGTCGCGATGCGCCTGCTGTGCGACAACTACATCAATCGCAGCGCCAGCCTCGGTTCGCCCGGAATCGAGAATGTGCGCTGGCTGGTGCCGGTACGCGCAGGCGATACGCTCTCCTACCGGCGCGTGGTGCTCGAAGCGCGCACCTCCAGGAGCCGTCCGGATGTGGGGCTGGTCAAGTCGCGTACCGAAGCGGTGAACCAGAAAGGCGAGACGGTTCTAACCTTCGAGGGCTGGGGTATGTTCGGCCGCCGCCCGGGCTAGGCTCGCTCCGTCTGCGTCGCTCTTCTTCAGTGGAACCGCTCGTAGGTCGCGAAGCTTGTAAGCAGCCTGACCACCCCATAGGCGAGCCAGACGCGCACTCGCAGCCATAGGGATTGCCGCTTCCATTGGCGCGGCGGCACCGTGTGTGCGCCGCCACGCATCGCCTTTTCGAGACTCGAGCGCAACTGCTCCGTGAACTCGCGGTCGTCGACGAACACGTTCGCCTCTCGCGCCAGCAACAAGCTGAACGGATCGATATTCGACGAGCCCGCGCATGCGACCTGTCGGTCGAAGACGGCGACTTTCGCGTGCAGGAAGCTGCGGTGATACTCGCGAATCTCCACGCCTGCGTCGAGCAGCGCCCCATAGAGCGCGCGCGACGCGTAATGCAGCAGGACGTACTCGACCCGGCCCTGCAGCAGCAGCACGACCCGCACTCCGCGAGCGGCGGCGTCCGTAAGCGCGCGCCTGAAACGCCGCCCCGGGAAAAAGTAGGCGCAGGCGATCACGATCTCGTCGCGCGCCTCCCCGATGAAGTGAAGATATCCGTCCTCGATGTCGCTGCGGTGACGCACGCTGTCCCGCACGACGAATGCAACGCGCTGCCCCCCCAGGATCGCCTCTGGCGTGTCGGGCGCATCGGGAACGGGTTTGCGCGACAGAGGCGAGAAGCCCGGCCAGCGCCGACGGAACGTCGCCCACGAGACCTGCGCCCAAAGCCGGGCCGCCGAGGCGCGCACCTCCTCGGTGAGCGGCCCCTCGATTCTCACCGCGTAGTCGTAGCGCGGCGGCGTCTGGTCCCGCGTATCGTAGTCGTCGATCACGTTGATGCCGCCGACGAAGGCGACACGCCCGTCGATACAGGCCAGCTTCCGGTGCATGCGCCGCAGGCGCCCTCTGCGCAGGGACCACGGGCTGATGCGCGGGCGGAAGACCAGTACATCGGCTCCAGCGCGCCGGAGCATGTCGTGGAAGCGCGGCGCGAAATCGCGCGCGCCAAACCCGTCGAGCAGCAGATGTACCGCCACCCCACGCGCCGCCGCCCGCGCAAGCGCATCGGCCACCATGCTTCCCGTTTCGTCGTCGGCGAAGATGTACGTCTCGAAAAACACTTCCTTCCCGGCTTCGTCGATCGCGGCCAGGAGTGACGGGAAATACTCCTCGCCATTGCACAAGAGGCGAAGATGGTTTCCCGGAACGAACCGCATCGGTTACTCGCGCTTGAGGAGCGCGCTCAGCGCAAGGTGGTCCGAGAGCATTGACCAGGGCGCACCCCGGTGCACCTCGGCATGGAGCACGTCGAATCCGCGGATGTAGATCCTGTCGAGGCGCAGCAGCGGCAGAAAGCTGGGAAACGTACGCGCCGCGCGGCCTCCCCGTGAAATGGACACCTCCCTCATGCCGAGGCTACCCTCCAGGATCGACGTCGCCCGGTGTCGCCAATCGTTGAAGTCGCCTGCGACAATCACCGGCAGGTCGCGCGCCACGATTTCCTCCAGCCGGCCGGCGATCGCGTCGAGCTGCTTGCGGCGGCCGCGCTCGTGCAGCGAAAGATGCACGCAAACGCAGTGCAGCGGTCGGTTCCACCCCGGCACGTCGACCACGCAGTGCAGCAGGCCCCGTTTCTCGAAACGATGGCTCGAGACATCCTCGTTCGATATCGAAACGATCGGAAAGCGCGACAGAATGGCGTTGCCGTGATGCCCGTGGTCGTAGACCGCATTTTGGCCATAGGCGTGCTGCCAGCGATCCTCGGCGAGGAACTCGTATTGGGGCGTCGGCGGCCACGCCGTGAAGCGCAGCGCATGACGCTCGTTCAACCCCAGCACTTCCTGCAGAAAGACGATGTCCGGCGACAGCGCGCGCAGGCCCTCGCGCAATTCGTGTATCACCATTCGCCGGTTGAACTGCGACAGTCCCTTATGGACGTTCAGGGTAATGATACGCAGCCGCCCGGTCATTCCGGCGATCTCAAAGAAATTTGGCGGCGACTCTCAATGTTGTGCTTCGCGCGAGCTCGCGGTCTGTGGCTTGAGAAACGGCAGCGCGAGCGCGCGGTAAAGTGGCTCGTTGCAGATGAGCCTCGAGATACCCGTCGCAATGAGGGACGTCGCCATCAACGGCAGCAGCATTTCGTGATTGTCGGTCATTTCCATGACGATGACGAAGGCCGTGATGGGCGCCTGCACCACGCCGGCGAAGTACGCCACCATCCCGAGCAGCGCCACCGCCGCTGCCGGCGCGTAGGGCAACACCAGCGCCAGGTTCGCGCCCAGTCCTGCGCCGACCGCGAGCGAAGGCGAGAACAGCCCGCCAGGGATCCCGCTCACGTAGGACACCAGGGATGCGCACCACTTCAAAGCCCCGAAGGAGGCCGGAAGCGCTTCCGTGCTCTCGACGATCCTGCGCGCTTCGTCGTATCCGGTGCCGTAGGTATAGCCGCCCGAGGCCAGACCGATCAGCGCGAGAAGAAGTCCGCAGGCGGCCCCGAACGCAACCGGGCGTTCGCGCACGAACCTGCCGATCTTCCCCGGAAGGCCGCGCGAGAACAGCACCAGGAGCTGGCTGAAGATCCCGCCCGCCAGTCCGCCGGCAACGCCGCACACTCCGACCGCGATCCACGAATCGCCGAAACCGATCGAGGCCGAGGTATGCCCGAAATAAGTGTAGTCGCCCATGAATGCCAACGTGACGGCGCCCCCCACGATCACCGCGGTAATGATCGTGCCGCTGGTGCGCTCCTCGAACGACCGGCTCATTTCCTCGATCGCGAACACGATTCCGGCGAGTGGCGTGTTGAATGCGGCAGCGATCCCTGCCGCGCCGCCGGCCAGGATGAGCCCCTTTTCCATGTCATGGCGCGAAAATCGGATGAGCTTGCCGATCGAGTGCATGATCGCGGCGCCGATCTGCACGGTCGGCCCCTCGCGCCCGACTGCCGCGCCCGAAGCGAGTCCGATCAGCGTGAGGAAGATCTTGCCTGTCACCGTGCGCAGGCCCAGCAGCCGGCCGCGCTCGGCGTGGCTGGAAATCGAAAGCGATGCGATGGTCTGCGGAATCCCGGAACCCTCGCTCCCCGGAAAGTGGCGCGTCGCCGCGACCACCAGGGCGATCCCGACCGGCGTGAGCACCAGCGGGAGGTAAGGCGACCAGGCAATCCCGACGTGCAGCAGGTGGTTGGCGTACTCGGCGCCTTTCGCAAACAGCATCGCGATGCCCGACACCGCGATTGCGCCGCCCCAGAACACGACTCGCTGTAGCCATCGACGCGGCGAGAGCAGGTGGTGCAGTCGGTGCGGGCGGCGCAAGCCCTGCTTAACGGTTCGACCTTCAGCAGGTTCGTCTTCGGGGTCGGGCTTCCAGGGGGCGGCCAATTCGACCGGAGGCTGCGCTGCCTCCGGCGCGGCCTCTGCTTTCTCTGACATAGGGCCCGGATTCTACGCCATCGCGGCCCCGATATGGCTCGGAAGCATGTCGATTGCGTCACGATTGGACCATGAAAAACATTTATGCGCCGCTTCACGCCATGGAAGCCAGACGTACGCAAGGTGTTCCCCGGGTGCGAGTGTCACCGGAACGGCCTCTGGAATCTGAAGGCTGAACACATGCTCGGTGTTGTACGTGGTTCCCGGCACGAAGCGGTGACTCCATTCCCCCCAGATGCGGAAAGTGTTGATCACGTTCCAGCGCAACAACTTGGCGGGCACCGTGACGATGCCGGTCTCCTCGCGCACCTCGCGCGCGGCGGCCTGCTCGAGCGGCTCGTCGGGGCGATCGACCGAACCCGTCACCGATTGCCAGTATCCGGGCCTGAGCGCGCGCTCAAGCAGCAGGACCTCGAGCGCCGGCGTATGAATCACGACGAGGACGGAGACCGGGATCTTGAGCTTCATGCCCCCTTCCGGCGAAACAGGTCTGGCAGTGCGAGGGTGTTTTCACCGTCGAGGAACACGGCAAAGAACGGCCGCCCGCGCTCGCTCCAGTATTGCGCGCTGGAGGCCAGGATATCCACCAGCACGCCGAACTCGTCGGGCCGGCGCGCCCGCAGAGTCTCGAATCCCTCTATAAGCAGCACATGCCGATCTCCGGCGCGCCAGGACAGGTCGGTCAGGCAATCCTCGAGCGCGTCCCAGTTGCGGCCGAACCATTGCGGAAACGCAAGCTCGGCGGCAAGGCGCTCAAGCAGCTGTTCCTTCTCGGAAACCGGGGCGAGGTCGATACGCACGAGGTCGAAGCCCGCTCCGCGCAAGGCGTCGAGAATTTCGTCCGCCTGCGGCGCCCTGTAAACCCCCGAGCGCGACGCGTCCCGCAGCCGTGCCAGAAGATTGCTCATTTCATTCCCTTATCCGCAGGAAGCTGCGGTAATGGTCCCGAGTGTAGTAGAGCTCGCCCCTGCGGCCGGAGACGATTCGCTTGGCGCCCCGCTCCGCGGCACCCGGCGGCGCCACCGTGTACTCGCGGTAGTAGCCCCGATAACGGCGCGGGAGGAGCTGCTCGTGATTGGCAAATACGCTGCCGTCCTTGGCGTAAGGGAACGGGCCACCGCTGCGAATCAGCCTGACCGTGTGGGCCGCCTCGGGCGGCAGGGCGTCGATGCGAATCTCGCCGAGCGGCTTGGCGGCCGCGGCGCTCGACGCGACGGCGAACGCAAGGATCGCCGCGAACAGGCGCATTACGTCTTCGGGGTCTCTCGCAAGCGCAGGCCCAGCTCGCGCAGCTGCTTCTCGTCCACGGGGCTTGGAGCGTGCGTCAGCAGGCATTGCGCGCGCTGCGTCTTGGGAAACGCGATTACGTCGCGTATCGACTCGGCCCCGGTCATCATGGCAACGATGCGGTCGAGGCCGAAAGCGATGCCGCCATGCGGCGGCGCGCCGAACTGCAGATTATCGAGGAGGAAGCCGAACTTGAGTCGCGCCTCGTCCTCGGTGATGCCAAGCGCCCGGAACACCTTCGACTGCACGTCGGCTCGATGAATACGCACCGATCCGCCTCCGATCTCGGAGCCGTTGAGAACCATGTCGTAGCCCTTCGAAAGCGCCTTGCCCGGATCGCTGGCGAGCAGGTCTTCGTGGCCGTCCTTGGGCGACGTGAAGGGGTGATGCATCGCCGCCCAGCGCTTGGACTCGTCGTCCCACTCGAACATCGGGAAGTCCACGACCCAGAGCGGGCGCCATCCCTGCTGCGCATAACCCTTGTCGTGCCCGAGCTTGACGCGCAACGCACCCAGCGCGTCGTTGACGACCTTAGCCCTGTCCGCGCCGAAGAAAAGGATGTCGCCGTCCTGCGCGCCGGTGCGCTCCAGGATCTTGGCCAGCACGTCCGGCGGCAGAAACTTCACGATCGGCGACTGCAGCCCGTCCGGCAGCTTCGCGCGATCGTTCACGCGGATGTACGCAAGGCCCTTGGCCCCGTAGATCCCGACGAATGCCGTGTAGTCGTCGATCTCCTTGCGCGTCAGATCGGCCTTGGGCACGCGCAGCGCCGCCACCCGCCCGCCCGGCATGTCCGCCGCTGCCCGGAACACCTTGAACTCGACCGTTCGCATCAGCTCGGTGAGCTCGGTCAATTCGAGCTCGACCCGCAGATCCGGCTTGTCGGAGCCGAAGCGCGACATCGCCTCGGCGTAGGTCATTCGTGGAAACGGGCTTTCGAGCTGCACCCCGAGGACTTCCTCGAAGACATGCCGGATGAGTTCCTCGTTTATGGCCTGGATTCCGGCTTCGTCCAGAAACGAGGCTTCGATATCGATCTGCGTGAATTCCGGCTGACGGTCGGCCCGCAGGTCCTCGTCGCGGAAGCACTTCACGATCTGGTAGTAGCGATCGAAGCCCGCCACCATCAACAGTTGCTTGAACAGCTGAGGGGATTGCGGCAGGGCGAAGAACTCCCCGGGATGAACGCGGGACGGCACCAGATAGTCGCGCGCGCCCTCCGGGGTCGAGCGCGTGAGCATCGGCGTCTCGATATCGATGAAGCCCTGCGCATCGAGATAGCGGCGCACCGCCATCGCGACGCGGTGGCGAAGCCGGAGGTTGCGCTGCATGGGCTCCCGCCGCAGGTCGAGCACGCGGTAGGTCAGCCGCGTGGTCTCCGACAGGGTATCGTCGTCGAGCTGGAACGGGGGCGGCGCCGAGACGTTCAGGACTTCGACTTCGTGCGCCAGCACCTCAATCTCGCCGGAGCGCAGGTTCGGATTCACGGTACCGTCTGGGCGCCGGCGCACCGTTCCGGTCACCCGCAGTACGTACTCGTTGCGCGAACGGTCGGCGATGGCGAACGCTTCCGGTCGGTCCGGATCGAAAACCACCTGCGCCAGGCCCTCCCGGTCGCGCAGGTCGATGAAGATCACGCCGCCATGGTCGCGCCTGCGGTGCGCCCATCCGCATAGCGTTACGCTGCGGCCAGTCAAGGCGGCCGAAAGTTCGCCGCAGTAGTGCGTTCGCATGTGCAAGATCCTGCTAGGAAATTCTGCCCGGTGCGCGGGACGCTTCGAGCCTGCCACTGGGCGATGCCACGCCCATGGAGATGATGTACTTGAGCGCATCGTCGACGCTCATGTCGAGCTCGATGACCTCGGCCCTGGGCAACATCACGAAATAGCCCCCGGTCGGGTTCGGCGTGGTGGGCACGTAGACGCTGACGTAATCGCCCTTCAGATGATTGACGACGTCTCCGCCTGGTACGCCGGTGAGGAACGCGATCGTCCACACGCCATCGCGCGGCCACTGCACCAGCACTGCCTTGCGGAAGGCCTGGCCGGACGAGGAAAACAACGTGTCCGAGACCTGTTTGACGGCCGAATAAATGGAGGACACGAACGGGATTCGGTTCAGCAGCCGATCCCAGATCCGCACCAGCCGCTGACCGATGAAATTCGCCGCGAGCACCCCGGTGACGAACACGATCAGGACCGTCAGTATTACCCCCTGACCGGGCACGTCCACACCGAGCCAGTACTGGGTTCGCCAGTGCACGGGCAACCACAGCATGCTCTGGTCGAGGGTGTCGACCACGAGCTTCAGGACCCAGATCGTGATGACCAGCGGGATCCAGATCAGAAGGCCGGTGATGAGATACTTTTTCAAGGTCGAAGGAGCCGCCTGTGCCGCGGCCCGGCGCGGCGCGCGCGCCGCGAAGCGTGAAAGCCGGGAATTATATCGTTCAGGCCGCGGTTCCGCCGCCGCCCGAAGCGGGCGCTTCGGATTTCGCCTTGGGTTTCGTTTCCGATTTCGCGTCCGCCTTGCCGTCCGGCTTCGCCTCGGATCCCGCCGCCGGCTTCGAATCGGAGGACTTGGCCGCCTTGCTGCCGCTGTTGCGGAAGTCGGTGGCGTACCAGCCGCTGCCCTTGAGCTGGAAGCCCGCAGCGCTCAGCAACTTCTGAAACGTCGCCTTGCCGCACGAAGGGCAGACGGTGAGCGGCGGCTCGGACACCTTCTGCAGGTACTCGTCCTGGAAGCCGCATTCACTGCAACGGTATTCGTAAATCGGCATCGCGCTGCCCCTAACGTCCTGATTTGAACGGCGATAGGGGGCGAATTATAGGTCAGAACGGGATGTCGTCCTCCATATCGTCAAACTTGCCGCCTGCCTTCTTCGACCCCGCCTTGGGTTCCGCCGCCCGCGCCGGCTCCGCCGGCTCGCGCGGCGCCTCGCCGCGCGGCTCCCCTGAGCCGCTGCGCGAACCCAGCATCTTCATCGTGTCGGCAACAATCTCGGTGGTGTAGCGGTCCTGGCCCTCCTTGTCCTGCCACTTGCGCGTGCGCAGCCGACCTTCGACGTAGATCTGGGACCCCTTTTTGAGGTACTCCCCCGCGATCTCCGCCAGACGGGCACGAAACACCACGCGGTGCCATTCGGTCTCCTCCTTCTTCTCTCCGCTCGTCTTGTCGGTCCACTGGAAAGACGTCGCGACCGACACGTTGGTCAGCGCCGCGCCATCCGGCATGTAGCGCGTCTCGGGATCGCGTCCCAGGTTACCGACCAGAATCACCTTGTTCACTGAAGCCATCTAGACCTCCCCCCATCGCTAGTTGTCCACACAGGGCGCCCCGCAGGCTCAAGCGCTCCCTGAACGGGAAACGTCGGACTTGGCCAGCTCGTTGACACGCTTCGGCGCGAGCGGACGCATACCCGCCGCCGCCAGCAGCCACACCGCAGCCAGGGCGGCACAGGTGCTGAAGACGGCCCCCGGGCCGTGGTGCTTGGCCAGCCAGCCGCCGAGCATGCCGCCGACAAACAGACCCAAGGTCTGGGTCGTGTTGTAAACGGCGATCGCCGTACCCCGCGCGTTCGCCGGGGCGATGCGCGACACGAGCGATGGCAGGAGTGCCTCTAGCACGTTGAATGCAACAAAGAATGCGATCATGAGACCGGCAAGCGGCATGATGCGATCGGGGGCCACCCTGAGCCCTGCCTCGACCGCGGCAAGCAGCAGCACGGTGGCCAGCAGCACCGACTTGTGATGGTTGCGCCGGTCGGCATAGAACACCGCGGGCACCATCAGAACGAACGAGGTCAGCACCACCGGCAAATAGAATTTCCAGTGCGAGGGCAGCGCCAGCCCCGCTTCGACCAGCATCGGCGGCACGACGACGAACATCGCCATCTGGGAAACGTGCAGCACGAAAATCCCCAGGTTGAGCCGCATCAGCTCGGGTTGGGCCAGCAGCGCGGGCAGGTCGCGTGCGCGCGCAGGCGGCTCCGCGTGAGCGGGGTGCGCCGCGCTGGGCACCGCCGCAAAGAGCAGCCAGATGGCGACAAACGACATCAGGCCGGTAACGTAGAACACGCCGCTCAGGCCGATCCAGCGGTAAAGCAACGGCGCGACGACCAGCGAAAGCGCAAACGCGAAGCCGATCGTGCTGCCGATCATCGCCATTGCCTTGGTGCGATGCTGCTCGCGCGTGAGATCCGCCGTCAGTGCCACGACCACGGAAGACACCGCGCCCGCGCCCTGGATCGCACGGCCCGCGATCACCAGATAGATGCTGTGCGCCGCCCCCGCCAGGAAACTGCCGGCTGCAAACAGCAACAGTCCGACCACGATCACCGGCTTTCGCCCCCAGCGATCGGAAGCCATGCCGTAGGGAATCTGCAAGAACGCCTGCGTGAGTCCATAAGCGCCGAGCGCGAGGCCCACCAACGTCATGTTGTCGCCCCCGGCGAGCTTGTGTGCGTCGACGGCGAGCAGAGGAAGGATCAGGAACAGCCCGAGCATTCTCAGGCCGAAAAGCGAGGCGAGCGAGACGCCAGCGCGTCGCTCTTGAGGGCTCATGCGCTCGGAATTCATGCGTTGAGTCAGCGTCCGGAAAGAAGAAGCAACAAAGGTGTGGAACGACCTGCCAGGAACTCGTTATAGTAGCAGGTTTGATTTCCCGCCCGCCTGTCGGCGGCGTTACATGGACACGATCCGCGTACGCGGTGCGCGCACCCACAACCTGAAAAACCTCAACCTCGAGCTGCCGCGCAACAAGCTCGTGGTGATGACAGGGCTCTCGGGCTCGGGCAAGAGTTCGCTCGCCTTCGATACGCTCTACGCGGAGGGCCAGCGCCGCTACGTCGAATCGCTGTCGGCCTATGCGCGCCAGTTCCTGCAGCTGACCGAGAAGCCGGACGTCGACCTGATCGAGGGTCTGTCGCCGGCGATCGCTATCGAGCAGAAAGCGGCGAGCCACAATCCCCGCTCGACCGTCGGCACCGTAACAGAGATCCACGATTATCTGCGCCTGCTCTTCGCGCGGGTCGGCACGCCGCATTGTCCGGATCACGGCCTGCCGCTGCAGGCCCAATCGGTGGCGCAGATGGTCGATCACATCCTCGCACTGCCCGAAGACACGAGGCTGTTGGTCCTCGCTCCGGTGGTGGCGGGCCGCAAGGGCGAGCAGGCAGACCTTTTCGAGGAACTGCGCGCCCAGGGATTTACCCGCGTGCGCGTCGACGGTAAGGTGTTCGACCTCGATGCGGCCCCGCGCCTGACCAGAAACGTCAAGCACACCGTCGACGTGGTCGTCGACCGCCTGAAGGTCAGAGCCGACGCGAAGCAACGCCTCGCGGAATCGTTTGAGACCGCACTGCGCCACGCCGCCGGGCGCGCGATCGCGGTCGAGCCGGACAGCGGCAAGGAGCATCTGTTCTCGTCCCAGTTCGCCTGCCCGCAGTGCGGCTACGCGCTGGCCGAGCTTGAGCCGCGCCTGTTCTCGTTCAACAACCCGATGGGTGCCTGCCCTGGCTGCGATGGTCTTGGCACGGTCGAGTTCTTCGATCCCAAACGCCTGGTGGCGCACCCGAACCTGAGCCTGGCGAGCGGCGCCATTCGCGGCTGGGATCGGCGCAATCACTTCTACTTCTCGATGCTGCAATCGCTCGCGAAGCATTACCGCTTCGACGTCGAGCAGCCATGGGAGGCGCTCGATGAGGCAACGCAGAATCTGATCCTGTACGGATCGGGCAAGGAAAAGATCGCCTTCACCTACCTAGGCGAGCGCGGCCGCAGCACGATCAAGGAGCACGCTTTCGAGGGCATCGTGCACAACCTTCAGCGGCGCTACCGGGAAACCGACTCGGTGGTGGTCCGCGAAGAGCTCGCCAAGTATCTCAATCACAAGGCCTGCCCGGATTGCGGCGGTGCGCGCCTGCGGCGGGAAGCACGCCACGTGCTGCTCGAGGGCAAGTCCATCTACGAAATCTCGCACGTCCCGATGCGCCAGACTCTGGAGCTGTTCCGTTCGCTGCGCTTGGACGGCACGCGCGCACAGGTCGCCGAGCGCATCGTGCGCGAGATCGCGGACCGCCTCGAGTTCCTGGTCAACGTCGGACTGGATTACCTGTCGCTCGACCGCTCGGCCGAAACGCTGTCGGGCGGCGAATCCCAGCGCATCAGGCTCGCCAGCCAGATCGGCTCCGGACTGACCGGCGTCATGTACGTGCTGGACGAACCGTCGATCGGCCTGCACCAGCGCGACAATGCGCGCCTGATCGAGACGCTGAGGCGGCTGCGCGATCTCGGCAATTCGGTGCTCGTGGTCGAGCACGACGAGGAGGCGATCCTGGCTGCCGACCACGTCATTGACATGGGCCCGGGGGCCGGCGAGGCCGGCGGCCGCGTGGTCGCCCAGGGAACCCCGGCGGAAGTCATCGCCGACCCGGATTCGCTCACCGGCCAATACCTCGCCGGCACCCTCCGGATCGAGGTACCGCAGCGGCGTCGCCGGGCAAGCCGAAAGCGGCTCTCGATACGCGGCGCGCGCGGCAACAATCTCAAGGATCTGGACCTGGACCTGCCGCTCGGCCTGCTCGTCTGCGTCACCGGAGTCTCCGGCTCGGGCAAGTCGACGCTGATCAATGACACCGTGTACGCCGCCGTCGCGCGTCAGCTGTATGGCAGCGCGGTCGAGCCTGCGCCCTACGAGTCGATCGCGGGGATCGAGCAGTTCGACAAGGTGATCAGCGTCGACCAGAGTCCGATCGGGCGCACGCCTCGGTCCAACCCCGCCACCTATACCGGCCTGTTCACGCCGATCCGCGACCTGTTCTGCGGCGTCCCGGAAGCGCGCGCCCGCGGCTACGGTCCCGGGCGCTTCTCCTTCAACGTCAAGGGTGGGCGCTGCGAGGCCTGTCAGGGCGACGGCCTGATCAAGGTCGAGATGCACTTCCTGCCGGACGTCTACGTTCCGTGCGACGTCTGCCACGGCCAGCGCTACAACCGGGAGACGCTCGAGATCCGGTACCGCAGCCGCAACATCCACGAAGTTCTCGAGATGACCGTCACCGAGGCGACGGAGTTCTTTTCCGCGGTTCCGGCGATCGCGCGCAAGCTCCATACCCTGCTCGACGTCGGGCTCGGCTACGTGCGTCTGGGCCAGTCGGCGACCACGCTCTCGGGCGGCGAGGCGCAGCGTGTGAAGCTCTCGCTCGAGCTGTCAAAACGCGATACGGGGCGAACGCTGTACATCCTAGACGAGCCGACCACCGGACTGCACTTTCACGACGTCAATATGCTGCTCGGGGTGCTGCACCGGCTGCGCGACGCCGGCAACACCGTCGTCGTGATCGAGCACAACCTGGACGTGATCAAGACCGCGGACTGGATCGTCGATCTCGGCCCCGAGGGCGGCGACGGCGGCGGACGCATCGTCGCCGAAGGCACCCCGGAGCAAGTCGCCGCCGACAAAGCGAGCTACACCGGACGCTACCTCAAGCACGCGCTCGGCGAGCCGCGCCGCCGCGCCGCAGCCTAGGCCGGCGCCAGGCGCGGTGCGCCCTCGCCCGACGCCTGCCAGGCGAGGCGCCGCTCGTGGAATCCGGCAAGGCTGGCGCGATGCCCGATCGAGACCAGCGTCGTGCCGGGCAGGCGCTCGCCGAGAAGGCGGTAGAGCGCCGCCTGGTCCTCGTCGGGCAGCGCCGAAGTCGCCTCGTCGAGGAACAGCCAGTCGGGATGGTTGAGCAGCGCGCGTGCAAACGCGAGCCGCTGCTGCTCGCCACCGGAGAGCACCTGCGCCCAGTTCTCGTTTCGGTCGAGTTCATCGGCGAAGCGCCCGAGCCCGACCGCGGATAGCGCCTCGCGCACCTCGCCGTCGCCGATCACCTTGTGATCGCCCGGGTAGCACACCGCGTGCTTGAGCGTGCCGATCGGCAGATAGGGTTTCTGCGGCAGGAACAGCAGCCGCCCGCCGTGGGGCAGCGCGATCTTGCCCTTCCAGTACGGCCAGATGCCGGCGAGCGAGCGGAACAGCGTCGACTTGCCTGCCCCCGAAGGACCGGTTACCAGAACATGCTCGCCGCGCTTCAACGCGAGCGTCGTCGGCGCGAGCAGCGGCCTGCCCTGCGGCAGTGCGAGCGCGACCTCGTCGAGCGCGAGCGTCGAAACGGCGCCTTCGACCCGTTCGCCGTCCAGTCGCGCCGCCTCCTCTCGCACCTGCGAGAGCGACGCGGCGAAACCAGTCAACCGGTCCACGGTCGCTTTCCAGCTCGCAAACTGGGTGTACGCACCGATGAACCACGACAGGGCGTTTTGCACCTGGCCGAACGCCGAGGCGATCTGCATCAGCCCACCGAGCGCGATCGCGCCCGAGAAAAAGCGCGGCGCAGCAACCACGAACGGAAAGACGACGGCAAGCTGCGAGTAGGACGAAGTGAAGAAACCGAGCTGCTTCTGCTTGCGCATGATGCCCCACCAGTTGGTGATCACGTTGGCGAAGCGAGTCCGAAAGTTCTCCGTCTCCTCGGCTTCGCCGCGATACAGCGCCACGCCCTCGCTGTTCTCGCGCAGTCGCACCAGCGAGAAGCGGTAGTCGGCCTCAAAGCGCTGCTGATCGAAGTTCAGCCTGATCAGCGGCCGTCCAATCATGTGAGTGAGCCAAGACCCTGCGATCGCGTAGAGAACCGCGGCCCATACCATATAGCCGGCGATCGACAAGTGCGTGCCGGCGAACGTGAAGCTCAGTACGCCAGAAAGCGTCCAGAGAATGGAGACGAAGGCCACCAGCGTCGCCACGGCCGAGATCAGCCCGACGCCTAGCGAAAGCGTGTACTCGACGAAGAAGCGCAGATCTTCGGCGATGCGCTGGTCCGGGTTGTCGGTTCCTCGGTCAAGAAGCTGCAGGCGGTAGTAGGCCCGGTCCTTGAGCCAATCGGCGAGCGTGCGGTCGTTCAGCCAAGTGCGCCACTCGATCAGCAGCATCTGCTGCAGGTAAACCTCGTAGACGCCCGCGATAATCCACGTGAATGCCAGCACCGTAAATTTCAGCAGCTGACGCCAGAACTCGGGTTCGTCCTTCGCCTGAAGAGCGTTGTAGAAATCCTTGTACCAGTAGTTGAACTGGACGTTGAGCCACACCAGGAAGAGGGACAACGCCACTACCGCGGCGAGCAGCACCAGCCCCGTGCGCCGCTCCTTGGATACCCAATATGGACGCGCAAGCGCCCAGAAAGCCGACAGGAATTGCTTTCTACTCATGGTCTTCCTCACACTTTCGGGGGATCGAGCTCGACACGGCGCTCCGGGAGTTTACAGAACGCACAAACCGGGGTGACAATCGTCAGCATGTCCTCAGGTCGCGTTTTTCGCTTCACGCCTTCTCCTGAGCAAGCGGCCAAGCACCTGTTCGTCTTCCTGCACGGCTGCGGCGCCACCGCGAAGTCGATGATCCCGATCGCGTTCAAGTTCCAGGCGCGCTTTCCGAGCGCCGCGCTGGTGGTGCCGAGCGGGTTCGAGCCGGGCGCCAGCGGCGGCCAGGCCCAGGACTGGTTCTCGACTCGCGGGCTGACTCCCGACAACCGCCTCGAGCGCGTGGCGGCGGTGCTGCCGGACATCGAGGACCTGGTGCGGCGCGAGCAGACGCGCATCGGGGTCACGGCCAGCCGCACCGTGCTGATCGGCTTCTCCCAGGGCGGCACGGTCGCGCTGGAGGCGGTCAAGAACCTGCCGGGTCTGGCGGGCGCCGTGGTGGCGTTCTCGTCGCGATTCGCGCGCCTGCCTCAGGTCGGGGCGCGCATCGATGCGCGCATCCACCTCGTGCACGGAGAGTTCGACTCGGTCGTGTCGCGGGTGCATGCCGAGCGCGCGGCCCGCGTGCTCGCGGGGTTGCACGTGCCGGTCACGCTCGACATCGTCGAGGACCTCGGCCATGCGCTGACACACCGGGCCATCAGCCTCGGATCCTTGAGGCTACTGCAGGGAATCTACGAAGGCCGGCGCGCGACCCTGCACTAGAGCCTCAGGCGCGCAGCTCCGGCAGATCGCGAAACAACTCGAGCGCCTCCGGATTCGCCAGCGCATCGGTGTTGCCGACCGGCATTCCGTGCACCACCGCCCGCACCGCGATCTCCACCACCTTGTTGTTCTTGGTGCGCGGGATATCGGCCACCTGAACGATCCTTGCCGGGACGTGGCGCGGGGTGGCGTTGTCGCGTATGCCCTTGCGGATCCGATCTTCGAGCGCGGCGTCGAGCGTCATTCCGTCGCGCAGCTTGACGAACAGCACCACGCGGGTGTCCGCAGGTTTGTCCGGCGGCCAGAGCTGGCCGATCGCCACGGCCTCCTCGACCTCGTCGATCTTTTCCACCTGCCGGTAGAGCTCGGCGGTGCCGATCCGCACCCCTCCGGGGTTGAGCGTCGCGTCGGAACGCCCGTAGACGACCAAGGTGCCGCGCTCGGTCAGCTCCACCCAGTCGCCGTGACACCAGACATTCGGGAATTTTTCGAAGTAGGCGGCGTGATATTTCTCGTGATGGCGGTCGTTCCAGAATCCGAGCGGCATCGACGGGAAAGGCTTGGTGCAGACCAGCTCGCCCTTCCTGCCTACGACCGGCCGGCCTTCCTCGTCGAACACTTCCACCGCGAGCCCCAGCGAGCGGCACTGCAGCTCGCCGCGGTACACGGGCAGGATCGGATTGGCGTCGGCGAAAGCCGCCATGATGTCGGTGCCGCCGGAGATCGACGACAGGCACACGTCCTCCTTGACGTGCGCGTACACGTAATCGTAGCTCTCCGGCACCAGCGGTGAACCGGTCGAGATGATCATGCGCACGTCCGAGAGGTCGTGCGTTTCGCGCGGCCTGAGCCCGCGCTTCGCGATCGCGTCGATGAATTTGGCCGAGGTGCCGAAGTGCGTAAAGCGCTCCTCGGCGGCAAAGTCGAAAAGAATCCCCGCGCCGCGAACGAACGGCGAGCCGTCGTACAGCATCAGGCTCGCCTCGGCCGACAGCCCCGCGAACAGCAGATTCCACATCACCCAGTTGCAGGTGGTGTAGTAGAAGAAGCGGTCGCCCGGACGCACATCGAACTGCAGCTTGTACATCTTCTGGCCCGAAAGCAGCGAGCCGCCCGCGCCGTGCACGATGCACTTGGGCTTGCCGGTGGTGCCCGAGGTGAAAAGGATGTAGAGCGGGTGGTCGAACGGCATTTGGGCGAAGTCGATCTCGCCCGGCGTGTAGCGCCGCAGCCACTCCTCCATGGTCACCGCGTTGGGAATGTCGGACACATCCGGCCGCTCATCGAGGTTCGGCGCGACCACCACCTTGCGCACGCTCGGCAGCTGCGCCGCGATCTCGCGCACGCGCTCGAGTGAGTCGTACTGCTGGCCGTTGTAAAGATAGCCGTCGGCGCAGAACAGCACCTTGGGCTCGATCTGGCCGAAGCGATCGAGCACGCCGTCGGTGCCGAAATCGGGCGAGCAGGAGGACCAGACAATACCCTGCGAGATCGCGGCCAGCGCGAACACCACCGTCTCGGGCATGTTGGGAATGAACGCCGCGGCGCGGTCGCCGGCGCGCAGGCCGAGCGCCTTGAGCGCCTGCGCGGCGCGCGACACGTCGCTGTACAAGTCGGCGTAGGACACGCGGCGCCGGAATCCGGTCTCGTCCCAGAACACCAGCGCATCGCCGCGGTCGCCGCGCTTGAGCAGGTTCTCGGCGAAGTTGAGCCGCGCCTCGGGGAACCACTTCGCGCCCGGCATCCTGTCGCCGTCGACCAGCACGGTCGAGCCCTTGCGCGAAGCGATGACCCCGCACCACTCCCAGACCGAGCTCCAGAACTCATCGGACTCGTCGACCGACCAGCGATAGAAATCAGGGTAAGTGTTCAGATCGAGCTTGAGCCGGCGCACGACCCAGCGCGCGAACTCCGTGATCTGCGCCCGCTCGATCGCTTGCTGCGACGGCTCCCAGAGCTTTTGCGGCTCGGACACGAACCCTCCTGTTGGGCGGATGGCGACTGGCGCAGATTATATAAGCACGCTTGACACTCCGCGCGCCCGTGCCGATATTGCGTCAGCGATATTGAACACGACACCGATGATCTCCATTCGAGAAGTCAGCAAGTACTACGGCAACTTCCAGGTGCTCACCGACTGCTCCGCCGAGGTGGCGGCAGGCGAAGTGGTGGTGGTCTGCGGCCCGTCGGGCAGCGGCAAGTCGACGCTCATCAAGTGCGTCAACGGCCTCGAGCCGTTCCAGAAGGGGGCCATCACGGTCGACGGCGTCTCCGTAGGAAATCCGGGCACCGACCTGCCGCGGCTGCGCGCGCGCATCGGCATGGTGTTCCAGAATTTCGAGCTCTTCCCGCACATGACCGTTACGCAGAATCTGACGCTGGCGCAAATCAAGGTGCTCGGCCGCAGCCGCGACGAGGCCCAGGCCAAGGGCTTCGCGCTGCTCGAGCGGGTGGGACTCAAGGACCACGCCGAGAAGCTGCCCGCGAGGCTCTCGGGCGGCCAGCAGCAGCGCGTCGCGATTGCGCGCGCACTGTGCATGGATCCGATCGCGATGCTTTTCGACGAGCCGACCTCGGCACTCGACCCGGAGATGATCAACGAGGTGCTCGACGTCATGGTGCAGCTTGCGCAGGAGGGAATGACCATGATGGTCGTGACCCACGAGATGGGGTTCGCGCGCCGCGTCGCGGACCGGGTGATTTTCATGGACGCCGGCGCGATCGTGGAGGACGCGGCCAAGGACGAGTTCTTCGGCACGCCTCGCTCGGAGCGCGCGCAGCAGTTCCTTTCCAAGATTCTTTCCCACTAGGAGAAGATGGCATGACGACTGTTGCATTCATCGGTCTCGGCGCGATGGGGTCGCGCATGGCGGCGAACCTGCTGGAGGCCGGGTTCAAGCTGCGCGTGTACAACCGTGATCGCGCCAAGACGAAAGCACTCGCGGAAAAGGGCGCCGAAGTCGCCGAGTCGCCGGCGGCGGCGGTCAAGGGCGCGGAGTTCGCGGTGTCGATCGTCTCGGACGACGAGGCCACGCGCGAGGTGATGCTGGGCGCCAACGGCGCAGTCGGCGCCGCAGCCAGGGGCTGCATCATCATCGACTCGAGCACCAACACGCCGGCGATCGCGCGCGAGGTCGCGCGCGAGGCCGCCGCGCGCGGCTGCTCCTATCTCGACGCGCCGGTGTCGGGCAGCCTCAAGCAGGCGCAGGGCCGCGAGCTGGTATTCATGGTGGGCGGGGCCAGGGAGGCGTTCGACAAGGCGCAGCCGCTGTTCGCGGCGATGGGCCGCATGGCCAAGCACGCCGGCGACTCGGGGGCGGGCGCGACGGTCAAGCTCATCAACAACATGCTCTCGGGAACCATGACCGCTGCGGTGGCCGAGGCCGTGCAGATCGCCGAGGCGGCGGGAATCGGCCGCGACGCGGCGCTCGAGATCCTGGGCGAAGGCGCGGCGGCGTCGCGCCTGCTGAAGAGCAAGATGCCGATGATGTTCCAGCGCGATTTCAAGCCCCAGTTCCAGCTCGCTCTGATGGAAAAGGACCTGCGCTACTTCCTCGGCATGGCGCAGCAGCTCGACCGGCCAACACCGATCGCGGCGCTGGTGCGCAGCCAGTTCCAGGCCGCGCGCCGCGGCTCGCTCGGCGGGCTCGATGCCTGCGCGGTGTTCCTCCAGGCCGCCGGCGAGAAGCCGCCAGCCTAGCGCGGCTCGATTTCCTTCTGCATCGCGTCCGGGATGCGGTAGTCGGGGAAAAGGCGGCGGAACTCGGCGAGCTGGCGGTCGGCCTCGTCGTTGCGCCCTGCGCGGCGAAGTTCGGCGATTCGCGCCAGCCACTGCTCGGGCGACGATTCAACCGACTGCCCCGACAGGCGCCCCGCCTTCGCGGCGCCCCGCGCCGGGGCTTGCTCCTGCTTGCGCTCGAGTTCCGGAGCCCGCATGAGGTTGTCCGATGCCGCCGGCGCCGCGGGTGCGGGCGCCGGCGGAGCAACCGGAGAAGCGGCCGGCGCCGGCGCCTTGCCCGACTCGGCGGGCGCAGCGAGCTGTCTTGCCAGATCGGAGCGCTCGCGCTCGACCTGCAAGGCCACGCTCACCGAAAGGACGACCACGGCCGCGATCGACACCGGAAGCACCCAACGGCGGCGCGGCCGCGCGGCCGCGCGGCGCGCGGTATCGAGAATCCTGGCGTCGAGCTCGGGCGGCGGCTCGTCGCGGCCGAGCGCGCGATAGCGCTCGCGGACCTTGTCGTCGCCGGCTTCAGCCATCGAGCGCCTCGCGCAGCTTCGCCACGGCATAGCGAAGGCGGCTCTTGACCGCCTCCTCGTTGCTGCCGGTGGCCACCGCGATCTCGGCGAGCGTAAGCCCGCCCTCTTCCCGCATCAGGAACACCTCGCGCTGCGCCTGCGGCAGCGCCTCGAGCGCGCGGCCCAGGCGCTCGAGCTGCTGGTTGGTCTCGGCCTGGCGCTGCGGCTCGCGTGCCGCCTCGGCGGCGGGCTCGGGCGGCGCGGGATCGTCCGGGTCCTCGCGCTCGAGCGGCACGACGTTCAAGCCGCGCTTTCGCCAATGGTCGACCATTCGGTTGTGGGCGATCGTGTACAGCCAGGTCGAAAAGCGCGCCTGCGGCGCGTAGCGCTGGCGCGCCTCGATCACGCGCACCCAGATCTCCTGAAACAGCTCCTCTGCAATGCCTCGTTCCTTGATGCCGCGCTGCACGAAGCGGTACAGGCCACCCTTGTGCCGCGCGTACAGCGTCTCGAAGGCCGTTGCGTCACCCGCCGCGTAGGCGAGCATCAACTGTTCATCCGTGGCCTCCATGCGGAGTGAGTGTAACCCCCGGCGGGTCGGGCACGAACCCAGGAAAGGGCCGCGGCCCGCGCAGCACGCCCCGCGCCAGCAGGTTGCGGCGGCTGTCGTAGTAGAGCGTGATGGTTTCCGCCGGTAAACGGCTCGCGCGCTCGAAATGGACGTAGTAGGCCGGCGAGTGCTCGCGGCGGCCGTGCCCGGTCCCGAGCTTGCCCGCGGCATCGGCCTGACGCGCGGCGGACGCGCTTTCCTCGGCGCGGCCGAGCGCGGCGGGCGGGCGCGGCCGGACGGGCTTCTCGCGAAACAGCGCCACTCCGATGACGCCGACGTTGTCGGGCCGGCCGGTGCGGGCGGCGTAGGAATCGGCGAGGTCGGTGAAGTAGAACGCCGCTGTCTGCGACAGGCTCTTTCGCCATCCCCGAATCTCGACCGAGCCCCCGGGAGCGAGCACGTAGCCGCTTTGCTGCGGGTCGGCGGTCTGCCCGGTCACCACGTTGACGCCGTCTACCGAGACCACGGCGAGCAGCCGCTCGCCGCTGCGGTTGCGCAGCGTGAGGCGGTACTCGTCCCCCGGCCGGCCTGCTATGTAGGCGCGCCCCCCGTGCCAGTGCACAGCCAGCCGCCTGCCCTGGTCCCGGTCGTGCACGCCCAGATCGACGAGGCTGCCGGTGGCGCAGGCCTGACCGGAAAGCGCGGCCGCCATCACCGCGCCCAGGATCGTGAGCTTGTTCATGCCATCTCCTTTCGCGTTGGCGCCCGCCGACCTGGCGGGCTCATACAGGGATGAAACGAACGGCGGCGCGAAAAGGGTTAACGGTAAAATCTGCGCACTAAGTCGCGTAGAATGCGCGGCTTCTTTTTTTGCGAACCTGGGACAATGAAGAACGGCAAGCACTTTCCGATTCCGGTGAAGAACGCGATACGCCACAGCGGCAATCCCCGCCACAGCTACGACTGCGCGAAATGCCCGGGCTACTGCTGCAGCTACCCGCTGATCGAGATCGGCAAGCGCGACATCGCGCGCCTCGCCAGGCACTTCGGCCTGTCCTTCGAGCAGGCGCGGCAGCGCTTTACCAAGTACGACGCCGGCGAGAAGGCGCAGGTGCTGCGCCACCGCAAGGACAAGATCTTCGACAGCGTGTGCCAGTTCCTAGACCAGAAGACGCGGCGCTGCACGGTCTACGAATCGCGCCCCCAGGTCTGCCGCGACTATCCCGACAGCACGCGTTGCGGCTATTACGATTTCCTCAAGTTCGAACGCGAGCAGCAGGACGATCCGGAGTTCATCGCCCTGACTTGAGCGCCTGCGCGCGGATCTTCGACAGCGTGGTGCCGGTCGTAATCGCGTCCGGATCGATGCGCAGCTCGATGATGGCAGGCTTGCCCGAGGCCCGTGCGCGCTCGAACGCGGGAGCAAACTGCGCCGTCTCCTCGACCAGCTCGCCGTGCCCGCCGAATGCGCGGGCGTAGGCCGCGAAGTCCGGGTTCTTGAGCTCGGTTCCGCTGATTCGTTCCGGATACTCACGCTCCTGGTGCATGCGGATGGTGCCGTACATGCCGTTGTTCACCACCAGCGCGATGACGGCGGCGCCGTATTGCGCCGCGGTGGCCAGTTCCTGTCCGTTCATCAGAAAGTCGCCGTCGCCGCACACCGCGACCACGGTGCGCTCCGGAGCGGCGAGCTTGGCCGAGACCGCCCCCGGCAGACCGTAACCCATCGAGCCGTTGGTCGGCCCGAGCTGGGTGCGGAACCCCTTGTAGCGGAAGTAGCGGTGCACCCAGCCCGAGAAATTCCCCGCCCCGCCGCTGACGATTGCGTCCTCGGGCAATTCACGGTCCAGCCACTTGATCACCTCGGCGTATTGCAGCCTGCCGGGAATCGCCTGCGGCTCGGTCCAGGCCTCGTATTCGGCGCGCGCGGCGCGCGTGCGCTCCCGCCAGCGGGCAGCGTCGAGCTTGACCGAGGCGAGCGCCTCGACGAACTGGGGGCAGCCCGAATTGATCGGCAGTGCCGCCTGATACACGCGACCCAGCTCCTCGGCTCCCGCATGCACGTGGATCAGCGTCTGGCGCGGCACCGGCACCTCCACCAGCGAATAGCCGCTGGTCGTCATCTCGCCGAGGCGTGCGCCGATGACCATCAGCACGTCGGCTTCCTTCACCCGCTGGGCAAGCTTCGGATTGATGCCGATACCGACGTCGCCCGCATAGCTCGGACTGCGGTTGTCGAAGAGGTCCTGGCAACGGAACGAAGTGCCTGCCGGCAGCTCGCTCGCCTCGACCCACGCCCGCAGGCTGTCGCAGGCCTGCCTCGACCAGCTGCCGCCGCCGATCAGCACGAACGGCCGCTCGGCGCCCTGCAGCAGGTCCCGCAGCGCCTGCATGTCGCGCGCCGAAGGCGACGCACTCACCCGCTTGTAGCGCGGCACGTCGGCTACCGCCGCCTCGCTGAACAGCATGTCCTCGGGCAAAGCAAGCACCACCGGGCCCGGCCGGCCGGAGGTCGCGACGTGGAACGCGTGGCTGACGTATTCCGGGATGCGCTCGACGCGGTCGATCTGCGCCACCCACTTCGACATCTGGCCGTACATGCGCCGGTAGTCGATCTCCTGGAAGGCCTCGCGCTCGACGAAGTCGTTGCCGACCTGGCCGATGAACACCAGCATCGGTGTGGAGTCCTGGAACGCGGTGTGAACACCGACCGCGCCATTGGTCGCGCCCGGCCCGCGCGTCACGAACAGGATCCCCGGCTCGCCGGTGAACTTGCCCCAGGCATCGGCCATGTACGCGGCGCCGCCTTCCTGGCGGCAGACGATGAATTTGAGCCGGTCGCGCACGTCGTAGAGGCCGTCCAGCACGGGGAGAAAGCTCTCGCCGGGCACGCCGAAAGCTATCTTCGCGCCATGACCGACCAGCGCGTCGGCGAGGATCTTGCCGCCGTGGCGCAGCTTGAGGTCTTGTTGCTGCATCATTTCGCTCCATCGAATGCGGCGCGCAGCGCCTTGCTGCATTCTCCGACCGCCGCGTTGGCCGTGTCGAGCACCCCGCCCATCAGCAGGAAGCCGTGCACCATGTCCGGAAACTCGCGATAGGCCATCGCCACGCCTTCGGCCGCGAGGCGCTCGGCGTAGGCGCGGCCCTCGTCGACCAGCGGGTCGAAGCCCGCCGTGATGACCAGCGCGGGCGGCAGCCCGGCCAGGCTCTTCGCGAGCAGGGGCGAAGCGCGCCAGTCCTCCCAGTCCTGCCGGCGCGGCAGGTAGTGGCCGCGGAAATACTCCATCGACTGCTTCGTGAGCAGATAGCCTTCCCCGTTGCGGTCGATCGAGGGAAAGCTGTAACGCTGATCGGTCGCCGGATAGATCAGGAGCTGGAATACGAGCCCCGGGCCGCCCGCATCGCGCGCCGCAAGCGCGACCACGGTGGCGAGGTTGCCGCCGGCGCTGTCGCCTCCGACCGCGATCCGTTTCGCGTCGATGCGCAGCTGCGCGGCCTCGTTCGCCACCCACTTGGTCGCCGCCACGCAGTCATCGACCGCCGCCGGAAACGGGCTTTCGGGTCCCATCCGGTAGTCGACCGAGAACACCGCGCAGCGCGCGCCGTTGGCGAGCTGGCGGCACACCACGTCATGGGTATCGAGGTCGCCGATCACCCAGCCGCCGCCGTGAAAGTACATCAGCGCCGGCAGCGCCTCGTCCGCCGCGCTGCCGGCGGGGCGGTAGGCGCGCAACGGGATCGGCCCGCCGGGCCCGGGCGCGAGCAGCAGCTTCGCCTCGGCCACGGCCGGGGGCTCGGGCGACACCGCAGCGCGCGTGTCGCGGTAGATCCGGCGCGCGACGAACGGCGGCACCGTCGCGTAGGGCGGAAGGGGGGAGCGCGCGACGCGCTCGAGCAGGGCCGCGACCTGGGGATGGACCTGGTCGCTCATCTTGCCGCCGCCAGCATCTTCTTCAGCCGCTCGAGGAAGAACGGTGCGCACTTGAGGATGCGAGTGTCCTGGCTCACGATCAGCGGCCTGACCTTGGGCAGGTAGGCCTGCCAGGCCGGGTCGGCCTGCATCGCGGCTCGGCACTTCTCCCGCTGGTTGAGGTCGTCGTAGGCCCACAGATGAATCACCATATTCTGCGGGCCGACCTCGGTGACGTAGTAGCCGACCATGTGCGGCAGGTGCCTGAGCTGGACCGCCATGCCTTCGGTCTCGTAGTTCTTGAGGTACTCCGGCGCCTTGCCCGGCTGCAGCGTGTACATCCGCTCTTCAACGTACATCGAACCTCCACCGACTGTGTGTCGTCCGATTATAGGCGTAGCCCGCCGCGGGTTATATTTGCCCCATGGACGATATCCAGACCCTGCGCCGGATCCTGCACGAGAGCCGAGTCATCGCGATGGTCGGCCTGTCGGCCGATTGGTACCGGCCGAGCTATTTCGCCGCCAAATACCTCCAGGAGCACGGCTACAAGGTGATCCCGGTGAACCCGCGTTACGCGGGCAAGCAGGTGCTGGGCGAGACCTGCTACGCCAGCCTGCGCGAGATTCCCGACCGCGTCGACGTCGTCGACGTGTTTCGCCGCACCGAGGACGTGGCGCCCGTCGCGGACGAGGCGATCGCACTCGGCGCGAAGGTGCTCTGGCAGCAGATCGGGGTGAAGAACGAAGCCGCGGCCGCCAAGGCGCGGGCCGCCGGAATGGACGCGGTCATGGACCGGTGCATGAAAATCGAGCATGGCCGCCTGTTTGGCGGGCTGAACTGGGTGGGGGTCAATACCCGGGTGATTTCCTCCAAGCGCCCCCGCTGGCTGGCGTATTGATGCGCCGCAGCTAGGCCCCCCTAGCGCGAACCGCGGCGGGAACGTATGCTTTCACTATCATGAACAGGCCGATACGCGTCTTCGACGGGCGTTTCGGGCGCCTGATCCTCCTCGAGGTCAGCGCGCCGGGAGTGCCGCACGCGCACTCCGAGCCCACGATCCTGCTCAAGCACGACGGGGCGGATACCGAGTACCTGATCGGCAACGAGTTCGTGCCTCTCACGCGCGCGGACATCGCCTTCGTCAATGCCAACGAGATACACGCGGATCGGCGCCCGCCGGGCACCCCGGCGACGCGGCTCGTCGTTCTGCACGCCTCGGGCGAATGGCTGAGCGAGAGCTTCCCGGCCGTCTTCGGCGCCAGCGACGGGTCGCCCTTCCCGCACCGGCGCGAAGAGATCACGCCGCGCATCCGCCAGCTCGCGGACACCCTTGCGGTGGAGATCGTCAACGATCAGTTCCTGTCGCCCGAGCGCCTCGAGTTCATGCTGCAGGAGCTGGTGCTCTCGATCATCGACACGTATATCGCCCGGCGGCGCGCCTCGTCGCCGCTCTGGCGCGGCTCGCGCTTCGAGGACTCCCGCATCCGGCGCGCGATCGCGCTGCTGCGCGCGCGCCCGAACAAGGACTTGAACATGGACGAGGTGGCGAGCCAGGTCGGCTTGTCGCGTTCGCGCTTCTACGACCTGTTTCAGCTCTGCACCGGCCGCTCGCCGCGCGCCTACCTGGACATGCTGTGCGTCGAGACGGCGATATCCAGGCTGGCCTCCGGCCAAGCCAAGATCGCCGACGTTTCGGCCGAGCTGGGCTTCTCGGCTCAGAGCAACTTCACCCGCTTCTTCCTTCATCAGGTAGGCATTCCGCCGTCGGAATACCGCCGGGCGGCCTCCAACAAGGGCGAACCCGCCACGGAGCAGCCGATCCTGCCAGAGGACGAGAACTCCGGCAGCTCCGACTGACCGCGGAGGCGCACCGACGCGGTGCGTCCCGTCCCGGCTCTTTCGGCAGATCCCTGATCCTGCGAGCTGCGCGGGCTTGGCACGTCGATTGCTTTGAGAGGATCCGACAGGAGCCACGGTGGAACGCCATCACTACGACGAGATGAACGCCGCGCCGGGCGAGGTCCGGCCGCACTATCGCGCCCTCTCGCAGTGGCTCGCCGAAACGCCTCCCGAGCGCGTGATGGAAAAGCGCCGCGAGGCGGACCTTCTTTTCCACCGCGTGGGCATCACCTTCGCGGTCTATGGCGACGCCCAGGGCGCCGAGCGCCTGATTCCGTTCGACACGATTCCCCGGATCATCCCGCTGCAAGAGTGGGAGCTGCTGGTAAAGGGGCTGACCCAGCGCGTGACGGCGCTGAACCGCTTCCTGCACGACATCTACCATGGGCAGGAAATCCTGAAGGCAGGGGTGATTCCGGCCGAGCAGGTGCTCACCAACGAGGCCTTCCAGGTCGCGATGCTCGGCCTCGACCTGCCGCACCAGGTCTACTCCCACGTCTCAGGGGTCGATCTCATCCGGCACAACGACGGGACCTGGTACGTGCTGGAGGACAACCTGCGCACGCCTTCGGGCGTGTCCTACATGATCGAAAACCGCAAGATGATGATGCGCTTGTTTCCGGAGCTGTTCGAGCGCCAGCACGTCTATCCGGTCGAGCACTATCCCTCGCTCTTGCTCGAGACCCTGCGCGGCATCGCCCCGACTGAAATGCGCGAGACCACCGTGGTGGTACTGACGCCGGGTCAGTACAACAGCGCTTACTTCGAGCACGCCTTCCTCGCCCAGCAGATGGGCGTCGAGCTGGTCGAAGGCCAGGATCTATTCGTGAAGGAGGGCTTCGTCTTCATGCGTACCACGGGAGGGCGCCAGCGCGTCGACGTGATCTATCGTCGCGTCGACGATGCCTTCCTCGATCCGCTCGCCTTTCGCGAGGACTCGCTGCTCGGCGTGCCCGGGCTGCTTTCCGCCTATCGCGCGGGGAACGTGTCGCTCGCCAACGCGATCGGCACAGGCGTTGCCGACGACAAGTCGACCTACCCCTACGTGCCCGACATGATCCGCTTCTACCTCGGCGAGGAGCCGCTGCTCGCGAACGTACCCACCTGGCAGTGCAGGCGCCCGCAGGATCTCGCCTACGTGACGGACCATCTCGCCGAACTGGTGCTGAAAGAGGTCCAGGGCTCGGGCGGCTACGGCATGCTGGTCGGGCCGGCCGCGACCAAGGCGCAGATCGAAACCTTCCGCGAACGCCTTCGGGCGGATCCCGCGAACTACATCGCGCAGCCAACGCTGTCCCTGTCGACCTGCCCCACTTTCGTCGAGCGGGGTATCGCGCCGCGCCACGTCGACCTGCGACCGTTCGTCCTCTCCGGGCGCGAGGTGACGCTGGTCCCGGGCGGGCTGACGCGCGTCGCGCTCAAGGAGGGCTCGCTGGTGGTGAACTCCTCGCAGGGCGGCGGCACCAAGGACACCTGGGTGGTCGACTGATGCTCTCGCGCGTCGCCGACCGGATCTTCTGGATGAGCCGCCAGATGGAGCGCGCCGAAAACATGGCGCGTATCCTCGGCGTGACTTCCAACCTGGTCCTGTTCGGCACGGGCGAGCGTCAAGAGCAGAACCTGCTCGCGCCGCTCACCATCACCGGCACCGCCGAAGCTTTCGCCCTTCGGCACGAGACGCTCACCCTGGAAGCGCTCATCGCCTTTCTGGCGTTCGACGGCGACAATCCGTCGTCGATTTACTCCTGCCTGCGCGACGCCCGCGAGAACGCGAATGCGGTGCGCTGGCAGATTACCTCGGAGATGTGGGAGACGCTCAACGCAACCTGGCTAGAGGTGCGCGGCATGCGCCGCGAACGGGTCATCGGTTCCGGGGCGACCCAGTTCTTCGACTGGGTCAAGGACAGAAGCCATCTCTTTCGCGGCGTCACCTACGGCACCATCGTGCGCGGCGAAGCCTTCAATTTTTCGCGCCTCGGCACCTTTCTGGAGCGCGCCGACAACACGGCGCGCATCTTGGACGTCAAATACCACATCCTGCTGCCCACGGTGAAGGACGTCGGCGGTGCGCTCGATTACTACCAGTGGACCGCGCTGCTGCGCTCGGTGTCGGCGTTCGAAACCTACCGTGCGCTCTACCGGGACCAGATCTTCCCGATCAAGGTTGCCGAATTGCTGATTCTCGAGCGACGCATGCCGCGCTCGCTGGCGGCCTGCTTCGACCAGATCAATCACGCGCTCGAGCGCATCGAAGGGCAGCACGACCATGCGGTCAAGCGCCTCGCGGGCGAGCTTCTCGCGCGCCTGACGCACGCTGATGTCGAGGAAATTTTTCAGGGGGGCCTGCACGAATTCCTGACTTCGGTGCTGGCCGACATTACCGAGCTGGGTAATCGAATCCAGCGGGCATACCTCGGGGCCGTTTAGGAGACTCCCCGCATGCGCCTGGCCGTCGATCACGCAACGCACTACATCTACGAGTCGCCGCTTCGCTTCTCGACGCAATACCTGCGTCTCATGCCGCGCGACAGCGCACGGCAGAAGGTCGTTGAATGGCGAATCGAAGCCCCCGCACGCTGCGTTCAGACCCAGGACGGCTATGGAAACGTTCTGCACGTGCTCACGATCGATCAGCCGACGAGCGAGATCCGCATTCGTGCGGTCGGTGCGGTGGACACCGCGCCGGCCGCCGACGAGCCCTCTGACTTCGTCGGGGTGCCGTTGTCGCCACTGTTGTTCCTGCGGACCACGCGGCGCACCGAAGCGGACGCCGCGATCGAAGCATTTGCCGAACCGTTCCAAAGCCGGGTCGGGATGCTCGAGGGGTTGCGCGAGCTGGCCTCCGCGCTCCACCGCAGGATGCCGTTTCGTCCGGGCGAGACTCACGTCGCATCCAGCGCGGCGGAGGCCTTCGCCATCGGTTCCGGCGTGTGCCAGGACCACGCCCATGTCTTCATTGCCTGTTGCCGCCGGCTGGGCGTGCCCGCGCGCTATGTGAGCGGCTACGTCTTCTCTCCAGGACATGCCGAATCGCACGTCGCGAGCCATGCCTGGGCCGAGGCCTGGGTGGGCGAGCGCTGGCGCAGCTTCGACGTGGCCAACGACTGCCCGGCGGGCGAGGATCACATCAAGCTCGCCATGGGCGCCGACTATTTCGACGCCTGTCCGGTCCGCGGCGTGCGCGTCGGCGGCGGCGTCGAATCGATGACCGCGGCGGCGCTGGTCAGCCGCCAGTCGCAGCAACAATAACCTCTTGCTAATATTGCGAACGCCATGACCTATTGCGTCGCCGCCGCCGTCGATTCCGGCATCGTGTTCGCCTCCGATTCGCGCACCAATGCGGGCGTAGACAACGTCGCCGTCTTCAGCAAGATGCACGTCTTCGAGGCGCCGGGCGACCGGGTCGTGGTGCTGCTGAGCGCGGGCAACCTCGCAAGCGCCCAGGCGGTGCGGTCAATCCTGCGCCAGGGAACGCTGGAGGGTCGCGTCGATCCGGCGGGCATTCTCGGTCTCCGGTCGATGGAAGACGTCGCCGGCCTCGTCGGAGAGACCGTGCGCAAGGTGGTCTCCCGCGACGGTCCGATGCTTGCGCAGCAGAATATCGATCCTGGCTGCACCTTCATCGTGGGGGGCCAGATCGCAGGGGAGCCGCCTCGGCTCTTCCACGTCTACCCGCAGGGCAACTACATCGAGACGAGCCGGGACACCCGATATATTCAGATCGGCGAGACCAAGTACGGCAAGCCGATCATCGACCGCGTGGTGCAGCACGACACAACTCTGAACGACGTCGCCAAGTGCCTGCTGGTGTCCTTCGATTCGACCATGCGATCGAATCTCTCGGTTGGACTGCCGATCGACCTGCTGAGCTACGAAACGGGCTCCCTGAGAGTCAGGAGGACGAGGCGCTACGACGAGAACGACGCCTACATGCGCGAGATCAGCCGCATCTGGTCGGCCGGGCTGCGCAAGGCATTCTCGGACGTTCCGGACATCAGCTGGAGCTGAGGCGCGCGGCGCGGCGAGCAGCCCGCCTGAGCTAGAATCCGGCGATGGCTGACCGCAAATTCGGCATCGAGACGCTCTGCCTGCACGCCGGGCAGATCCCCGACGCCGCCACCGGGGCGCGCGCCGCGCCGATCTACCAGACCACCTCGTTCGTGTTCGACTCGGCCGACCACGCCGCCAGCCTGTTCAATCTGCAGACCTTCGGCAACGTCTATTCGCGCATTTCGAACCCCACCGTGGCGGTCTTCGAGGAGCGCATGGCCGCGCTCGAGAACGGGCGCGCCGCGCTCGCCTGCGCGACGGGCCAGGCGGCCGAGGTGGTGGCCATCCTGACCCTGGCCAAGTCCGGCGACCACATCGTCTCGGCCTCGACCCTGTACGGCGGCACCCATACTCTGCTCGGCGTCAACCTGAAAAAACTCGGTATCGATACGACCTTCGTCGCGCCGGACGAGCCGGACAACTTCCGCCGCGCAATCCGTCCGGGCAAGACGAAGCTGCTCTACGCCGAGACGCTCGGCAATCCGCTGATCAACATCGTCGACATCGAGGCGCTCGCTGGCATCGCGCACGAGGCGGGAATCCCGCTCGTGGTCGACAACACGGTGCCATCGCCCTACCTCTGCCGACCCTTCGACTGGGGCGCCGATATCGTCGTGCACTCGGCCACCAAGTACCTCGGCGGCCACGGCACGACCATGGGCGGCGTGATCGTCGAGTCGGGCAAGTTCAGGTGGGACAACGGCAACTTCCCGGAAATGACCGAGCCCTCGCCCGGCTACCACGGCGTGCGGTTCTACGAGACCTTCGGCGACTTCGGCTACACCATGAAAGCGCGCATGGAGATCATGCGCACCTTCGGCCCCGCGCTGTCTCCGCTCAACGCCTGGCTGCTGCTGCAGGGAATCGAGTCGCTTCACGTGCGCATGGAACGCCACTGCGCCAATGCGATGGCGGTGGCGAATTTTCTTGAAGGCCACAAGCAGGTCGCCTGGGTGAACTACCCGGGCCTGCCCGAAAGCAGGTACCACGCGCTCGCGCAGAAGTATCTGCCGAGGGGCGCCTCCGGCCTGCTCAATTTCGGCGTCAAGGGAGGCGCCAAGGCGGGCGAGAAGTTTATCGAGGCGGCCCAGTTCATGAGCCATCTCGCCAACATCGGCGACGCCAAGACGCTCATCATCCATCCGGCCTCGACCACTCACCGCCAGATGAGCGACGAGGAGCAGCTCAAGGCCGGCGTCACACCCGACATGGTGCGCATGTCGGTCGGCATCGAATCGCTCGACGACATCCTGTGGGACATCGATCAGGCGCTCGTCGCGGCATCCAAGGCATAGGAGGGGGCAATGCTCAGCTGGCAGGTAACCGAACACGGCAAGCCGCTGCAGAAGGTGCTGCAGGACACACCCAAACCGAAGGGAACCGAGGTGCTGGTCCGGGTCACTCGCGCAGGCGTGTGCCACAGCGACCTTCACATCTGGGACGGCTACTTCGACTGGGGCGGCGGCAAGCGCTTCTACGTCAGGGACCGCGGCTGCGTGCCGCCCTTCACCTTGGGACACGAGCCCTTCGGCGTCGTCGAGGCGATGGGACCGGCGGCGGCGAACGCCGCGAAGGGCCTGAAGCTCGGGCAGAAGCGCCTGGTCTATCCGTGGATCGGCTGCGGCAAGTGCGAAGTGTGCAAGGCGGGCAAGGACAACTACTGCGTCTCGGGTTCGCGCTTCCTGGGCGTGAACCGCGCCGGCGCGTATTCGACGCACGTGCTCGTCCCGCATCCGAAGTACCTGCTCGACGCCACCGGCGTCGACGAGAGTTTCGCTTCGACCCTGGCGTGCTCGGCGCTCACCGCCTATAGCGGGATCAACAAGCTGCCCGAGCTTGGCACGAAAGACTGGGTCGCGGTGCTCGGCTGCGGCGGACTGGGGCTGATCGCGATCTCGGTCCTCAAGGCTAAGGGGGTGAAGAACGTCATCGCCTGCGACATCGACGCATCCAAGCTCGAGGCCGCGAGGAAGCAGGGCGCCAAGCTGGTGCTCGATACGCGCGCGCCCGACGCCGTGCAGAAGCTCACCGCGCTGGCGCAGGGCAGGCTCGCGGGCGCGATCGACTTCGTCGGCATGCCTGCGACGGCGCAGCTCGGCATCGGCGCGCTCCGCAAGGGCGGGCGCTACGTCTTGTGCGGCCTGTTCGGCGGCGAGCTGATCTACCCCCTGCCGCCGATCGCGCAGCGAGCGATCGGCATCGTCGGCTCCTATGTCGGCGACCTGCAGGAACTCAAGGAGGTGGTCTCGCTGGCCAAGAAGAAGAAACTGAAGCCTTCGCCGGTCGAGACGAGACCGGCCGGCGAGGTCAACCGCACGCTGGACGAGCTCAAGGCCGGAAAGGTGCTCGGCCGAGTAGTGCTCGATTTTGAACACGAAAGAAACGGATAAATGAAACCCTTCTCCTGGGAACTGCCCTATGCCTGGCCGCGCAAGCCCCTGCTCGCGGCAAACGTCGTCTCGACCTCGCAGCCGCTCGCCGCGCAAGCGGGGCTGCGCATGCTGCTCGAGGGCGGCAACGCGGTCGATGCGATCCTCGCCACCGCGATCACGCTGACCCTGGTCGAGCCGGTCTCCAACGGCATCGGCTCGGACGCCTACGCCATCATCTGGGACGGCAAGCAGCTGCACGGCCTGAACGCCTCGGGCCGCTCGCCCGCGGGCTGGACGCCCGAGTTCTTCGCGGGGCAGAAGAGCGTGCCCATGCGGGGCTGGAACTCGGTCAGCGTGCCCGGCTGCGTATCGGCCTGGCGCGAGCTGAGCGCACGCTTCGGCAAGCTTCCCTTCGAGAAGCTCTTCGGCCCGGCGATCGGCTACGGCCGCGACGGCTTTCTCGTTTCGCCGACGATCGCGGGCCAGTGGGCGGCGCAGGTGGCTGAGCTGAAGGCGCAGCCGGGCTTCGCCGAGGCCTTCCTGCCCGAGGGCAAGCCCCCGGCGCCGGGTCAGCGGTTCCGCTTCCCGGATCACGCGGCGACGC
>CAZLUX010000001.1:38210-62724 GCA_964562815.1 uncultured Enterobacteriaceae bacterium
GGCAAGCCCCCGGCGCCGGGTCAGCGGTTCCGCTTCCCGGATCACGCGGCGACGCTCGAGAAGATCGCCGCCACCAAGGGCGATGCTTTCTACAGGGGCGAGCTCGCCGACAGGCTCGAAGCGCACGCCAAGGCCAACGGCGCGGTCATGAAGGCCTCCGACCTCGCGGCGCACAAGGCGGACTGGGTCGACACGCTCACCATGGACTACCGCGGCTACACCCTGCACGAGCTGCCGCCCAACGGCCAGGGCATCGTCGCGCTGATCGCGCTGGGCATCCTCGAGAACCTGGACGTCGCCAGCCACCCGGTCGATTCGGCCGACAGCGTGCACCTGCAGATCGAGGCGGTGAAGCTCGCTTTCGCCGATGCCCAGGCCTACGTGGCCGACATCGACTACATGCCCTTTCCGCCCGCCCGGCTGCTCGACAAGGGCTACCTCAAGTCGCGCGCGAAGCTGATCGACCTGAAGAAAGCCCAGCCCTTCGCCGCCGGCACGCCGCCCAAGGGCGGCACCGTCTACCTCACCGCCGCCGACGCCTCGGGCATGATGGTGTCGATGATCCAGTCGAACTACATGGGCTTCGGCTCGGGCGTCGTGGTGCCGGGCACCGGGATCTCGCTGCAGAACCGCGGCGCGACCTTCGTGCTGAAGGAAGGCCACCCCAACCAAGTCGGCCCCGGCAAGCGCCCCTACCAGACCATCATTCCCGGCTTCGTCACCAAGGACGGCAAGCCGGTGATGAGCTTCGGCGTCATGGGCGGCACCATGCAGCCGCAGGGCCACACGCAGGTGATGGTGCGCATCGTCGACTACGGCCAGAACCCGCAGGCCGCGAGCGACGGCCCGCGCTTTCGCTGGGTGCAGGGCATGGACGTGAGCGTCGAAGGCGGCTTTCCGGCCGCGACGCTGGAAGCGCTCGAGGCGCGCGGCCACCGGATCGTGACGGTCGACGATTACAACCAGTTCGGCTGCGCCCAGATGATCTGGAAGCTCGACGGCGGCTACTTCGCCGCGAGCGACCCGCGCCGCGACGGGCAGGCGGTGGGTTACTGAGGAGAACGCAATGCTGAGAATCTGGGGCCGCGCCAATTCGGTCAACGTGAGGAAGGTGCTGTGGTGCTGCGAAGAGCTCGGCGTGCCGTTCGAGCGCGTCGACGCGGGGATGCAGTACGGCGTGGTCAACACGCCCGAATACCGCAAGCTAAACCCCAACGGCCTGGTGCCGACCATCGAGGAAGACGGATTCGTGCTTTGGGAGTCGCACGCGATCGTGCGCTACCTTTCCGCCAAGCACGGCGCAGGCAAGCTCTGGCCGACGGACCTGCAGGTGAGGGCGGATGCCGACCGCTGGATGGACTGGGCCGGATCGAGCTTCCTGCCCGCGTTCCGGCCGGTCTTCTGGGGGCTGGTGCGCACCCCCCCTGAGAAGCGCGACATGCAAGCGATCGGCGAGGCCGCCAAGAAGTGCGGCGAGCTCGCCGGCTACGTCGATGCGGCGCTCGCCGGGCGCCCGTTCATCGCCGGCGAGCAGCTCACCATGGGCGATATTCCGCTGGGCTGCCATCTGCACCTGTGGCTCAACCTGCCGCTCGAGCGCCCCGCCTACGCGAACCTCGCCGCCTGGCACAAGCGCCTGCTCGAGCGCGCCGCGTTCGACAAGTGGGTCAACACCAAGATCAGCTAAATCGTGTTGAAGGACAAAGTAGCAGTCGTCACCGGCGCGGCAAGCGGGATCGGCCTCGCCTGCGCGGAGCGGCTCGCGGCCGAAGGCGCCAGGGTCGTGCTCGCGGACGTGAACGAGCAGGCGGGCTCCGAGCACGCCAAGCGCATCGGGGGACGCTTCGTCGCCGCGGATCTCGCCCGGCGCGAGGGCTGCAAGCGGCTGGTCGACGCGGCGCTCACCGCTTACGGGACGGTGCACGTGCTGGTCAACAACGCGGGCTACCAGCACGTCTCGCCGATCGAGGAATTTCCGGAAGACCAGTGGGAGCGCATGATCGCGCTGATGCTCACCGCGCCGTTCCTGCTGACGCGGTACTGCTGGCCTGCAATGAAGAAGCAGAAGTGGGGCCGCGTGGTGAATATCGCGTCGATCCACGCGCTCGTCGCCTCCCCCTTCAAGGTCGGCTACATCTCCGCCAAGCACGGCTTGGTCGGCCTGACGCGCACCGCTGCGCTCGAAGGCGGCGAGTTCGGCATCACGGTCAACGCGATCTGCCCGGCCTATGTGCGTACGCCTCTGGTCGATGCGCAGATCGCCGACCAGGCCAAAGCGAACGCCATTTCGGCGGACGAAGTGATCGAGAAGATCATGCTCGCGCCCGCGGCGGTCAAGCGCCTGATCGAGCCGGCCGAGGTGGCAGATTTCGTCGCCTACCTTTGCTCCGATTCGGCCCGGACCATCACCGGGGCGGCCCTCACGATGGATCTGGGCTGGACCGCCCGCTAGCCAGCGGTTCCGCGGTGCAGCATTTTCGGCTGTCGGGAACGTCAGCCAAGGGTAGTGGTCCTCCCCTATGGACCCGCGCCATGACGCGGGCAAGGAGGGGAGACATGGTCAATGCACCAAAACGCTGCAGCCGCTGCCAGGGGGCCCTTGCGCTCGCCATACTCGAACCTTTTACCGGGGAGGAATCGGGCGTACGCATGAGCGTGGAAGGCCTTCCGGCCCTGTCGTGCCCGGAGGGGCATCGCCGCTTTCTCGCGCCGGACTTTCCGAATCACCTGATGGATGCGCTGCTTGGCGGCGAGCCTCTGGTGCAGGTTCCCGCAGCCGGGCAAAAGGGCTTGCTGCGCAAACGCCTGCACTGCGCGAACTGCGGCGAGCGGCTCGAGCCGCAGCCGGCGGGTGACGTCGAGGCCGTGCGCGTGCTCGAGGTCAAGGGCAGCTCGCCGTTCGGCGTACGAGTCGAAGCGCCCAAGTTCCGCTGCGGCGCCTGCGGCAAGGAGAGCGCGCTGCCGCAACGGGTCATGCGCGACGCGCTGCTGAAGGCGTCGGTCAACGGCTTTCGCGCTGCGCGGATAGATCCGAACTGAGCACCGCATCGCGCTCGGTCCTGGGCAGGCGCGCGAGCGCCTTGACCCTGGCGTAGAAGGCGGGGAGGTCGCCGTGCACGGCCTCGAGCTCGCGCCGGAACGCAGGCACCAGGCGCGAATAGGCCGAGATCGAGGCCAGCAGCGCGTTGTTCGGCTCGGCCATCAGCCGGTCGAACCCGGCGTAGCCTCCCCAGCGCGCCTTGAGCGCCGCGTAGCGCTCGGCGAGGCGCTCGAATTCGGCGCGCTTGGCGGCGCGCATCGCAGCGGGCGCGAGCGGCTGCGCGTACACACGGGCGAGCCGCGAGCGCGCCTCCTCGATCAGCGCCACGAACGCGTCGTACCGTGACTGGGCCTCGCGGTAGGCCGCGAGCTCGCTCGCGCGCCCCTCTGACTCGAGCCAGCGCCGCACGCCTTCGTCCTGAACCGTCACCGCGAAAGACTCGTTGAAGGTCGTGTCGCCCTTCACGTACACGACCTGGTGGGCGAGCTCGTGGAAAATCAGCCGGGCGAGCTCCCATTCGGGATAATCGATGAACGTCGACAGCAGCGGGTCGTCGAACCAGCCGAGCGTCGAGTACGCCGGCACGCCGTAGAGGAACACGTCGAAGCCCTCGGCGCGTTTCTTCGCGGCGTAGCGCGCCGCGTCGTCGCGGGCGAAGAATCCCCGGTAAGCGACGCAGCCCGCGACCGGAAAGCAGGATTGAACGGGAGTTACCGAAAATTCGGGCGCCGCGAACACGTTCCATACCGCGTACGGCCGGCCGAGGTCCGCGTAGCTGCGATAGCTGCCGTTGTCCGGCAGCGCGAGCTCGCGCGAGGCGAAATCCCGGATGCGGCGCGCGAGCTCGAGCCGCCGCCTCAGCGCGGGCGGCGTCGCCGGATTGGCGATCCATTCGGCGACCGGCTGCGCCCGATGCAGCATTTCGAGCTGCCCCTCGACGGCCTGCGTGTAGTACGAGAGCGTGTCGCAGCCCGAAAGGGCAAGCAACGCCGCGAGCGCCAGCCACCTACTGCGCATGCGGCGCAAAGCGTCCCGTCTCGAGGAACTGCTGCAGGGCGCTCGCCACGCGCGCCGAGAGAAGCATCCCGCTGTGACTGACCGGCAGCACCGTGAAGTCGGCGGCGCCCTCGACCGCGGCTTCGCCCACGCACACGACGCCGTCGTTGGGGCCGGGCAAGCGCCCGAAGCTTCTCCCCAGACCGAGCGGAAAGTTGCCGGCGATCACGCCGAGCGGCTCCGGGCGCGTCCAGCGCGAGGTGCGCCCCTCGCGCCACAGCGTCTCGCTCTCGCCCAGCATCCAGCGGCCGAAGCCGTGTTGCGCCAGACGGCGCCCGGCGAGACAGCCGCGCGCGGGCGTGCCGAGCAGCGCCACGCGGCCCACGCCCAGCGCGGGATCCGAATTGAGCGCCTCCATCACTACCAGGCCGCCCAGGCTGTGGCCGACGAAATGCGCCGGGCCCACCCGGCGCGCGAGCTGCGCCAGGCGCTCCGCGTTCGCGGCCAGCGGACGGTCGCGCCCGGCATAGTCGAACAGATGGCAGCGATAGCCGGCGCGCGAGAGGCGCGCCGCCAGCGGCGACATGACGAGGCCGGGCATCCACAGCCCGTGAACCAGAACGACGGCTTTCATCTCGGCGGCTGATTATGGCTCGGATTGATGAACAGCAGCCGCACGCCGATCGCGAGCGACGGCACCCCGAACACGGCGTAAGCCACCGCGTAGCTGCCGGCGAGGGAAAGCACGAGATTGAACAGCGGCGGGGTCACCACGACGCCCAGGAAGGTGAAGAAGAGGCAGCCCCCGGTCGCCTGGCTGGTCTGCCCCTGCGGCGCGAGGTGCGCCACCTCCGCCAGGTAGACGCCGTTCCAGCCGACCGCGGTGGCGCCGAACACCGCGGCGTAGACGAACAGCAGCCAGTTCGGCCAATGCGGGCCCGCGGCCAGCGTCGCCATGGCGGACAAGCCCATTCCCGCACCGAGCAGGCCGAGCATTTTGCGGCGCGACATCAGGCGATCCGCGACCACGCCCCACACCACCCGCCCGATCACGCTCGCGACCTGCGACGCTGCCATCACCAGCCCCGCCAGAACCAGCCGCATGGCGAACGCGTCGGTAAGAAAAGTCACCAGGTAGCTCACCAGGGTGATCTGCACGCCGCCGTAGATGAACGAGGTCACGGCCATTTCCTTCAGCCGCCGCTCGCGAACGACCATCGCAACCGGCGCGAACGCCGAGCGCAGGGAAATGAGGGCATTGCGATTGAGGCCGCGGTCGTAGCGCGGGCGCACCGGCTCCACCGCGAACGCGAGCGCCAGGCACGCCAGGCCGATCGCAAACGACGTCGTCCGCCAGCCCACGGCATGGATCATGGCCGGCACCAGTATTCCGGCGATCACTCCGCCCAGCGGCACGCCGGTCTGCTTGACCGAAAAGGTGAATGACATCAGCCCCTCCGGCGAGGCGCGCGCGAGAATGTGCGAGCTCGCGGGGGTCGCCGGCCCGTAGCCCAGGCCGATGACCACCGCACCCAGCGCGACCAGCGGCAGCCAGGCGAGAGCGCCCAGAGCGAGACCGATGAAGCTCAAGGCCAGCCCGATCTGGCTGACGCGGATCGGCCCGAAGCGCGCCACCCAGCCGCCCGAGGTCACGCTCCCCAGCATGCTGCCGAAGTACACCATGGCGATGAAATAGCCGATCGCCGAAGGCGCGACGCCGAGCGCGGGGGCCGCCACCGGCGCCATGACCGGCGTACAGTACACCGCCAGCGCGACCAGCGTTTGCACCGCGAGAGTCACCGCCAACGGGAGGGCGACGACCCGCAGCGACGGGGCGGTGGTGCTCAAACCGGGTTCAACTTCTTTGCATCATCTCGCGCGCGGCTTCGAGCACCGCGCGAGCGCGGTGCGCGACCGGGTAGTCGACCATTTGCCCGTCGACCTGGATGGCCGCGGCGCCGCTTGCTTCCGCCGCCTCGAACGCGACGACGATGCGCTCGGCCCGCGCAATCTCCTCGGCGCTCGGCGCGTAGGCCGCGTTCGCGGCCGCAACCTGGTCCGGATGAATGCACAACCTGCCCTGAAAGCCCATGCGCCGGCTGAGCCCCAAAGCGCGCATAAAGGCCTCGGATTCGCGCAGATGGAACCAGGGACTGTCGAGCGGGCCCTCCAGGCCCGCGGCCCGCGAGGCCAGCACCACCCGCGCGCGAGCCTCCATCAGCTCGACTTCGTCCAGCCCCGGCGCCAGCCCGACCTCGGCCGCGTAGTCGGCCGCGCCGAAAGCGAGTCGCCTGACCCGCCAGCGCCCTTCGTAGGGCCGCAGCCCGCGCGCCTGGACGACGCGGTCGATGCGCTGCATGCCGACCGCGGTCTCGATGATCGGAATCAGGTCGATCGACCCGACCGCGAGGCCGCGCTCGCGCTCGAGGTTGGCCATCAGCCAGTCGATGGCGTGCAGGTCCGCCGCGCTTTCGACCTTCGGCAGCACCACGCCGTCGATGCCCGGCCGGAGCACGGAAACCAGGTCCGCGTAACAGAAAGGCGTCGAGGGCGCATTCACGCGCGCATAGCCGCGGCAAGGCCGGGCTCGAGAGAGCGCCGCGACCACCGCTTCGCGCGCCACCGGCTTTTCCGCGATCGCGACCGCGTCTTCCAGGTCGAGGATCACCGCATCGGCGCCCAAGGTGAATGCTTTCTCGACGCGGCGCGGATGGTTGCCGGGCGTAAACAGAAAGGAACGATTTAGGGGCATGAAGATTCCTATTTCTGCAGGATCGTGCGGTCCTGCCACCGGGGGTACGGCAGCTTCCAGAGGGCGGTCGCAAGCGCATCGGGCCACACGACTTCGCGTCGCCCCTTCAGGATTTGTACCAGCGCGGGGCGTGCGCCGATCTGCTCTCCGCTTCCGGGGTCGAGCTTATACCCGCCGAGCACCGTTTCGGTGTGCAGCGCGGCAAGCGTTTCGCGCAGCTTCTCCTGGTCGAGCGTGCCGGCACGCCGGACCGCTTCCGCGAGCAGCTGGCCGGCGGCGTAGCCCTCGGCCGCGGCAAGGCCGGGCGCCGAGGACCATCTGGCCTCGAAGGCCTTGGCGAAATAGGCATTGCCGGAGGTCGGGAAAGAAGCTTGGTAGGCGGTGAGACCGATCGCCTGCTCCGCGTCCTGCCCGACCAGGGTGATGAAGCGCGGATCGGCCGCTCCCTGAGCGACGAACAGCCGCGGGGTGTAATTCAGGCGTTTGAAGGTTTTCACCATTTCGGCCGCGTCGAGCGCGGTGCCGAACGCGATCCAGGCCTCGGCGCGAGCCGCTTTCGCCATCTCGACCAGCGGCGCAAAGTCGCTCGTTCCGGGCCCGTACACCTGCGCCCCGGCGCCCGCATCCAGGCCCTGCCTGGTCGCGTCTTCGACCGCGCCTTCGGCCATTTCCTGGGACGCGGGATCGTCGCGCGCGAGGATGAAGAGCCTCCGATATCCGGCCCGGCGCGCCAGCCCCAGCACGTTTTCGCCGTAGGCCCCGTACGGCTCCGCCAGCTGGAACACGTAGCGATGCCCGGCCCTGCGCACGGATCGGGCGGCACCCGTCGCGTTGATCAGGACCCGGTGCGCGCGCTCGGCAGCAGCCGCCGCGCCACGCGACGCCGCGGATCCGAACGGGCCGATCAGCAGGTCCGCGCCGTGATCGCTTATCAGGCGCGCGTACAGCTCCCCGGCCGTGCTCGCCTCCGAGTGGTCGTCGAGCAGCTTCAACTCGACGCGCCGTCCCAGCAATCCGCCCGACGCGTTGACATGGTCCTGCCACAGCAGAAGCCCCTTGCGATAGCCGGCCGCGAGGTCGGCAAGTTGCCCCGTCTGAGACACCGCGGCACCGACCACTACCGGCGTTGCCTGCGCGTATGCAACGCCGGGCGCGAGCGCCAGCGTCAGCGCCATCAACCGTGCGCGCATCCGATTCATCGACCGTCCCCGATCTCCGTGTTCAATCTCCGGCTCCAAAGTAAGGTGTGCCAAAATCCGCGTCAAGGAACATCCGATCGATGCCGCAAGACCGTTTCCTCGCCCGCCTCGCCGAAATCGTCGGCAAAGACCAGGTTCTCTCGCAGCCGCAGGATACCGCGCCGTACTTCGTTGACTGGCGCAAGCAGTACCGCGCCGCGGCCGAGTGCGTGGTTCGCCCCTCGAGCACGGGCGAGGTCTCGGCGGTGCTTCGGGCCTGCGCGCAGGAAAGCGTCGCGATCGTGCCCCAGGGCGGCAATACCGGATTATGCGGCGGCTCGGTGCCCACCGGCGCGAGACCGGAGGTCGTTCTGTCGCTGGCGCGCATGAATCGCATCCGCGCGCTCGATGCCCTGAACGACACGCTGACCGCGGAGGCGGGATGCGTGCTGGCGGACATTCAGCGCGCCGCGGACGCAGCGCAGCGGTTCTTTCCGCTTTCGCTCGGCGCCGAAGGAAGCTGCATGATCGGCGGCAACCTGTCGACCAACGCGGGCGGCGTAAACGTTCTGCGCTACGGCAATGCGCGTGAGCAGGTGCTGGGGCTGGAGGTCGTACTGCCCGATGGACGAGTCTGGAACGGGCTGCGCGCGCTGCGCAAGGACAATACCGGCTACGACCTGAAGCAGCTCTTCGTCGGCGCCGAGGGCACGCTCGGCGTGATCACCGCGGCCGTGCTGAAGCTCTATCCGAAGCCGAGCGCCGGCGCCACCGCATGGATCGCGGTGGCGAGCCCCGCGCGCGCAGTCGAGCTGCTGTCGCACCTGCACGTGCGTCTCGGCGAGCGCGTGACGGCGTTCGAGCTTGTGTCGCGCGCATGCCTCGAAGCGGTTCTCGCCGGGGTGCCCGGCAGCCGCGATCCGCTCGGCACGCCCTACCCCTGGTACGTGCTTGCGCAGCTCGCCGACAGCGGTGCCCCGGAAGCGCTGCAGGCGCTTGCCGAGCAGGCGCTACTGGACTGCGCCGAGCGCCGCGCCCTCGAGGACGTCGCGCTCGCGCACACCGAGGCGCAGGCACGGGCCCTGTGGAAGATCCGGGAATCGATCCCCGAGGCGCAGTTCCGCAACGTCAAGCACGACGTCTCCGTGCCGGTGTCTCGCGTGCCCGAGCTGATCGACCGCGCCTCCGCCGCGCTTGAAGCCGCGTTTCCCGGGGTGCGGATATTCGCTTTCGGACACATCGGCGACGGCAACATCCACTTCAACGTCGGCATGGGCGAGGCGGCCGCCACCGAGGCCTTGATCCGGCGCCAGGGCGAGGTCAACCGCCTCGTCTACGATGTCGTCGACGCGCTCGGCGGCTCGATCTCGGCCGAGCACGGCCTGGGGCAGCTCAAGCGCGAGGAAATTCGTCGCCACAAGGATCCGCTCGAGCTTGCGCTCATGCGCTCGCTCAAGGACGCAATCGATCCCCTGGGGCTCATGAACCCCGGCAAGCTGCTCTGAGGCGCGCTCAGAACTCGAGCGCTGCGCGCACTGCGTCGATTCCCGCGGCCGCGCAGCGGTCGTCCTCGGCGCCACCGGGCGCGCCCGAAACTCCGATCGCCCCAACCAGCGATCCCGAGCTCTGGATCATCTTGCCGCCGCCGAGCAGGACGGCGCGCTTGAGCTGGCGCACCCCGCTTTGCGGCTTTCCGGGTTGCGTCAACTCAACCAGCTCGCTCGTATCGGTCCTGAAGCTCGCCGCGGTCCACGCCTTGCCGATCGCGGTGCGCACCGTATGCGGTCCCGCGAAGCGATCGCGAAGAACGACCTGCGGGACGCCGCTGCGGTCGACCAGCGCGACCGCAACCTGATAGCCGAGCGCGCGACAGCGCTTGAGCGCGGCCTGCGCCGCGACCAACGCCGTCTCGGGGGTCATCAGTTTCACCTCGTAGGTCGCCTGCTCCGCCTGGACAGGCGCCGCGGCAGTGCTCGCGGCGATTAATACCGCACCGAGTATGGCCTTACGCATGGCTTCCTCCTGAGCTCTCCGAATGAACGCCGCGGCCGCGCGAGAGCGCCAGCACGGCCGCGGTGAGAATGAAGACGGCGATCGCGAGCGCGTTGCCCGCTCCGCCAGCCTCACGCAACATCACGCTTGACCCGATATCCCCCGCAATCCGCAGCGCGAGCGACGCATGCAGCAGCGCAAGCGGCGCATACAGCATTGCCGAATACGGAACCGCCACCCGCAGCACCGCGGGAAGGATCACCGGGGCATGGCCAAACACCATCGAGAACACAAACCCAAGAAGGATCGCGTGCAATGCCGCATCCCAAAGCGCGCGTCCGTTGTCGATCGCAGCCCCCGTCGCCAGCAGGGCGCCGCCGAGCGCGAGCCATGCGTAGCCCGCGAGCAGGCACAGGGCGATGTATCGCGTCAGGCCGGCGGCGCGCACCGTGCGGGTGGCGATGTCGTAGCGCACCAGCCACACCGCCATGACGACGAGCAGAACGCCGCCGACGCGCAGGCCGAGCCGGAACGCCACCAGGACTGCGATCGCCGACAGGAGCAGCGCCACACCGACGCCGCCGAAAGCGGCGCGCGCGGCGGGTGGCACGGGCGATAGCCGCGAGAGCTCGAGTCGCTCGCCGCCGATGGTGAGGGTCAGGAAAGCGATCCATGACGGCACCGCGGATTCCGCCGGCATGCCGGCCAGCAGCACGGCGTTCGCAACCAGCAGCGCCAGCGCTCCCAGCGCGAGCAGCCCGGTGTGCAGCGCCCTGTGCCGAACCCAGATCGACGCGGAGGCGAGCACGAACACCGCGCTTGCCGCAACGAACAGCGCGAACCCGGTTCGCGCGGCGCCCGCCAGCAGAAGGATTCCGCCGATACCGGAGGCCGCCGGCGCAAGGTAGGCCCATGTCCGCCCGATGGCAACGGCCCGCTCGAGCGCGATGAGGGTGCCGAAGAAAGCGCTTGCCATGAGCGCACCGTGCCACGCGATCCCCGCAGCCGAGCTCGGGACCGTCAAGCCAAGGCGCACGAGCCCTCCCGCGACGCCGAGCAGGAGTGCGACGAACCCCAGCCCCAGCAGGGGCGCCCGCGCGGCCGGGACCAGATCGCTCATGACGAAATCACCATCCGAAGCGCCGCCTGACTGCCTCGCTCATTCGCTCGGGAGTCCAGGGCGGGTCGAACACGACATTCACGATCACTTCCCGCGCGTCGGTGCAAGTATTGCGAATCGCACTCTCCGCCTCCTCGGCGATCGAGCCGCTCATCGGACATGCCGGCGAGGTCATGGTCATCTCCACGTGGACTCGTCCCGGCGCACACTCGACACGGTAGACGAGGCCTAGATCGACCACGCTTTCCCCGATCTCGGGGTCGCTGACCCCGCGCAGGGCTTCCCACACTTCCGACTCGTCCGGGACCGATTCGCTGTTCATCGAGGAAGTCTGCGTCGACCTGGCACCAGCGCCTTGATCCGCATCAATCACCCGCGATGGGACGGGCACCCAGCGGTTTGCAGTGACGGCGGCCTTCGCATCAGGCCGGTGATCGACCTGCGCACCCCGGGAGCCGACCAGTCGAGCGCGCCAACGTGACTGAAGCGGATCCTGCCGTCCGGCCCGACGACAAAGCTGCTCGGAAGCGCCCGCGCTCCCCAAGCGCGGGCCGCGCCACCGTCGCGATCGAGGAGCAGAACCGTGCCAAGTCGCGCCTCTTTCGCGAAGTCGCGCACGGTCTGCGCGCTCTCGCCTACGTTGACCGTCAGGACCGCGAAGGGATCGCCCCGCAGCGAGCGACGCAGTCTTTCCAGCGAGGGCATCTCTTCACGGCATGGACCGCACCAGCTGGCCCAGAAATTGACCAGCACGACCTTGCCCCGATAGTCCGCAAGACGATGGACCCGGCCGTCGATGCCGGGCAGCGCGAGGTCGGGCGCCGCGACCGGCGGCGACGGAAGCAGGCCCTGCGCCGCCGCGCCGAGCGTGGCGAAGAGCAGCATCAGGGCCGGCCAATTCTTTCGCATGGTTCAGCGTCAACGGCAATGCGATGTCCGCTACGATAACAAAATGCCGAAGGAAATCGCGCCGAAATGACCGTCGCAGAGTTGCTTGCCCGATTGCCACGGGGCGACTTGTGGGTGTTCGGGTACGGCTCGCTGATGTGGTCCCCGGGCTTTCGGTACCGGGAGCATGCTCCCGGCATCGTCTTCGGGTATCACCGATCGCTTTGCATCTACTCGCACCGGCACCGCGGCACGCCCGAGGTTCCCGGGCTGGTGATGGGATTGCGCCGCGGCGGCTCGTGCTGGGGCATGGCCTTCCGGATCCCGCCGCGGGCCGCGCCGGCGGTGTTGACGAAGCTCTGGCAGCGCGAGATGCGGGGCAAGGTCTACCAGCCGAGAATGGTTCGGGTACGACTCGGCAAGCGTCGCACGGTGCAAGCGGTGACGTTCGTCGCCGATCCTCATCATCGTCAGTACGCCTGCGATCTCGATCTCCCGAAGACCGCACGCCTGGTCGCGCAGGGATCGGGGCAGCGCGGGCACAATCTCGAATACCTGGATCGCACGCTCGCGCACATGCACGTCCTCGGGGTCCGCGACCCCCATCTCGAGAAGGTGTTGATCGCCGCCCGCGCGCTGCACGGCGCCGCAGGCGCCTAGGCGCGGGCCGCGAGCGCTTCCGTCATGCGCCGCAGCGCCTCGGCAAGGCGGGAGCGCTGGGTACCGAAATTGAGCCGAACGTATCCGGCCGCCCCGAACTGCGCTCCCGGCGACAAGGCAACGCCGTGCTCGAGAAAGAGCGCCTGGGGATCCTTCACGTCGAGCGCGCCGGCGTCGATCCACGCCAGATAGGTCGCCTCGACGTGCGCCATCTCGAGGCCGGGCATGCCAGCCACGCTCTGCTCGACCAGGTCGCGGTTCGCGCGCAGGTAGTCGAGTTGCGCGCTGAGCCAATCCGCGCTTTCCCGGTACGCGGCCAGCGCGCCGAGATAGCCGAACACCGACGCGTCGTGCACGGTCGCGTGATGATCCGACGAAAACGCGCGCCGCATGGCATCGTCCTCCACGATCGCGTAGGCGCAGCCGGCGCCCGGAAAATTGAACGACTTGTTCGGCGACATCAGGGTCACCGTGCGACGCGAAATTTCCGGCGCAAGGCTCGCAATGGGAATGTGCCTCGCGCCGGGCTCCAGCAGGATGTCGGCGTGGATTTCGTCCGAGCAGATGAAAAGATCGTGGCGCACGGCGATCGACGCAAGCCGCTCCAGCTCGGAACGGGTGAAGATGGTGCCCCCCGGGTTCTGCGGATTGCATAGAAATAGCAGCTTCGAGGCCGGCCGCACGGCCCGGGCCAGGCGATCCTCGTCGAACACCCACCGGCCGGAGGACAACACCAGCGGGACGTCCGTGTGCGCCCGCGGCGCTAGCTGCACCGCGCGCTTGAAGTGATGATAAATGGGCGTGGGCACCAGCACGTGCCCCTCCGCCGGCACCAGATGGCGCGCCGCGAGATGCAGGCCCGGCACCACGCCCGGCAGGAATACGATCCAGCCCGGCTCGATGCGCCACCCGTAGAGCGCGTGCATGCGCTCCACGATCGCCTCGCGCAGCTCGCGCGGGGTTTCCGTGTAACCGAACACGCCATGGGCGACGCGCTCGGCAAACGCCTCGAGCACGGCCGGCGGCGCCCGGAAGTCCGTGTCCGCCACCCATAGCGGGATCGCGTCGCGGCCGGCGTAACGCCCCCAGCGCATGCTCCACGTGCCGGAGCGGTCGATCAGTTCGTCGAAATCGAAGTCCATCTCAGTCGAGGCGTGCAACGATCCCCTCTAGGTCGGCGCGCGGTGCAGGGTAGCGCCGCAGCACCTCGGGATCGTGCCCGGGGATGATGTGGGCCGGAGATTCGGCCAGCTCTCGCAGCCGGGCGTACCCCCGCACCATGTCGGCGACCGAGTACACGATGGGAAACGGCCGCTCCTGCTCCATGTTGGCGTAGAAATGGCTCGCGTCCGACGCCAGGACCAGCCATCCGCCGCGCGTGGCCACGCGAACCACCTGCAGCCCCCGCGTGTGCCCCCCGATAAGATGCAGCGAGATGCCGGGATACAGCTCCGCGTCGCCCTCGTGAAAGCGCACGCGGCCGCGATAGACGTTGCGCACCATTCCGACGACGTCCTCGACGTCGAACGCTCCGCTGAACACCGGGTGCGACATATGGCGTCCGGTCGCGTAGCTCAACTCATCGTCCTGAAGGTGAAAGGTCGCGCCGGGGAACAGGTCGAAATTGCCGACATGGTCGTAATGAAGATGAGTGATGACGACGTCCTTCACGGCGCTCGCCTCGACTCCCAGCATGCGCAAGCCGACGGTCGGGCAGCGCAAATGGTCTCGACCGCGCCGCGCCGCGACCGCGGCCGAAAATCCGGTATCGACCACCACCTCCCGTCCGCCGCCGCGCACCAGCCAGACGAAGTAATCCAGCGGCATCGGCCCGTCGTGCGGATCGCCACCGATGAAATTCTCGCGGGCCTTGCGCTCGTGATACGCGTACTTGATGGCGTAGACCTCGTAGACTTCGCTTTTCGCCATGGTCTTCCTCAGGTGAGCGTGATGCGCGCGAACTTCCGCTTGCCGACCTGGGCCACGACCGTCGCGCCCCGCGCAAGCCGCAGCCCCTTGTCGGCGAGCCGCTCGCCGTCCAGCCTGACCCCGCCCTGCTCGATCATGCGCAACGCCTCCGAGACGCTGGGCACGAGCCCCGCCTGCTTCAGCAGCTGGGGAGCCGCGAGCCCTTCGGCCGAGACTTTGAGCGTGACCTGCGGCATGTCCTCCGGAAGCACGCCGTGGCGGAACCGCTGCTCGAACTCGGAGTGCGCCCGCTCCGCCGCTTCGCGATCGTGGAAGCGCGCCACGATCTCCTTGGCGAACAGCACCTTGATGTCGCGGGGGTTGCGCCCGGCAGCGACCTCCTCCCGCCAGTTGCGCACGGCCTCGAGCGACTCGAGCGACAGGAGCTCGATGTAGCGCCACATCAGCTGGTCCGAGATCGACATCAGCTTGCCGAAGATCTCTCCCGCCGGCTCGGCGATGCCGACGTAGTTTCCGAGCGACTTGGACATCTTGTTGACGCCGTCGAGCCCCTCGAGCAGCGGCATCGTCAGGATGCATTGCGGTTCCTGCCCGAAGTCCTTCTGCAGCTCCCGCCCGACCAGGAGGTTGAACTTCTGGTCCGTGCCGCCGAGCTCGATGTCGGACTTCATGGCGACCGAGTCATAGCCCTGCATGAGCGGGTAAAGAAACTCATGGATCGCGATGGGTTGATTGCCGCGGAATCGCTTGCCGAAATCGTCGCGCTCGAGCATGCGCGCCACCGTGTAGCGCGCCGCCAGGCGGATCATCCCTTCGGCGCCGAGCTTGTCGGACCAGGCCGAATTGAACAGGATTTCCGTTCGCTCCGGGTCGAGGATCTTGAAAACCTGATCGCGGTAAGTCGTGGCATTGCGCTGTATCTCGTCCCGCGTAAGCGGCGGCCGCGTTTGATTCTTGCCGGTCGGATCGCCGATCATTCCGGTGAAGTCGCCGATCAGAAACTGTACCTGGTGGCCGAGCTGCTGAAAGTGGCGCAGCTTGTTGATCACTACGGTGTGCCCCAGGTGCAGATCCGGGGCGGTTGGGTCGAGCCCGAGCTTGATGCGCAACTTGCGCCCGGTGGCCAGTTTGCGGGCGAGCTCCTCCTCGACGAGAAGTTCGTCACAGCCTCGCTTGATGAGTTCTAGGGCTTGCGCGATTTGGGTCATGAGAGCCGTGCCGGCTGTGACGAATTGGACTTGCCTGCCTGGCAAAGTTTGTTACACTGCACCCGCCTTGAAGAATCGCCGGCAGGCACCTGAAAGAACACGAATTTTAGCCGGAAAACGGAGATCAATCGCATCGTGACTGTCGGAGCATGGTTTCCCCGCTTGGGCGCCGCCCGGATCGTGGCGTTGTTCGTGCTCGCCCTCTCCGGCGTGGTGGCGGCGTTCGCGACGATCTCGCCGGCACCCGAACCGATTCCGGCCTCGATACCGGCCGTGCCGGAAACCTTGGCCATTCCGAGCAATGCTGTGATTGCGCCGCCGAAAGTGTATACGCGGGAGACGCAATTCGCGCGCGGCGACACGCTGAGCGACCTGCTGCGCAAACTCGGTGTGGAAGGCTCGGAAGCCAGCCGCCTGCTGCAACTCGGCACGCTGCACCTCCTGCGCCCGGGAACGATCGTCACCGCGAAGCTGGAGGCAAGCGGCGAACTGGTGCGAATGAGCTACCTGAACGGCCGCGACACTGTTCGAAGCATCGCCCCCGTCGGAGACCGTTTCCGGGTGGGCGACGAGCCCGCGCCGCTCGTTACGAGCACTCTGGTCAAGACCGCAGAGATCCGGTCGTCGCTATTCGGCGCGGCGGACGCCGCCGGAATTCCCGACAGCGTCGCGATCCAGCTTGCCGACGTATTCGGTGGCGAGATCGATTTCTACCGCGATCTGCGAAAGGGCGACCGGTTCTCCGTGGTCTACGAAATGCACTATCTCGGCGGGCGGCCGGTCCGGCCCGGCCGGGTCATAGCGGCCGAGTTCGTCAACAAGGGAAAGGCCTTCCGGGCCGTGTACTACGTGGGGGCGAATGGGAAAGGCGGCTATTACGCGCCCGATGGCGAGAGCCTGCGCAAGGCGTTCCTCCGCGCGCCGCTGGAGTTCTCCCGAATCAGCTCGCGCTTCGGCATGCGCAAGCATCCCTTTCTGCACAAGTGGCGCAAGCACAAGGGCGTCGATTACGCGGCCCCGCTGGGCACGAAAGTGCGCGCCACGGCCGACGGAGTCGTCGAATTCGCGGGGCGCAAGGGAGGCTATGGCAACGTCATCATTCTTCGCAACGGCGGCCGCTATAGCACCGTTTTCGGCCATCTGAGAGGCTTTGCGCGCGGCATTCACCGCGGCGTACGGGTGGAACAGGGGCAGATCATCGGCTTCGTCGGGCAAACCGGCTGGGCCACGGGACCGCACTTGCACTATGAATTCAGAATCGCGGGCGTGGCGCGCAACCCTCTCGCCGTGACCCTGCCCGCCGCCGCGCCGGTCCCGGCAAGAGAATTGCCGGCTTTCCGAAGCCACGCCCAGCCGCTCGTCGCGCAACTGAACCTGCTCGCCGCCAGCACCGTCGCGCTGCTAGAGTAAACCCTTTCCCGGGGGATCGGAATCATCGTGCCCCGCCAACTCTACGTGGGCCTCATGTCGGGAACCAGTCTCGACGGGGTCGACGCTTGCGTGGTCGACCTCTCTGCGGATCATGCGCAGGTCTTGGGAGGCGTTCACTTACCGTTCGAGCCGCAGCTGCGTGCCGCCCTGCTCGCGTTGAATGCGCCGGACAACGACGAGATCCACCGTGCCGCCCTCCTCGGCGTGGAGTTGGCGCGCCGCTACGCCAGGGCCACGCACGCCGCGCTCGCCGACGCGGGCATTTCCGCAGAACAGGTGACCGCGATCGGTTGCCACGGGCAGACCGTTCGCCACCGCCCCGAGCTCGGCTATACGGTGCAGATCGGCAACCCCGCTCTGCTGACGGAACTTTCCGGAATTCAGGTTGTGGCCGATTTCCGCAGCCGGGACGTGGCGGCCGGAGGGCAGGGCGCTCCGCTCGCGCCGGCTTTTCATTCGTTTGCGTTCGGCAGCGCCGAGGAGGACAGAGCCGTCGTCAATCTCGGCGGCATGGCCAACCTGACCTGGCTGCCGCGGTCGCGGCCGGTTACGGGGTTCGATTGCGGGCCCGGCAATTGCCTGATGGACCTGTGGGCGCAACGGCACCTTGGCGTTCCGATGGATGCCAATGGCGACTGGGCGGCCGGCGGGACAGTGGACCAGGAGCTGCTGGAGCGCTTTCTGGCGGAGCCGTACCTCGCGTCGCCGCCACCCAAGAGCACCGGGCGGGAACTCTTCAATGCCGAATGGCTGTCCGCGCAGGGTGCCGATACTGTGGGCCCGCGCGCAGCCCAAGCCACGCTGCTGGAATTCAGCGCTCGCTGTGTGTCGGATGCGCTCGAGCAGCATTGCGCCGGCGTGCGCAGGGTCATCGTCTGCGGCGGCGGGGTCCGCAACCTGGCGCTGATGCAGCGCCTGAACAAGCTATGCGAGCCGGTGCCGGTGGTGTCGAGCCAGACGTACGGGCTCCCCCCGGAGTGGGTGGAGGCTGTTGCCTTTGCGTGGCTTGCCAAGATGGCGCTGGAAGGAGCACCGGCCAGCCTGCCGACGGTGACCGGCGCCCGCGGATCGCGCGTACTCGGTGCGATCTATCCGAATCGCCACCCCCGCAAATGAAAAAGGGGGCCTCGGCCCCCTTTCTAGGGTCTGCTTAACCTGCCCTCAAACCGAAAACGAGGAACCGCAGCCGCAGGTCGTGGTTGCGTTCGGATTCTTGATCACGAATTGCGCGCCCTCGAGCCCTTCCTGGTAATCAATTTCGGCACCCACCAGGTATTGGTAGCTCATCGGATCGATCAGAAGCGTGACGCCGTTCTTCTGCATCGCCGTGTCGTCGTCGTTCTGGACCTCGTCGAACGTAAAGCCGTACTGGAAGCCCGAGCAGCCGCCTCCGCTGACGAATACTCGCAGCTTGAGCTCAGTGTTGCCCTCTTCGTCAATGAGCTCCTTGACCTTGTTGGCCGCGCTGTCCGTAAAGACCAAGGGCGCCGGCATTTCGGTTACTGCGTCCATTCCTGGCTCCTGAAATCCTGTCTGAAAATTATCCTGCCCCGTTTCCCATTCGGTCAACCGGGCTATTTGGCATCCAAGGGACTGCGCTCTTCGGCTAACTGCCCGAGGTGCCGGACGCGAGCTTCAACTCGATCGCCTTCGCCTCGGTGCCATGGTGCACCAGTCGGCCCTCGACAACAGCGCCCTGGTGCATCTCAACGCTCTTGTAGTGAACGTCTCCTTTGACACGCGAGCCGGGCTGGAGTTCGAGGGATTCGGTGGCGTTCACAGGCCCATTGATGGTGCCATTCACGACCACGTGCGCCGCCTGGACCTCGCCATCGATAGTGGCTTGCTCCGACACCACGAGAGTCCCCGGTTGATCCGGCAATGCGGCCACGTTTCCGCGCACCGCGCCGTCCACGCGCAGGCCACCGCTGAAGAACACGTTGCCTTCGATACGGGTTGTCGCCCCGATCAGGCTGTCGATCCGATTCTGCGGCTTGCTGGTCTTCCGAAACATGCTTGTCATCCTCCCTCAACCGAGATTGACCGTCTGGGTCGCGCGCGCCTGGTCGGATTTGCCTTCGAAGATCCTCACCTGCACGCTCTCGACCTTGGCTGTCGGCGCCACTCGGAAAGTTCCTTCGACGCGCCGGAAGTACTTGAATTTCAGATGGAAATCGGACGCGCTGGCGTCCGTTTGCTCAGGAAATTTCATGATAGCACTCTTGCCATTCTGCGTCATACTCACCACCAGTTCCAAGCGCCCGTCGAATTGGCGGTCGCGCCGCAGTCCTGAGGTCAGCAGTAACATGCGATAGCGGAATTCGCCAGGCAATACGTCCGGAGTCACCTCGAAACGATAGATGGCGAGGGCCGGGGCACTACGCGGATCCGACGTGAGCATGCGCTCGAAGATCGCCAAATCCTCCCGCAGCTTCCCGTCCTGCTTCTCCAAGGTGCGAATCTGCTGCGCGAGGCGCTCCTGCGCGGTGCGCTCAATCGCGAGCTGACTCCCCGCCGCATTGGCGATCGTACGCAGCCGCTTGAGCTCACTGCGGGCATTCGCGAGCTCAGTCTTCGTTTCGGCCAGTTTCTGCTCCACCTGGTCCTGGTCGAATCCGGCGAAGCGTCGGCCGGCATCGTAGGTCCAGAATGCAACGCCGCCGGCGAGGCCTAGGACCACCGCGTAGCCGAGCCAGCGCAGATACCACGGCACCTCCGTCCGCACCGAGACGCGGGGAGCCGTGATGCCGAATCGTTTACGCAGCTTGCGGAGTCTTCGCGCCATCGTTATCGCGTCATGGAACCACGGGCACCTGCTCGAGCCCGGTGGTTTCCGGCAACCCGAACATGATGTTCATGTTCTGGACCGCCTGCCCGGAGGCACCTTTGACCAGATTGTCGATCACGGAAAGCACGACGAGCGTATCGGCTCTGTCGGCCGTTTCCCGGGGCCGGTGGACTGCGATCCGGCAGACATTTGCCGCGCGCACCGAGCGCGTATCCGGGTGGCTGCCTACTGGCATGACGTCGACGAAGGGTTCGCCTGAATAGCGTTCCTGATACAGGGCCTGAAAATCCACCTCCCGGGAGATCCTCGCGTACAAGGTGGCGTGTATCCCCCGTATCATCGGCGTAAGGTGCGCCGTAAACACCAGCCCGACCTCGCGCCCCGACGCCCGGGACAGCCCCTGGCGGATCTCCGGCCAGTGCCGATGGCCGGGCACGCCGTACGCCTTGAAATTGTCGGATGCCTCGGAAAAGGTGAGGTTCAGCTCCGCCTTTCTCCCCGCGCCACTCACGCCCGACTTGGCGTCGGCAACGAGATGACCAAGGTCGACGGCGCCAGACTCCACCAGCGGCAGGAAGCCCAGTTGAATCGCGGTCGGATAGCATCCCGGGTTCGCAACGAGGCGTGCCTCGCGAATGCTGGCGCGGTTGACTTCGCACAGGCCGTACACGGCCTCGCGGACAAGCTCGGGGGAAGCGTGCTTCACCTTGTACCAGCGCTCCCACTCCTCGATGTCCTGGATGCGAAAGTCCGCGGAAAGATCGACGATCCGCGCGCCGGCATCCAGAAGCGCGCGCGCCTCGGTCATGGCCACGCCGTTAGGCGTTGCGAAGAACACCACATCACACTTCGCCAGGGCCGCCTGGTCCGGTTCGGCGAACACCAGGGACACGCGTCCACGCAGGCTGGGGAACATCTCCGCCACCTTCGTCCCGGCGTCCTTGCGCGAAGTGACCGTGACGACTTCCACGTCCGGATGCTGCGCAAGAAGCCGCATCAGCTCCACGCCCGTATATCCGGTTCCGCCGACGATGCCCGCCTTGATCATTCGATCCCTCGAACAAGAAACATGCACGAACAAAAAAGCCGCCCGTGGGCGGCTGTCTTGTGGCTCCGGGGCAATGCCCCTTCGCTCAGCGTTTCGAGAACTGCTTGCGCCGCCGCGCCTTGTGCAAGCCTACTTTCTTTCGCTCGACTTCGCGCGCGTCGCGCGTCACGAGTCCGGCAGTGCTGAGCACGGGCTTGAGCGCCGCATCATACTCGATTAGCGCCCGGGCGATTCCATGGCGCACCGCGCCCGCCTGGCCGTTTTCCCCGCCACCATAGACGTTCACCTTGATGTCGAAGCTCGTGAGGTTCTTCGTCAGATCGAGCGGCTGGCGCACGATCATGCGGCCGGTCTCGCGCGCGAAGAAATCATCCACCGGCTTGCCGTTCACGACAAATCCGCCCTTGCCCGGCTTGATGAACACGCGCGCCACGGCGCTCTTGCGCCGCCCCGTGCCGTAGTAATAATCACCGACCATATATTCTCGACCTCAGATTTCCAGAGCCTTCGGCTGTTGCGCGGTATGAGGGTGCGCGCCCTCGGCGTATACCTTCAGTTTCTTGAGCATTGCATTGCCAAGCGGGCCTTTGGGCAACATTCCCTTGACCGCCTTCTGCAGGACGCGTCCGGGATGCTTGGCGTGCAACTTTGCGAAGCTGGTTTCGCGGATACCGCCCGGGAAGCCGGTATGGCGGTAGTATTTCTTGCCTTCGGCCTTGTTGCCGGTGACGCGGATCTTGGCGGCGTTGACAACCACGATGTAGTCGCCCGTATCGACGTGCGGCGTGAACTCCGGCTTATGCTTGCCGCGCAAACGGCTCGCGATTTGAACCGCCAGGCGGCCGAGGACCTTGCCCTGGGCGTCTACGACGTACCAGTCGTTGCGGACTTCACCCGGCTTCGCCGAATAGGTTTTCATGGTGCAGCTGGCAGATCGTGAAAAGACGGCGATTTTACTGGGAATAGTGAGTTGAGGTCAAAGTTTCGCGGGACACGCACAAAAAAAACGCGACTCTTGCGAGTCGCGTTCAATCCACCAAAGGAGGAGGGTGGAGGAGACTACGTCGCGAGGCTCCGGAGGAGGGTGGAGCCAAGCAACGGTTTGAATATTAGAGGCTCCATTGCTGCATTGCAAAATCAATTAGGTTATGTAACTATTAGTTGAGTGAATGCGTGACGATTTTCACATAGTCAATTGATTGTACGCGTGGATTGGATGGATCGGAAGTTCTGTCGTGAGTGCAGAAAGAGTCAAACCATATGCTTGGTTGGGGTATTTTACTGCGGCGCACAAATCTTTGATTTCTTGAGGATTCTGGCATGGAATGCACGGTTCGCTGGACGCACGGCATGACCTTTCTCGGGGAGACCGAGAGCAACCATCTCGTCGCTATGGACGGGGCCCCGGAAGGCGGCGGCAGGAACCTCGCCCCGCGCCCGATGGAGCTCGTCCTTGTCGGCACCGGCGGCTGCACCGCCTACGACGTCGTACTGATCCTCAGGAAGAGCGGCCAGCAGGTCTCCGGCTGCGAGGTGAAGCTGGATGCCGACCGCGCCGCCACTGACCCGAAGGTATTCACCCGCATTCACATGCATTTCATCGTACGCGGCAGAGCCTTGAAACGAAATCTTGTCGAGCACGCGATCCGCCTCTCGCACGAGAAGTACTGCTCGGCGTCGATCATGCTCGGCAAGACCGCCGAGATCAGCAAGGACTTCGAGATCGTCGAGGAATGACTAGCGCGGCGCGCCGGCGGCGTGACTCATCGAACGGAACTCGTCGAACCACTCCGCCGCATAGTCGCAGTCGCGATAGTCGTCGAAATACGGTCCGCCGAGGGTGTAGTGCACGATCTTGGCCCGCGGGTTGTACTCGTATTCGCCGACCAGCCAGTTCCATTCCAGCGGCAGAGCCCCGATCGTCGCATCGCCGGTCCAGGCGAAGCGATGCAGCTCGAGCCCGGGCGCGGCATTGACGTACTCGGCGCTCAGCGCGCCGCAGCGCTCGTTGTTGAACAGCATCAGGCTCGACCAGTTCTTGCGCGGGTATTTCGTCTGCACCTGGCCCAGGAACTTGCGCTCGGTCTTGGGGACGTAGTCGTGCTTGCAGACGAGAACCGCCTTGTCGGCCTGGCGCTCGCACTCAGCGGCCAGCTCCGCGATGTCGACGCGGCAGAGCATGTCGCAGTCGAGAAAAACCGACCAGCCGCGGTATTGCGATAGCGCGGGAACCAGAAAGCGGGTCAGGCTGAACTCGGTCGACTCGGTGGGACCCCGCTCGCGCGTATAGAGCTTTCCGAGCTGGCTCCGCATGAGCGGGACGATTGCCACCGGCATCGAGGCCCGGCGCAGGATCGAGTGCGCCAGCGTATAGAACGCCACCGATTCCTTGGGATCATAGCCGATGAAGACGTTCAGCATCGCGCGTCCGCTCAGACCCGGTAAGCGATCGTGGTCATCAGCTTCGACATCAACCTCATCGTCGTCTTTACCGGCCCAGGCAACTCCGCCGCGCCCAGCGACAGCGCGGTGTCCCGGTGGCGCGCCTCGTCGACGCGCATCGTTTCGACGACCGCCCTCGTGCGGCTGTCCGCGGCCGATAGCTGCTCCAGGTGCCCCGAGAGGTGCTCTTCCACCTGGCGCTCGGTCTCGGCGAGAAAAGCGAGGCTCCAGCGGTCGCCCAGGACTCCGGCCGCGGCGCCCATGGCAAAGGCGCCGGCGTACCACAGCGGGTTCGCGATGCTTAGGCGCCCACCCAGCTCGTCGACACGAGTGGCGCTCCAAGCCAAGTGATCCTGCTCTTCCGACGCGGCGTGCTCGAGCGCCTGCCGGTTGGCGGGATCTCGCGCGGTGAGCGCCTGTCCCTGGTAGAGGGCCTGGGCGCAAACCTCACCGACGTGGTTGATGCGCATCAGCGCCGCGGCATGGGCCCGCTCGGCATCGTCGAGCGCGCCCTCCTCCCGGCCCTCGGCCGGCGACGGGCGCAGCGGGCGGTGCACCCCCGCGACCGCCCTCAGGGCAAGGTCCAGTCCCTCGATGAAGCGATCGACGGCGCTGCGGCTCTCGGTCATTTCGCCATCTTACCCAACGATCAAGACAAAAAAAAAGCCGCCCCGAAGGGCGGCTTTTCGAACCTTTCGGTTCTAGACAACCAGGCTTAGAACGTGTGCGCGATACCCACGCCGAGACCGGTGGTCCCGTCGTTGCTCGCGCGGCCATCGACCGGGGTGCCAACCGCGCTACCGTCCATAGCCGTGTGATCGACTTCGACGTATGCCGTCGTGCGCTTCGACAGATGGTAGTCCACCGCAAGCACGGTGTCCTTCGACTTGCCGTCGTCAGCTGCCGCGAAGCCCGTCGACTTGATGTCGTAGTAGCCGATACGTCCCACCACACGGTCGGAGAAGGCGTAGCCGACGCCGAGCGCGATCATCCGCGCCTTGTCGAGCTGTCCGGTCGCGCTCGGCGCGTACCAGCCGCCGTT
>CAZLUX010000001.1:62824-79298 GCA_964562815.1 uncultured Enterobacteriaceae bacterium
GCGTAGTCGACCATCACGCCGCCGCCGTCGAAGTTGGCCGACGCCTGGATCATGTTGCTCGAACGCACACCCGCCGTGAACCGGACGTTCGGCGTCATACCCGTGAAGTTGTAGCCCATCGGGTCGTATTTGCCCCAGGTCTTGAAGTTCACGGTGTAGTCACGGCCGAGGTGGAATTCCATGCCGCCGCTCGACAGACCGACCCACGAGCTACGAGCGAAGGTGGCGCCGCCGCTCGGGCCCGCGCCGGTGTCGGACGAGTACTGGCCTTCCAGCTTGAAGTTCGCCTTCAGCCCGCCGCCCAGGTCCTCGGAGCCTTTCATGCCCCAGCGGTTGGTGCGGTACAGGCCGTCGGTCATGGACGTCACGGTGCCGTCCGATGCCGGCGTCGTGGACGTATCAATGACCTTGCTCTGATTGCGAATACCGGTGTCGATGGTGCCGTACAGCGTAACGCTCGACTGAGCGAAAGCGACGGCCGGGATCGCCAGCGCGCCAGCGACCGCTGCAGCCATTAGCTTCTTGTTCATCACAATAAGTCTCCCAACTTGTTGGAAAGAAATCGGGACGCTTGCGCGCCCCGCCTCAACCCCTCACGTGAGAAGTTACTCGAATTGTCCCCGTGGCCGATGCACGGGAGCAACGCTTTCCGTCTTTTGAGGCCTTTTGGCGGCTCTTTTGTTGCGCGCATACAACATCGCGCGCGCCATAAATATTACTTTTCTAATTCAGCGAGTTAGGAGATTCTTGAACAATCCGCCCAGGGCCTCTCCCGGCTCCTCTGCGCGCATGAATGCCTCGCCGACGAGATAGGTGCCCACGCCTTGGCGCCAGAGGCGCTCGGCGTCCGCAGGCGCAAGAATTCCGCTCTCGCTGACGACGATGCGCTCGCCCGGTACGCGTTGCAGCAGCTCGAGCGTGGTCTCGAGCCGCGTTTCGAACGTGCGAAGGTTGCGGTTGTTGACGCCCAGCAGCGGCGTGCGCAGCGCGAGCGCCGCCTCGAGTTCGGCGCCGTCGTGGACCTCGACCAGCACCGCCATCCCGAGCTCGCGCGCGACGTCTTCGAGCGCCCGCATCACTTCGGGCGGCAGCGCCGCGGCAATCAGCAGGATGCAGTCCGCGCCCAGCGCGCGCGACTCGTAAACCTGGTAGGGCTCGAGCATGAAGTCCTTGCGCAGCACCGGCAGCGCGCAGGCGGCCCGCGCGGCGGTCAGGTGCTCGGGCGCGCCCTGGAAGAACTGCCGGTCGGTGAGCACCGACAGGCAGGCCGCGCCGCCTGCCTCGTAGCTGCGCGCGATCGCCGCGGGATCGAAATTCTCGCGCAGCAAGCCCTTCGAGGGACTGGCGCGCTTGATCTCGGCGATCACCGCGGGCCGGCCGGCGGCGTGCTTGGCCCGGATCGCGCCGATGAAATCGCGCGGGGGCGGCGCGGCGCGGGCGCGAGCTTCGGCCTCGCGCTGCGTCACCGCGCGCTTGGCGGCCGCGACTTCGTCGCGCTTGACCGCGAGAATGCGCTGCAGGACGTCCGACATCTCAGGGCGCCTTCAGCCCCTGCGTATGGGCGACGAACTGGTCCAGCTTCTTGCGCGCGTCGCCGCTCGCGATCGCCTTGCGCGCACGCTCGATTCCCGCGCCGAGCGATTTCGCGGCGCCTCCGACGTAGATCGCGGCTCCCGCATTGAGCAGAACGATGTTGAGCGCCGGCCCCGGCTGGTTTTCCAGCACCGCGAGGACCATCTGCTTGGATTCGTCCACGGTATTGACCTGGATCGCCCGCCGGTCGTAGAGCTCGAGCCCGAACTGCGAGGGATGGACGGTGTATTCCTGGATCTCCCCCTTTACCAGCTCGCCGACCATCGTCTCGCCGGAGATCGAGATCTCGTCCAGGCCGTCCACTCCGTAGACAGTCATCACGTGCTTGCTGCCGAGGCGCTGCAGCACCCGCACCTGGATTCCCACCAGGTCGGGGTGGAACACGCCCAGCACCTGGTTCGGCGCGCCGGCCGGGTTGGTCAGCGGGCCGAGGATATTGAAGATCGTGCGCACGCCGAGATCCTTGCGCACCGGTCCGGCGTACTTCATCGCCAAATGGTGCGACGGCGCGAACATGAACCCGAGACCGACGCTCTCGATGCTCGTCGCGACTTGCTGCGGGTTGAGCATGATGTTCGCGCCGAGCGCTTCGAGCACGTCCGCGCTTCCCGACGAAGACGACACCGCGCGGTTGCCGTGCTTCGCGATCCGCACCCCGGCGGCAGCGGCGACGAAGGCGGACGCGGTCGAGACGTTGAAGGTGTGCGCGGCATCGCCTCCCGTGCCGACGATGTCGACCAGGTGACGGTCGTCGCTCAACTCCACGCGGGTGGCGAATTCGCGCATGACCTGCGCCGCGGCGGCGATCTCTCCGATCGTTTCCTTCTTTACTCGCAAGCCGATCAGAAAACCGGCGATCTGGGCCGGAGTCAGCTCGCCGCGCATGATCTGGCGCATGATATGGAGCATCTCGTCGTGGAAGATCTCCCGGTGCTCGACGGTGCGCTGGATCGCCTCCGCGATCGTGATCTGCCTCATTTGCCCCTCCCCTGCAGGAAATTCTTCAACATTTCGTGGCCGTGCTCCGTGAGCAGGGCCTCGGGATGAAACTGCACGCCCTCGACGTCGAGCTCGCGGTGGCGCAGCCCCATGATTTCGCCGTCCTCGGAGCGCGCCGAGACCTCCAGGCAATCCGGAACCGATTCGCGCCCGACCACCAGCGAGTGGTAGCGCGTCGCGATGAAATCCTGCGGCAGGCCCGCAAACACCCCTTTGGCGTCGTGGTGGATGTGCGAAACCTTGCCGTGCATGACCTGGCTCGCGCGCACGACGCGGCCTCCGAACGCCTGCCCGACCGCCTGGTGCCCGAGGCACACGCCCAGAATCGGGACCCGCCCCGCGAGACGCGCGATCAAATCGAGGGAGATTCCCGCTTCGTTCGGTGTGCACGGTCCCGGAGAAAGCACCACGCGCGCCGGCGCCATCGCCTCGATGTCCTCGACCGAGGCTTCATCGTTGCGTACGACCCTCACCTCCTCGCCGAGCTCGCCGAAATACTGAACGAGGTTGTAGGTGAACGAATCGTAGTTGTCGATCATTACGAGCATCGGGCCCTCCCTAGCGCGTCGCCGACCGTGGCGCAGCGGCCTGCGCCACGCCTGCGCCCGATGCGTGCTCCGCCGCCGCAACCTCCGCGGCGCGCAGGATCGCGCGCGCCTTGTGCTGGGTTTCCTGCCACTCGGACTGCGGATCCGAGTCGGCGACGATCCCCGCGGCCGCCTGCACGTGAAGCAGACCGTCCTTCACCACCGCGGTCCGGATCGCGATCGCGACGTCCATGTCGCCGTTGAACCCGAGGTAGCCCACGGCGCCGCTGTACACGCCCCGCTTGACCGGTTCCAGCTCGTCGATGATCTCCATCGCGCGCACCTTCGGCGCCCCGCTCACGGTGCCGGCAGGAAAGCTCGCCTTGAACACGTCGATCGCGTCCAGCCCGGGGGCGATCTTCGCTTCGACGTTCGAAACGATGTGCATCACGTGCGAATAGCGCTCGATCACCATCTTCTCGGTGACTCGCACGCTGCCGATCGCAGCGACCCGTCCCGCGTCGTTGCGCCCCAGATCGATCAGCATGACGTGTTCGGCGCGCTCCTTGGGGTCCGAGAGCAGATCCTCGGCGGCGCGGGCATCCTCCTCCTCGGTGCGGCCGCGCGGCCGCGTCCCGGCGATCGGCCTCAAGGTGATCGCGTCGCCCGCGAGCCGCACCATGATCTCGGGCGACGCGCCGACCACGTGGTGGTCCCCGAAATCGAAGTAGAACATGTAGGGCGACGGATTGAGGCCTCGCAGCGCGCGATACAGGGTAAGCGGCGGCGCCTCGAAACTCCGCGTCGTGCGCTGCGATATCTGTACCTGCATGCAGTCGCCGGCGAAGATGTACTCCTTGGAGCGGCGGACCGCCTTGAGGAACCCCTCCTCGGTGAACGTCCGGCTAAGCGGCGCCGGTTCTCCCGCCGGTGTTTCGACCGCGAGCGCAAGCACCATGCTGTCCGGCAGCGGGGTCAGGAGACGAGCGCGCAGCCGCTCGAGCCTTTCGCTCGCGGCCCGATAGGCGTCCGGCTGCTGCGGGTCGGCGTAGACAACGAGGTAGAGCTTGCCCATCACGTTGTCGACCACGGCCAGCTCGTCCGAGACCAGGAGAAGCATATCGGGCGTCCCGAGCGGGTCGGGCTTGTCGCCCGAGAGCACCCGCGACTCGATATGCCCGACCGTTTCGTAGCCGAAATAGCCCACCAGGCCGCCGCCAAAGCGCAGCGCGGCCGGGACCGGCGCGACGCGATGGCGCTTGAGATAGGAACGCACGTACTCGAACGGATCCGCGTCGTCCAGACGTTCGAGGCAGACGTCGGCGCCCCGCGCATCGCGCAACAGCCTGCGTACCGTCGAGCCGCGCGCCTCGATGCGCTCGGCGCACGCCAGCCCGATGAAGGAATAACGACCGAAGCGCTCCCCTCCCACGACCGATTCGAGCAAATAGGAATACGGGGCGTTGGCCAGCTTGGCGTAGACCGCGAGCGGCGTGTAGAGATCCGCGCGCACCTCGGCGACGACCGGAATGCGCGTGTAACCTTGTTTTGCGAGCTTGTCGAAATCGAGCTCAGTCATGCGACTTCTCCACCTGAAACCGAAAGAACCGGAAAACTGCGGCCTGGGCTTTACGCGCCGCCCGTGCCGCGCAGGGGCGCGTGTGGGTCTAGCGGCGCCAGGGGCGCCAGCTACGCCAGAGAGTGGTCCAGATTCCGTCTCGGTGGTGGTTCACGACTGTGCCGAAAGAAGTTCTGCTGCGTCCAACAGCGAAGCCACTATACCATCACACTCGATATCGCGTACATCCTGTCCCTCGCGGTAACCGTAGGGAACCAGCAGGACGCGGCAGCCGGCAGCGCGGCCACCCTTCGCGTCGTTGGCGGAGTCCCCGATCACGGCCGCCTCGGCCGGGGAGACACCGAGCGCCCGGCAGGCGAAAAGGAACGGCCCCGGGTCCGGCTTACGCCGCCCCGCCCGGTCGCTGGTCACGACCTCGTCGAAATAGCCTGCCAGACCGCTCGAGGCGAGCAAGGGATCGGTGTAGCGCGAGGCCTTGTTGGTGACGCAGGCGAGCCTCAGCCCCCTCGCCCTCATCGCCGCCAGCCCCTCCTCCGCCCCGGCGTAGGGAGTCGAAGAAGAGCCGTTCAGGCGCTCGTAATGCGAGGCAAAGCTCGCCAGTGCCGCCTCGTAAAGCATCTCGTCGGGCGGCGCTGCGCGCGCCGCTTCGAGGCAGCGGCGCACCAGTGCGGCAATTCCCTTGCCGATGAAATCGCGCACTTCGCCCGCCGCCAGCCGCCCCAGGCCGAGCTCGGCAAGCATCGCGTTCGCCGCCGCCGCAATGTCCGGCGCGGTGTCCAGCAGGGTGCCGTCGAGATCGACCAGCGCGGCCCGAATCACGCCGCGCGGCGCGCCGCGCCGAGGCGCGTACGCATGTCGCGGATGGTCGCCGCGTAGTCCTTCGTGCCGAAAATTCCCGAGCCGGAGACGAAAGTGTCGGCGCCCGCGACCGCCACCTCGGCGATGTTGTCGGTCTTGATGCCGCCGTCGACCTCGAGCCAGACCTCGCGTCCGTCGGACCGCGTCGCCGCATCGATGCGCCGGCGCGCCTCGGCGATCTTGGGCAGCATCGACGCGATAAAGCGCTGGCCGCCGAACCCCGGATTCACCGACATGATCAGCACGAGATCCAGCTTGTCGAGCGTGTGATCGAGCCAGTCGAGCGGGGTCGCCGGGTTGAATACCAGGCCGGCCCTGCAGCCGTGCTCGTGTATCAGGCCGATGGTGCGGTCCACGTGCTCGCTCGCTTCCGGATGAAAGCTGATGATGTTCGCGCCGGCCTTGGCGAAGTCCGGCACGATGCGGTCGACCGGCTTGACCATCAGGTGCACGTCGATCGGCAAGCTCACGTGCGGGCGCAGCGCCTCGCACACGAGCGGTCCGATGGTGAGGTTCGGCACGTAGTGGTTGTCCATGACGTCGAAATGGATGACGTCGGCGCCGGCCTGGGCCACGCCGCGAACTTCTTCGCCCAGACGCGAAAAATCGGCCGAAAGGATGCTGGGTGCGATGCGGAACGTCATGTCCGGGCCAGTTTACAATGCGCCCATGGCCCAGGAGAAGCGCTACGAGATCGCGGTCAGCGCGGCGACGCAGTACCTGCCGGATCAGTCCGACGAGGCGGCGGGCCGTTACGCCTTCGCCTACACGATCACCCTCCGCAATGTCGGCAACGTCACCGGCCAGCTGATCAGCCGGCACTGGATCATCACCGACGCGCAAGGCCTGGTGCAGGAAGTCCGCGGACTGGGGGTGGTCGGCGCGCAGCCCGTGCTGCGCCCAGGGGAGCAATTCGAATATACCAGCGGCACCTCCATCGCGACGCAGGTCGGCACCATGCGCGGCAGCTACCAGATGGTGGCGGAGGACGGGACCCGGTTCGACGCTCAGATCCCGGAGTTCACGCTCTCGGTGCCGCGCGTCCTGCACTGACGGACGCATCGTGGGCGCGGCGGGACTGCGGCGGAGCTATCGGCTGCTCGCCCCGGTTTACGACCTCGCGGTTCGAGGCGCGCTCGCCCGCGCGCGGGCCCGCAGCCTGGCCCGCCTGCAGCGCCGCGCCCGCGGCGAGGTGCTCGTCGCCGGCATCGGCACGGGGCTCGACCTGCCTCTCCTGGAGCCGGCGCACCGCTACGTCGGCATCGACCTGACGCGCGCCATGCTCGCACGCGCCGTGGCCCGCCGCGGGCCGCTCGAAGTCTGCTTCGTGGAGGGTGACGTGCAGGCGCTGCCGTTCGCCGACGCCGGATTCGACATGGCGGTGCTGCACCTCATTCTGGCGGTCGTGCCCCGGCCCGAGCAATGCCTCGCGGAAATCGCTCGAATTCTGCGGCCGGGAGGCCGCGTGCTGCTATTCGACAAGTTCCTGCGCCCGGGCGAGCGGGCGTGGCTGCGGCGCGCGCTCAACCCGGTCGCGCGCCGCATCGCAACGCGCACCGACGTCGTGTTCGAGAACGTCCTCGCAGAGGTCCCCGGCCTCGCCGTGGTCGCCGACGAGCCGGCCCTGGTCGGAGGTTGGTTTAGACTGATCGAGTTGGAGAAGCGGTCAGTCTGAAGACTCGGGCGGCCGCTCGTGAGCGTCGCTTCGCTTGCGCGGAAGCGTCAGCCAATAGATCAGGACCACGAGAACCAGGGCAAGCACTATTTCGGCAAGGATGAACCACATCGCGCGCGTTTTCCTGTTCGTGGTTGCCGCGATTGTACTGGTGGCGGGCTGCGCCCCACTGGCGCAGAGGCCGGGCGCGGCGCGTTACGAAGAAACGACGTACGCCGATCTGCCGGGATGGAATGCCACGGCGCTGGTACCGAGCTTGCGCGCCTTCCTGGCCGGCTGTCCCCGCCTGCAGGCGGTCGCCGCGCTGGCGCCTGCGTGCGCGGTGGCGCAGGCGGTGCCGGCGGACGACGCGGCCGCCGTGCGACACTTCTTCGAGTCGACGTTCGTTCCCTACGCGGTGATCGATCAGGACGGCTCGAACACGGGGCTGGTGACCGGCTATTACGAGCCCGTGCTCGAGGGCAGCCCGGAGCGCACCGGACGCTTCCGCTACCCCGTCTACGGCGTTCCCGACGACCTCGTCGACGTTGACCTGTCCAGCCTTTATCCGCAGCTCAAGGGCATGCGACTGCGCGGGCGGCTCGAAGGGCGCAAGCTGGTGCCGTACTACTCGCGCGCCGAGATCGACGCTCACGGCGACGGCTTCACGGCGCCCGTGATCGCTTGGGTCGCGGATCCGGTCGAGCTGTTCTTTCTCCAGATACAGGGCAGCGGCCAGATCCGCTTCGGCGACGACGAACGCATCCGCGTCGGCTACGCGGACCAGAACGGCCACCCTTACCGATCCCTCGGCCGCTATCTGGTCGCCCAAGGCATGCTGCCACTCGAACAGGCGTCGATGCAGGGCATCAATGCGTGGGCCCAGGCGCACCCGGATTTGTTGCAGCAGGCGCTCGAGCAGAACCCGAGTTACGTCTTCTTCCGCAAGCTGCCCGCGGGCGGAGGGCCGATCGGCGCGCTGGGCGCGCCGTTGACCGCGACGTACAGCGTCGCAGTGGACCGGCGCTTCTACCCGCTCGGCGCCCCCGTCTACCTGGCGAGCACGCTTCCGCTTTCGGACATTCCACTCGAGCAGCTGGTCGTGGCGCAGGACACCGGCGGGGCGATCCGCGGCGCGGTGCGGGCGGACTTCTTCTGGGGCAGCGGCGAGGAGGCGGGCGAGTTCGCCGGGCGCATGCGCCAGCAGGGCAGGATGTGGCTGCTCTGGCCGCGCGGCGAGCCGTTGCCGCGCCCCTAGCGTTACTTGGCGGCCTTCACTTCCCGATAGACCGCGTCCAGCGTCGCCGCGAGGTGTGCCGACGACAGCCCTCCCTGCACGCGCTCGCCATCGGCAAGAATCAGAGTCGGCGTCGAATTGACTCCAAGCTGATGGCCGAGCAAGAGGTTCTTCGCGATCGGGTTCGGGCAGTCCGCGTCCGCGGTCGGCCGCTTCCCGCGCAACGCCAAGTCGAGCCACGCTTTGGCCCGGTCGGGCGAGCACCAGATCGCTTTCGACTGGCTGGCCAGCTCGGGATGGATCACCGGGTACATGAAGACGTAGATCGTGATGTCGCCGACCTTGGCGAGCTCCTTCTCGAACTTCTGGCAGGCAGGGCAGTAAGGATCGGAGAACATCACGAGCACCCGCCGCCCGCTGCCGCGCCGGATTTTCACCGCGTCCTGCAGCGGCAGGCTGTCGAACTTGACCGCGAGCAGCCTGTGCATCCGCTCATTGGTCAAGTTGCGATCGTGTTTGACGTCGTAAAGGCTGCCGACGATGATCCCCGTGGCATCGGCATCCGTGTACACGATCTGCGGCCCGTCCTGAGTCCGGATCACCACCTCGTACAGGCCGAGAAGCGGCGCCGGCTTGATGCTCTCGATCCGCGCGCCGCCGGTCTTGGCCTCGATCACCTTGCGGATTTGCGCCTCGTCGGCATGCGCGGGCAGGACAGCGAGGCAGAAGGCAAGAAGCGCCAAGGTACGGACAAGCATTCGTGGTCTCCGGCGCGCCTCAGCCCATCGCCTGGCGCATGAGAATGTTCTTTAAGACCGGAACCCGGTCGGCCAAGTTCAATCCGGCGTTTCGCAGCAACGAAACGGCCCGCCCCTCGGCCGCGAACAGCCGGAAAAGGCCGTCCACCGTCGCGTCCATGGCAAAGACCGCTTCGGCACGGGCGCGTTCGTAGCGGCGCAGCAATCGGAAGTCGCCGGGATCGCGCACGGGCTCGCGCGCCGCGAGCACCTCGGCCAGCACCCGGGCGTCCTGGAACCCCAGATTCGCCCCCTGCCCCGCCAGCGGGTGCACGACGTGCGCCGCGTCGCCGATCAGCGCGACACGCGGCGCCACCGCGCGTCCCGCCGCCAGCCGTCTCAGCGCAAAGCCCCGCGCGGCGGTCACCAGAGTCAGCTCGCCGAGGATTCCTCGCGACGCCTGCCCGACCTCGCGGCAGAGCGCCTCGGCATCAAGGGCCAGCAGGCGCGCGGCCTCGGCGTCGGCCACGGACCAGACCATCGACACGTGACTGCCCGGCAACGGCAAGAGCGCGAGCACGGGCCCGCCCTGGAACCACTGGTGCGCAACGTTGGCATGCGGTCGCTCGCAGGCGAAATTCGCGACCACCGCGGTCTGCCCGTAGGCGCGCTCGGCGGCTCCCAGTCCGGCGCCTTCGCGCACGAACGAGCGTGCGCCGTCGGCACCCACCAGCAGCTTGGCATGCAGGCTGCGGCCGTCGCCCAGCCGGACCGTCGCGCGATCCGAGGTGAGCTCGAGCTGCTCGCAATCCGCCGGGGCAATGAGCTCGAGCCCGTCGCGCGCCTGCAGCGAACGCCACAGGGCGTCTTGCAGCGAGCCATCCTCGACGATCCAGGCGAGCGCCTCGACGCCGCAGCGGTAGGCATCGAACTCGAGCAGCGAACTGCCGTCATCACCAAAGACCCGCATCGCGTGCACGGGCGTCACCCGTTCCGGCGCAATGCCCTGCCAGACCTTGAGCCGACGCAGAAACTCGACATTGCCGGGACTGAGCGCGTAGACCCGCACATCGAAGCCCCCGGGCCCCTCAAGCACCGCCGCGCTGCGCTCGGCCGCGGCGACGAGCGCAGTCGACAGCCCCCGCGCGGCGCGGGCGAAGCTTGCGCCCACCAGCCCGGCGCCGACGACGATGACTTCGAAATTCACCCGCGCATTGTATCGCCGCGCGCGCGCGAGGTGTGACCGGGGGCGAAATAACTTGTTGGTTTTGCGAAAATTTCTAGAGCCATCGATCACGGCGAGAGCCGTGCGCGCTTGACCGGAACGCGGTCGAAGGCGACAATTCGCGCCCTTTCCGGAGGCGAATTAGCTCAGCTGGTTAGAGCAGCGGAATCATAATCCGTGTGTCCGGGGTTCGAGTCCCTGATTCGCCACCACCCCTTTGCACCCGCCTGCGACGCCCCCTCCTCTAGAATAGGGCCTCGGAGGCCTCGTCGATGACCCTCGCCAAATTTACCCGCGCGCTTGCGCTCTGCCTGCTCGCCGTGTCAACGCCAAGCGCGCTGGCGCAGCTGCGCACGATCCCCGCGAATGCGCAGAGCGGCACGATCCGCCATCTGCAGGGAATGCTGGTCGAGATCGACGGCAAGCCGGTGATGCTCGCCCCGGGGGCGCAGATCCGCGACGCCGCGAATCGCGGCATCGTGCCCACCGCCCTGCCGCCGGGCGCGCAGATTCGCTACCTCCTCGACGCACAGGGCCAGCCGTACCGGATCTGGCTGCTGACGCCGGCCGAGGCGGCGCAACCCGCTCCCGGCCAGTAGTAAGGCAACACCGACCCCGCCGCATGCCGGGCAGGCTCTACATCCGCACTTTCGGCTGCCAGATGAACGAGTACGACTCGGACCGGATGGCCGACGTGCTTGCGCAGAGCGGCGGCTATGCGCCGACCGGGCAGCCGGAAGACGCCGACCTGATCGTGTTCAACACTTGCTCGGTGCGCGAGAAGGCGCAGGAGAAGGTGTTCGCCGACCTGGGCCGCGTCAAGCACCTCAAGAACGCAAACCCGGACCTGATGATCGCGGTCGGCGGCTGCGTCGCGAGCCAGGAAGGGGCGGCGATCGTCGAGCGCGCGCCTTACGTCGACGTCGTGTTCGGTCCTCAAACCCTGCACCGCCTGCCGGAGCTCATCGCCCGGCGGCGCGCGAGCGGCCGCGCGCAAGTCGACGTGAGCTTTCCCGAGATCGAGAAATTCGACCAGCTGCCGCCGGCGCGGGTCGAAGGCGGGTCGGCGTTCGTTTCGATCATGGAAGGCTGCAGCAAGTACTGCAGCTTCTGCGTCGTGCCCTACACGCGGGGCGAAGAATTTTCCCGTCCGTTCGACGACGTGATCGCCGAGATCGCGAGCCTCGCCGAGAGGGGGATAAGGGAAGTCACGCTGCTGGGACAGAACGTCAACGCCTGGCGCGGCGAAGTCGAGGCGGAAGCGGCGGACTTCGCCGAGCTGCTGCACTACGTCTCCGAAATCGACGGCATCGAGCGAATCCGTTTCACCACCTCGCACCCGCGCGAGTTCACGCAGCGCCTGATCGACGCCCAGGCGCAACTGCCCAAGCTCGCGCCGCACGTGCACCTGCCGGTGCAGTCCGGCTCCGACCGCGTGCTGGCAGCGATGAAGCGCGGCTATACCGCGCTCGAGTACCGATCGATCGTGCGGCGCCTGCGCAAGGCCCGCCCCGAGGTCAGCCTCACCTCGGATTTCATCGTCGGATTTCCGGGCGAGACCGAATCGGACTTTCAGGCGACGCTCGATCTCGCGCGCGCGCTGGAATTCGACGGTTCGTTCTCGTTCGTCTACAGCGCGCGCCCGGGCACGCCGGCGTCCGAGCTGCCGGACGACACTCCGCAGGAGGAAAAACTCGAGCGGCTGAAGCGGCTCCAGGCCGTGCTGGACGGGCACGCGCGCAAGCTGAGCGAGGGCATGGTCGGCAGCCGGCAACACGTTCTGGTCGAAGGGCCGTCTCGCAGGGATCCGGCCGAGCTGGCCGGCCGCACCGGCAACAACCGGATCGTGAACTTCCGTGGCGGGCATGATCTGATAGGGCGCTTCGTCGACCTGCGCGTCACGGCGGCGCTGTCTCATTCGCTGCGGGGAGAGCCCCTGGGGAGCGCCGGCGCACAGTGACGCGCAGCACGCCCAACAAGCCCGTCGAGGTGACGTTCGAGCCGCTCGACAATCAGCGTCTCGCGCGTCTGTGCGGAGCCCTGGACGCAAACCTGCGCCAGATCGAATCCGCCCTCGACGTCGCGATCGCGCGCCGGGGCGCGCACTTCACGGTTCGCGGCGAGGCGGGACAGGCGGCGCGGGCGGCGCAGGCCCTGTCCGGGCTCTACGACAAGGCCACCGCAGAGCTCTCGATCGACGACATCCAGCTCGGGTTGAGCGAGATGATGCGCGGCAATGCGCCCGCGCCAGACGCCTCCGGGCCGCAGCTGCTCACGCGGCGCCCGGACCTGCATGGGCGCACCGTCAACCAGGTGACGTACCTGCAGAACATCCTTGCTCACGACATCACCTTCGGCATCGGCCCCGCGGGAACCGGAAAGACCTACCTCGCGGTCGCCTGCGCCGTCGATGCGCTCGAGCGCGACAACGTGAAGCGGCTCGTGCTGGTGCGGCCCGCGGTCGAAGCGGGCGAGCGCCTGGGCTTCCTGCCGGGCGACCTGGCGCAGAAGGTCGATCCCTACCTGCGCCCCCTTTACGACGCGCTCTACGACCTGATGGGGTTCGACAAGACGGGCAGGCTGCTCGAGCGCGGCACGATCGAGCTCGCCCCGCTCGCCTACATGCGCGGGCGCACGCTGAACCATGCCTTCATCATCCTCGACGAGGCGCAGAACACGACGCCCGAGCAGATGAAGATGTTCCTGACGCGGATCGGTTTCGGCGCAAAGGCCGTGGTCACGGGCGACATCACGCAGATCGACCTGGCGCGCGGGCAGAAAAGCGGGTTGATCGAGGCGCGCCGGATCCTCTCTGACGTGCGCGGCATCGCATTCACCGAGTTCGGCGCCAACGACGTGGTGCGCCACCCGCTGGTGGCGCGCATCATCGATGCATATGAAAAGCACGCGCAGGGCGAAGAAACGCCGCCGCCGAAGTAGCGGCGGCGGAATCGCGGTGCAGCAGGCAAGCGCCGCTCGCGGCGTGCCGCCCGCGCCGCGGCTGCGGGCGTGGGCGCGTGCCGCATACGGCGGCGCTCTCGAAGTGACCCTGCGCGTGGTGGGCGCGGCCGAAGCACGGCGACTGAATCGGGCCTTCCGTTCGCGAGACTATGCGACCAACGTGCTCAGCTTCGGCTACGGGCGCAGGCCCCTGCGCGGCGACATCGTCCTGTGCCATCCGGTCATCGCACGCGAGGCCCGGCAGCAGGGCAAGACGCTCTCGGCCCACTACGCCCACCTCGTTGTGCACGGCATGCTGCACCTGCGCGGCCTCGATCACGCGGGAAAGGCCGCCGCCGCGCGCATGGAGCGGGCCGAGGTCCGCGTACTGCGCCGCCTCGGACTCGGCGACCCCTACGCTGTAGAATGAGGCGGTCCGCATGAACGACCCCTCGCGACCCAGCCTGCTCGAGCGCCTCTCGGCGATGCTGCTGCGCGAGCCGGAAGACCGCGAGCAGCTGCTCGAGCTGCTTCGCTCGGCGCACCAACGCGACCTGCTCGACGCCGACGCCCTGTCGATCATCGAGGGCGCGCTCACCGTATCGGAGATGCAGGTGCGCGACATCATGATTCCGCGCGCGCAGATGGACGTGATCGACATCAACGAGCCGGTCGAGAGCTTCATTCCCCAGCTGATCTCGGCCGCCCACTCGCGCTTTCCGGTCATCGACCAGAACCGCGACGACGTGATCGGCATCCTGCTCGCCAAGGATCTGCTGCGCTACTACGCCGGCGAAGAGGAGTTCAACGTACGCGAGATGCTGCGGCCCGCTGTCTTCGTGCCGGAATCCAAGCGCCTCAACGTGCTGCTGCGAGAGTTCCGCGCCAGCCGCAACCACATGGCGATCGTGGCCGACGAGTACGGCGGCGTCGCCGGACTGGTCACCATCGAGGACGTGCTGGAGCAGATCGTCGGCGAAATCGAGGACGAATACGATTTCGATGAGGCGAGCGACAACATCCTCGCCGAATCGAGCGGCCGCTTCCGCGTCAAGGCGCTGACCCAGATCGCCGACTTCAACGCCGCGTTCGGAACCCGCTTGTCCGACCAGGAGGTGGATACGATAGGCGGGCTGGTGATCGCGGAGCTCGGCCGCCTGCCCAAGCGCGGCGAGACGGTCACCCTCGACGGCGTTCGGCTGCAGGTGCTGCGCGCCGACAGCCGCCGCGTGTACACCCTGCTGGTCGAAAAGCCGAAGTGAATGCGCGCCGGGAAGCGGCGATCGCCCTGCTGGCCGGCGCGGCGACCGTCGGCGCGTTCGCGCCGCTCGGCCTCTATCCCCTCGGTCTGCTCGGCTTCGCCGCACTGATCCATCTTTGGATCGAGGCGCGGCGGCCCGCTGCGGCGTTCCGCGCCGGGTTCCTGTTCGGGCTGGGACTGTTCGGCTGCGGCGTATCCTGGGTCTACGTCAGCCTGCACCGTTTCGGCGCCATGCCGGCGCCGCTCGCGGCGATCGCCACCCTCGGCTTCTGCGCCGTCCTCGCCCTCTATCCTGCGCTCGCCGGCTGGCTGCAGGCACGCGTTCCGGCGCCGCAGGCTATCCGCGCGGTGTTCGTCATCCCCGCGCTCTGGACGTTCACCGAGTGGCTGCGCGGCTGGGTGCTGACCGGCTTTCCCTGGCTCTCGGCGGGCTACGCCGGCGTCGACACCCCTCTCGCGGGATTCGCACCGCTCGCCGGCGTGTACGCGATGTCGCTCGCCACACTCGTCTGCGCCGGGCTGCTCTGGTGCATGGCGCGCGGCAGGGCGCGCTGGCGCGCCGCCTTCGCGCTGCTCGCGGTGCTCGCCGCGGGCTGGGCCTTGCGCCAGCTCGAGTGGACCGCGCCGTACGGCGCGCCGTTTCGGGCCGCCATGCTCCAAGGCGACGTCCCGCAAGACCTGAAATTCGATCCGGGGCGATACGCGAAGACGCTCGAGACCTACGCCCGCCTCGCCGGGCAGAGCCGCGCCAAGCTGATCGTGCTGCCCGAGACCGCGCTGCCGCGTTTCCTTGACAGCATCGACCCCGCGTACCTGCAGCACCTCGCCGCCATCGCGCGGCGCAACGGCGGCGACATGCTGCTCGGCGTGCCTTACCGCGCGGGTCCCGGCGAGTACTACAACAGCGTGATCAGCCTGGGCAGCTCGCCTTCGCAGATCTACAACAAGGTTCATCTGGTTCCGTTCGGCGAGTTCGTGCCCCCGGGATTCGGCTGGATCGTGCGCATCCTGTCTATCCCGCTCGCCGATTTTTCCCGCGGCGCGCCCGACCAGAAGCCGCTCGCCGTCGCCGGGCAGCGGGTGGCGGTCGACATCTGCTACGAAGACGCCTACGGCGCGGCGATCGCGGGCGCGCTTCCCGCTGCGACCCTCCTGGTGAACGTCTCCAACGTCGCCTGGTTCGGAGACTCGCTCGCGCCGGCGCAGCACCTCGAGATCGCCCGCCTGCGCGCGCTCGAGACCGGACGCATGATGCTCACCGCGACCAATACCGGCATCACCGCCGCGATCGGACCGCACGGCCGCGTGCTCGCGCGCCTGCCCGAGTTCGTCGTCGCCAGCCTGGAAGTCGAAGCGCAGGGCTACACCGGCACGACGCCGTACGCGCGCACGGGCGACTGGCCCGCGCTCGCGGCGGCGCTCGCGCTGCTCGCGCTGGCCTATCTCGTCGCGCGCGCGAAGCGAAGCCGGTAAAATCCGCGGCTTCCGATGCTCACCTTTCAGCAACTCATCCTTCAGCTCAACCAGTTCTGGGATCGCCAGGGCTGCGCGCTGCTGCAGCCCTACGACATGGAAGTCGGCGCGGGAACCTTCCATACCGCGACCTTCCTGCGCGCGATCGGACCGGAACCCTGGAAGGCAGCCTACGTGCAGCCCTCGCGCCGCCCCAAGGACGGCCGCTACGGCGAGAACCCGAACCGGCTGCAGCACTACTACCAGTACCAGGTCGTGCTGAAACCGTCCCCGGCGAACATCCAGGATCTCTACCTCGAGTCGCTCGAGGCGCTAGGAATCGACCCGAAGGTGCATGACATCCGCTTCGTCGAGGACGACTGGGAGTCGCCCACGCTGGGCGCCTGGGGGC
>CAZLUX010000002.1:0-5556 GCA_964562815.1 uncultured Enterobacteriaceae bacterium
TTCCCTTTCCAGAGCGAAAAGATAGTTAATGATCGAAATCAGTGATGCTCGTGCGCCATCGAGATATAGGCCACTGTGAGCATCATGAAGATGAAGGCCTGTACGAAGACAATGATGATATGGAAGATGGCCCAGCCCAGCCCCAGCACCGTGCCCGCGGCGGCGCCGGTCAGGCCGGTCGAGCCCCATACCCAGAGCAGGATGAAGATGATTTCCCCGGCGAACATATTGCCGAACAGCCGCAGCGAGTGTGATAGCGGCTTCGAAACATACTCGACGATGTTGAACGCGAAGTTCGGTATCCAGAGCAGGGGATTGGCCCCGAAGGGGGCGCAGAAGAGCTCGTGGATCCATCCGCCCAGGCCCTTCGACTTGATTGCGAAGTAGATCATGAGCACCCAGACCGACAGCGCAAGCGCGAAGGTGGTGTTCACGTCGGCCGTGGGGACAGGGCGCCACTCGGGAGCTCCGAGCGCGGCCATGCTGTGAGTGATGAAGTCGACGGGGAGCCAGTCCATCGCATTCATCAACACGACCCATACGAAGACGGTGAGGGCGGTGGGTGCGACGAACCTGTTGCGGTCGCCGTGCGTGAAGATGCCCTTTACCTGGTCATCCAAGACGCTGAAAGTCAGTTCGACGAAGGCCTGGCGCTTGTTCGGCACGCCGGACGTGGCGCCGCGCACGATCCACCAGAAGAACCCCACTCCGATCACGCCGAGTATGACGGAAGTGACGAGCGTGTCCACGTGCAGGGCCCAGAAACTCGTTTCTTCCCCCGCGCCGAACGAGTGGGTCAGGAACGTCAGGTGGTGGCTGATGTATTCGGTCGGTGTGAGTTGAGTGCCGGCGGACATCGCTAAACCGTATTCGTGTTCGACTCAGAGCGCCTTAATGCTCGCGCACAATAAACGCCATCGTGAAGATCAGCGCGGTCAACGCAAACGACCCGACCAAGGCGAGCGCTACGACGTCCCTGTATGTCGCCAGTACCAGCCACAACAGGATGACCATGAGGCCGATCTTGATGCCTTCGGCTCTCAAGGCGCCGAGCAGGACCCCCCCTGCCGACTCAGCCTTACTCAACGCTGCCACTGCCGCCGAAACCAGCCCGGCGCCAATGCTGATCAGCCCGCCCAATGCTGCGGACAGGGCACCGTCAAGGCCGGCCGCGACGGCCGCAACCGCCGTCAGCACTGCGGTCGCGACGATCTGCCATCGCAAGACGGTGCGGATCGGCTTGCTCAGGATGCGAAGCATGGCGTTAGATTCCCCCGCCCCCGGCAAAGCCCGCGGAGTATAGCGTTCCAGGTGCTTTTCGGTCAACGTGGTGCAGCGCAAAATGGTTCGGGTTGAGCTCTAGCGCAGCTTGCGCAACAAAGTGTCGAGATGATCGAGGCCGGCGTAGTGCACGACGACCTTTCCCGTGCCCTTTCTTCCCGGCCGAATCTCGACCGTCGTTCCTAGGCGCTCGGAAGCTTCCTGCTCGAGCCGGAGCAGGTCGCGGTCCGCCTTGCGCTTCTTGCGCGCGGCCCCACCCCGGAGCTGCCTTGCGACCAGGGCTTCCGTTTCCCGCACCGAAAGCCCGCGGCCGGCGACCCGATTGGCGGCTTCAATCTGGCGCGCGCTGTCCAAGGCGAGCAGGGCGCGTGCGTGGCCCATCTCGAGTACCCCTTCCATGACCATTGCCTGCACCGGCTTCGGAAGTCTGAGCAGGCGCAGCAGATTGCTGGTGGCGCTGCGGGAGCGGCCGACGGCGTCGGCGGCTTGCTCGTGGGTCATCTTGAACTCATCGATGAGCCGCTGCAGGCCCGCGGCTTCCTCCATCGGATTCAGGTTCTCGCGCTGGATATTCTCGATCAGAGACATCGCCAGGGCGGCCTCGTCCGGGACCTCGCGCACCAGGGCGGGGACCGCCTCCAGCCCTGCCATCTGCGCGGCGCGCCAGCGTCGCTCGCCGGCAATGAGCTCGTAGCGGTCCCGCTCGACGCGCCGCACGAGCAGGGGCTGCATCAGGCCCTGCGACTTGATCGAGGCGGAGAGCTCCGCCAGCGCCTCCTGGTCCATCCGGGTGCGCGGCTGGTACTTTCCCGGCCGGATTCTGCCCACCGGAAGTGTCGCGAGCGCGTCTTTGGGTGCCTCCTCGCCACCGAGCAACGCATCGAGGCCTCGCCCAAGTCCCTTTGGCTTGATCATGTGATTTCCATATTGGTCAGGCTCCCGCCCTGGTCTTTCGCGCGGCCGAGGATCTCCTCCGCGAGCGCGAGGTAGGCCTGTGCGCCTTTGGAGGTATCGTCCCAGACGACCGCTGGTGCGCCGTAGCTCGGCGCCTCTGCGAGCCGTACGTTGCGCGGGACCATCGTCTGGTAGACCTTTTCCTTGAAATGAGATTCGAGCTGCTGCGATACCTGCTGCGACAAGGTATTGCGCGGGTCGTACATCGTGCGCAGAAGTCCCGCGATGTCCAAGCCGGGATTGAGATGCGCGCGCACTCGCTTGATGGTGCCGACGAGATCGGACAGTCCCTCCAGGGCGTAATACTCACACTGCATCGGGATCAAGACCGCTTGGGCCGCGACCAGGCCGTTGATCGTGAGCAGCGACAGGGACGGAGGACAATCGATCAGGATGTAGTCGTACTCGGACGCCACGCTTGCGAGCGCGCTGCGCAGTCGCCCTTCGCGCTCATCCAGCTCCACGAGCTCGACCTCGGCGCCGGCGAGCTCTCGGTTAGCCGGCAGCAGGTCGTAGCCGCCGCTTTGCGAGCGTGTGCGCGCGGTCGCGACATCGGCCAGGCCAAGGAGAACGTGATACACGGTGCGCTCGAGGCTGCGTTTGTCGACGCCGCTGCCCATGGTCGCATTGCCCTGCGGATCGAGATCGATCAGCAGCACGCGCTGACCGGCGCGCGCAAAGGCTGCCGCAAGATTGACGCTGGTCGTGGTCTTGCCGACGCCGCCCTTTTGATTCGTCACCGCGAGGACGCGCGTCATCGGGACTCCGCTGCAGGCCGGCATATAACGAGGTGGCGCTCGGCTTCCAGGAGCGGGACCTCGACTCGTATCACCGCATCGCAACGAGCCGCCGCCGGCGCCCGCGCCAGCTCTTCGTGCGGATACACACCCTTCATCGCAACCAGCGCACCACCCTTCGCGAGCAGGTGACGGCACGCGGAGACGAAGTCGGCCAGCTCGGCAAAGCCGCGCGAGATCACCACGCTGAAGGGCTTGTCCGGGTGCCACGCCTCGGCCCGCCCCGGGTGGACACGCACGTTGGCGAGCTCAAGCTCGATCGCCGCCTGGCGCAGGAACGTGGCCTTCTTCTGATTGCTGTCGTTCAGGGTGACCGGCCACTGCGGACGCATGATGGCAAGCGGGATCCCCGGCAGTCCGCCTCCCGAGCCCACATCCGCCAGCTCGTCGCCGGGAGACATCGGCAGGTGCGGCAACGCCGCAAGCGAGTCCAGCAGATGATGGCTGACCATTTTCTTCGGGTCTCGGATCGCGGTCAGGTTGTAGGTTCGGTTCCACTTCGCAAGCAACTCGAGGAACGCGAGCAGCTTTGCGCGCGCCTGCGGCGCTGGCGCGATCGACAGCTTTGCGAGCCCGTCGTCGAGCGCGACCTGCGGCGTCATGCGCTCTTCTTCTGCCGTGGCCGGGCCGCACCTCGTTTCAGGTGAACCAGCAGGAGGGAAATAGCCGCTGGCGTCACGCCCGAGATGCGCGAAGCCTGACCGATCGTCTCCGGGCGGTGGGCCGCCAGCTTCTGCCTCACTTCAATCGAGAGGCCGCGCACCTGCGCGTAGTCGATTTCGGCGGGCAAGCCCACCTCCTCGTAGGCCTGGCTCCGCGCGACTTCGTCTCGCTGCCGATCGATGTACCCCTGATACTTCGCTTGGATCTCAACCTGTTCGGCCACATCGGCCTGATCGACCGCAGGGCCGGTGCCCGGCAGGGACATCAGATCGCGATAGGTAACGCCTGGCCGAGAGAGCAAATCACTAAGTGAGTGCTCACGTTCGATTCGCTTCCCAAGCACCCTCTCCGCATCGGCCGCCGGCAGGCTTCGCGGCGTGAGCCAAGTACCGCGAAGCCGCTCGCGTTCCCTTGCGATGGCGTCGCGCTTCCGGCTGAACTGATCCCAGCGCCGATCGTCAATGAGACCGAGCCTGCGGCCGACCTCGGTCAGGCGCAGATCCGCGTTGTCCTCGCGCAGCATCAATCGGTACTCCGCCCGGCTGGTAAACATCCGATACGGCTCGGAGACGCCTCGCGTGATGAGATCGTCGACCAGAACACCCAAATAGGCCTCATCGCGACGGGGGCACCAGGGATCCCGCCCCGCGACCTGCAGCCCGGCGTTCACGCCTGCCAGAAGTCCTTGCGCTGCGGCTTCTTCGTAGCCCGTCGTGCCGTTGATTTGGCCGGCGAAGAACAGGCCCTGAATCGTCTTCGTCTCGAGCGATGACTTGAGATTTCGAGGATCAAAGTAGTCGTACTCGATCGCGTAGCCAGGACGGACAATGTGAGCGCCGTCCAAGCCCCGGATCGAGCGCACCAAGTCGAGCTGGATGTCGAACGGCAGACTGGTCGAGATCCCATTGGGGTAGATCTCGTGCGTCTCCAACCCTTCGGGCTCGAGAAAGATTTGGTGACTGGCCTTGTCTGCGAAGCGGTGGATCTTGTCTTCGATCGAAGGACAATAACGCGGCCCCACGCCCTGGATCGCGCCCGTGAACATCGGCGATCGGTCGAGGCCGCGGCGAATGATCTCGTGCGTACGCGCGTTCGTCTGCGTCACCCAGCAGGGCCGTTGCACAGGATGCATTTCGCGTCGGCCAAGGAAGGAAAAGACCGGCTCCGGCGAGTCCCCCGGCTGCTCATCCATCAGCGAAAAGTCGATCGTGCGGCCGTCGAGCCGAGGGGGGGTACCGGTCTTCAACCTTCCAACCGGCAGATTCATTTCTCGCAGGCGCGCCGCCAGAGTCAACGATGCGGGGTCTCCCGCACGGCCCGCTTGATAGTGCTCCATGCCGACGTGAATCAGCCCGGACAGGAAAGTCCCGGTGGTGAGCACCACCGCGCGGGCCTGAAAGCGAATCCCGAGCTGGGTCACCACCCCTACGGCGCGATCGCCCTCGAGCATGATGTCGTCCACCGCTTGCTGGAAGACGGTGAGATTCGGCTCGTTTTCCACACGGGCACGGATGGCCCGTCGGTAGAGCGTCCGGTCCGCCTGGGCGCGGGTGGCGCGCACGGCGGGGCCCTTCGATGAGTTGAGCGTCCGAAACTGGATCCCGGCCTCATCGGTCGCAAGCGCCATGACACCCCCGAGAGCGTCGACTTCCCTTACCAGGTGCCCCTTGCCGATGCCGCCGATCGACGGGTTGCAGGACATTTGGCCCAAGGTCTCGATGCTGTGCGTCAGCAGTAGGGTGCGCCGGCCCATTCGTGCCGCCGCGAGCGCGGCTTCGGTGCCGGCATGTCCACCTCCCACAACAATGACGTCGAATACGGTCGGGTAACGCATGGGCGCGACAGGGTGCGGATCGGCGCG
>CAZLUX010000002.1:5656-37905 GCA_964562815.1 uncultured Enterobacteriaceae bacterium
TGACGTCGAATACGGTCGGGTAACGCATGGGCGCGACAGGGTGCGGATCGGCGCGATATCGACGGGAATTTTGGAGGCGCAATGATACGCGAACGGACCCTTTGAAACTAGGCGGCCGCGCATGTTCCACGTGGAACCCCGCGTCGGTGTTTCACGTGGAACCAAGCCGGCGGTTCCCTTAACGCATGCGACAATCCCCGCCTCCCTGCATCCATGATCTCCCTCGCCCGCTACGTCAGCCTCCTGGCTTTTCCCGATCTCCGAGCGACCTTTCTCGCCTCCCTGATTGGCCGCCTGCCTATCGGAATTACCGGCTTGTCGGTCCTGCTGCTCGCACAATCCAGCACGGGGTCCTTCGCGATCGCCGGCACCACCACCGCGTGCTACGTCGCGGGCTTGGGCGCTCTCGCACCCGCACTCGGCAGGCTGATCGATCGCAATGGGCCGCGCCAGGTCCTCTTCGCCTGCGCGCTGCTCTACCCTCTGTCTCTCGCGGCGCTGGTCGCCTCGATCTCCTTGGATGCTCCCCTGTGGACCTCTCTCGCGCTCGCCGCCGCGGCAGGTGCGGCCTTCCCTCCCATCACCGCCTGCATGCGCACGATCCTCAAGCAACGTCTCGATGACGCTTCGCTGATCGCGACCGCCTACTCGCTCGAGTCGGTCTTGATCGAAACCGTCTTCATCGTCGGCCCGATGCTCGTCGCCTTCTTCGTCGCTGCTTCGTCTCCCCGGACCGCCGTTCTGTTCGCAGCGGGCTGCGGCGCCGCAGGCACCGTCTTGTTTCTGCGCTCGCCCGGGCTACGTCAATGGGTGGTTCGATCGCGCCCAACACACGGCCTTTTCGGCCCGCTTTCCGCTCCAGGCTTTCTCTTACTGCTGGGAATCGTCACGACCTATTCCATCGCCTTCGGGCTCGTCGAAATCGGCGTGACAGGCTTCGCGTCCGACTCCGGCAGGCCTGCACTGGCCGGCCTTCTCCTCGGCCTCATGAGCGTCGGCAGTGTGGCGGGGGGCCTGGTCTACGGCAGCCGCGGATGGCACCTACCCCTCGCTCGCCAGTTTGCTCTCGCGCTCGCGCTGATGGCAGCGGGAATCCTTCCTCTCGCCTTTGTGCCCAGCATGTGGGTCTTCGCGGGACTCTCGATGCTCGCCGGCGTCGTCATGGCCCCTGCGCTCACCATGCAATCGATGCTGGTCGCCAAGACGGCCCCCGCCGAAAGCTTGGCGGAAGCGTTTACCTGGTCGGCGACGGCCCTTCTTGCAGGCGTCGGTCTCGGCTTTACGCTCGGAGGCGTGCTCCTCGAGGCCGCCGGCGCCCCAACGGTGCTGTTCATCGCCGCTACCGCTTCCCTAGCGGCCTCGCTTGGCGCCTACCTCTGCCTCGAACGTTAAATAATATTTTATTTCATATACTTAAAAGAACTCAGGAGACGAGTTCTCCATGCAAGGCCCTGCGTCGGGCATCGAGCTCCGGCGGTAAATGGCTCCCAAGCTTGCCCAAGAGGGCGTCGTGCGAATCCAGCTCTTCCTTCCAAGCCCCCTGTTCCACTGCCTCAATCTCGCCAAATTGTTCGGCAGAAAACCGCTCCAGCCCCTTCCATATCAGGTCTTCGAACCGCGGCATGATGCCGAGCGGACTCTCGACCCCTTCCGTGCGCCCGTGGCACCGCCCGACGATCCATGCCAGCACGCGCATGTTCTCGGAAAAGCCGGGCCAGATGAACTTCCCGTTGGCGTCGCGGCGGAACCAGTTGACCCGGAAGATTTTCGGGGGATGGTGCACCGCCTTGCCCATCTCGAGCCAGTGCGCGAAGTAATCACCCATGTTGTAGCCGCAGAAGGCGATCATCGCCATGGGATCGCGCCGCACGACGCCGACCTTGCCGGTAATCGCCGCTGTGGTTTCCGAACCGAGGGTAGCGCCCATGTAGACCCCGTCCTCCCAGGTCGGCGCCTGCACGACCAAGGGTACGGTCGAGGATCGCCGACCGCCAAAAATGAAGGCCGAAATCGGAACACCCCCCGTGTCCTCCCATTTCGGGTCCATCGAAGGGCACTGCGCGGCCGCGACCGTGAAGCGCGCATTCGGATGCGCGGCGGGACGACCGCAGCCCGGGGCCCAGTCCTTGCCTTGCCAGTCAATGAGCCGGGCAGGAGGCTCGGCCGTCATGCCTTCCCACCAGACGTCCCCCTCCGGTGTGAGCGCGACGTTGGTGAAGATCACGTTTTCGCGCAGCATCTTCATTGCGTTCGGATTGGTTGCCTCGGACGTTCCCGGTGCGACCCCGAAAAATCCCGCTTCGGGATTGATCGCGTAGAAGCGCCCGTCTTGACCGGGTTTGATCCACGCAATGTCCTCGCCGATGGTCGTCACCTTCCAGCCCTTGAACGCCGCGGGCGGGATCAGCATCGCAAGGTTGGTCTTGCCGCAGGCGCTCGGAAAGGCCGCGGAGACGTAGGACTTCAGCCCGTCCGGCGACTCGACGCCGAGAATGAGCATGTGCTCCGCCAACCAGCCCTCGTCCCGAGCCATTACCGAGGCAATGCGAAGCGCCAGGCACTTCTTACCCAGCAGCGCGTTGCCGCCGTAGCCCGAGCCGAAGGACCAGATCTCCCGCGCCTCGGGAAAGTGAACGATCCACTTTTCCTTCTCGTTGCATGGCCAGGCCACGTCCCTCGCCTCCGGTGCAAGCGGCGCTCCGACCGAGTGCATGCACGGGACGAAATCTCCGTTTTCCCCCAGCCACTCGGCGACCGCTCGGCCCATGCGGGTCATGATCCGCATGTTGACCACGACGTATGCCGAATCGCTGATCTGAACTCCGATCTGGGCGATATGCGAACCAATGGGCCCCATCGAGAACGGCATGACGTACATCGTGCGCCCGCGCATGCAGCCATCGAACAAGCGGTTCATCGTGCCCCGCATCTCCTGCGGGTCGACCCAATTGTTGGTCGGGCCAGCATCTTCCTTGCGCTCACTGCAGATGAAGGTACGGTCTTCCATCCGCGCAACGTCCGTGGGGTGTGAGCGCGCGAGGTAGCTGTTCGGGCGCAGCTTCGGATCGAGCTTCACGAAAGTGCCGCTGGCCACGAGCTCGCCACACAACCGGTCGTACTCTGCCTGAGATCCGTCGCACCAGACTACGCGCTCCGGCTTGGTCAGGCGCGCCATGTCGGCGACCCATCTGCGAAGCCCCGCGTGCCGCACCCAATCTGGAGCGCGCGAAGCATCAACTTGAGCTGGGTGGGGGTCGGTCATTTCGGCGTCTCCTCGTCTCCTAGAAAGCAAAACGGCCCTGGTTGTTCCGGGCCGGCGTTCCTTCTATGAATTCTCAGGCTATTCTATACCCGCTGCGACCGCTATTTTCCTATGCAGAAGCGCGCAAATATCTCTCCAAGCAGGTCGTCAGCAGAGACTTCACCGGTAATTTCGGCCAGCGCCACCTGCGCCAGCCGAAGCTCTTCGGCAAAAAACTCCCAGCGCTCGAGCTGTCTCGACGCCTCCTCGAGATGTCGCCGCGCCCGCCCCATGGCGCGCAAGTGTCGCTCGCGCGCGAGATACACCGGCTCACCGACCGCGCTCCAGCCGGCCGTTTGCAGCAGCATCCGGCGCAGCTCGTCGAGCCCCGCGCCCGTCTTCGCCGAGACCCAAACCTCGTTGGCTGCCCCGGCGCGTGGGCCGGTAACCGCGCCGGGCACGAGGTCCACCTTGTTGTAAATCAGTATGCGAGGACCTTCTGCCGGCAAACGCGCGAGCAACTCGCGATCCTCCGGCCCTACGCCCCTGTCGGCTTCCAGCACGGCGAGCACGACATCTGCCCGCTTAACCTCCCGCCAAGTACGTTCCACTCCAAGGCGCTCCACCTCATCGGACGACTCACGCAAGCCCGCGGTATCGACGACGATGATCGGAACTCCATCGATCTGAATCGGCTCACGCAGGGCGTCGCGCGTCGTACCGGCAACCGAAGTCACGATTGCGCGGTCCTCTCCGGCCAACCGATTCAGCAGACTCGATTTGCCAACGTTCGGCCTGCCTGCGAACACGACCTGGATGCCAGAGCGGAGAAGACTTCCCTGCTCGCTCTTCGCGAGAACATCGTCGAGGCTTGCTCGAACCCGTACCAGCCTGGCACGAGCGTCCTCGCGATGAAGCTCGTCAACCTCCTCCTCCGGAAAATCGAGCGCCGCCTCGGTCAGGGCGCGCAGCTCGGTCAGCTGGTCGACCAGGACATGGACAGCCGCGGAGAATTCTCCCGTGAGTGAACGCAACGCAGAGCGCGCCGCCTCCCGGCTCGCCGCGTCGATGAGGTCCGCAACCGCCTCGGCCTGCGCGAGGTCAAGCTGACCTCCCGTGAATGCGCGTCGCGTGAACTCCCCCGGCTCGGCGATCCTTGCGCCTGCGTCAAGACATGCGCCAAGCAGCATTTGCATCACCACAGGTCCGCCATGACCCTGTAGCTCAAGCACCGACTCGCCGGTATATGACTGCGGAGCCGGGAAGTAGAGCGCGATGCCGCGGTCGAAGGTCTCGCCTCTGGAGTCCATGAACGCTCGGTAGGCGGCTTGTCGCGGTGCGGGCAATCCGCCCAGCACTGACACAGCGATCCTCTCGACGCCTGGCCCTGATACCCGTACGACCCCGATGCCGCCTCGCCCCGAGGGAGTCGCGATCGCGGCTATGGTGTCCCGCCCCGAACCTCGCGCAGGCCTCTCCTCAGCGCTTCCCATGGGCAGGCTTGTCGCGGTTGAACATCCGCTGGATCTGCCACTGCTGAAGGATCGAAAGAATATTGTTCACCAGCCAGTAAAGAACCAGCCCGGCCGGGAAGAAGAAGAAGAACACGCTGAACACGAACGGCATGAAGGTCATCACCTTCGCCTGTATCGGATCGGGCGGCTTGGGGTTCATGCGCGTCTGGATCACCATGCTGATCATCATCAGGACCGGCAGCACGTAGTAGGGATCGAGCGCCGAAAGGTCCTTGATCCAGAAAATGAACGGCGCGTGCCGAAGCTCGATCGAGCCCAGCAGCGTCCAGTAGAGGGCAATGAAGACGGGAATCTGAACCACGATCGGAAAGCAGCCTCCGAGGGGATTGATCTTCTCGGTCTTGTACAGCTCCATCATCGCCTGATTGAGCTTGGCGCGGTCGTCGGCGTACATCTCACGCAGCTTCTGCAGGCGGGGCGTTACCAGCTTCATCTTCGCCATCGACTTGTAGCTCGCCGCCGACAGCGGGAAGAACACCAGTTTCACGGTGACCGTGAGAAGGATGATCGCCACCCCCCAGTTGCCGGTCAGACTGTGATACTTCTCCAGCAGCCAGAAAAGGGGCCACGCGATGATGCTCAACCAGCCGTAATCGACCACGAGGTCGAAGCCCGGAGCGACGTTCTTCAGGCGCTTCTGCTCCTGCGGGCCCGCGAACATCGGCGCATCGACCGTCGCGCTTGCGCCCGGCGAGATTTCCGGCGACGACATGATGAGCCCGGCGGAAAACTGGCCGTCCGGAAGATGTTTGAGATAGAACTCCCGCGGCGAGTTGCCGCGCGGCGCCCAGGCCGCCACGAAGTAGTGCTGGACGATACCGATCCACCCATCGTCCGCGTGTTTCGGATATTCCGCCTTTCCTTCCTCAACATCCGAAAAGCTGATCTTCTTGTACTTTGACTCCGCGGTGTACATCACCGGGCCAAAATAGGTATGCGACGTGTGGGTCTGTCCTGGGGGAGCCTTGTCGTTGCGCACCAGCTGGAAGTATGCGTACGTCTTCACCGGCGCGGTGCCGTGATTTGTGATCTTGAACGCCACATCGATCAAGTAACGGTTGCGGTAGAAGGTATACACCTTTTCGATCGAGAGGCCGTTGGGGCCGTCTGCCGCAAGACGTAGCTCGAGCTTGTCTGCACCCGGCTGCAGCGCACGGGGTCCGGGAAGGATGCGCCAAGCCGAGCGATGGTCCGGCAGTCCCTTCCCGATCAAGCCGCTTTCCGCTTCATAGTCGAAGGTCTTGCCAAGCAGGACGAAGTTCTTCTTGTCGTTCCCCTGCGCCTTGTGTTTGAGAAGCTCGAGACGCTGAAGCGTTCCGCCAACCGAGTTGATCGTGGCCACCACCAAGTCCGTGCGAACCTGCACGGTCTCGCCCTGCACCGCCTGAGCCTTGGCACCCGGCACGCTGGGCACGCTGACGACACCCGCGCCAGATGGCTGTGTGCCGGTCGCGGCGCTCGGCGCCGGCGACGGGGTCGGCGTCGGAACGCCATGCTGCTGCGCCGCCGGCGCGCTCACCGGCGCAGGCTGCTGCGCTTTCTCCCACGCGTCCCACAACAGGACCAGGGAGAAACTGAAAATCACCAGCAAGATGAGTCGTTGTGTGTCCATGTGAAGACTGCCGTTCGATTCAGCGTCGCGGCCCGGGAACCGGGTCATGTCCGCCGGGGTTCCAGGGACCACAGCGGCAGACGCGCCGCGCAGCCAGCCAGCCGCCGCGCAACGCTCCATGCCGCGCAAGGGCCTGCTCCGCGTACTCGGAGCACGTCGGGTGGAAGCGGCAAGACGGGGGCAGCAGGGGACTGACGAAGAACCTGTAGCCCCTGATCAGTAGACGCAACAGCGAGGAAATCATTGGCTTAACCTGCTAAATAGTTCTCGCAGTTGCAGCAGCATTCGCGGAGACGCTTTGGCGCCGTAGGGTGGCCGTACCAGCACGTCCAGTGCACCAAGCCCCTCTTGCTCGAGACGAAAAGCCTCCCGAATGCAGCGCTTGATCCGATTGCGATCCGTTGCCCGGGTGGAATGCTTTCGCGTGACCAGAATTCCAAGACGCGGCGGCCCAACCTCACGCCGCCCTAGGTAGAACGTGTAACCGCTGATGCTACGGCGTTTTCCCTCGCGCAAGAGCCGCACAAAGACCGCGCTCTGCGTGAGACGCCGCTCCACTCCCAATCCGAACCGACGTGCCCGCTTGGATCCGCCGAGCACGCCTGCGGAAGATTCTACAGCCCGAGGCGCTTGCGACCTCGCGCCCGACGCGCGCTCAACACCGCACGCCCACCGGCCGTACGACTACGCACCAAGAACCCGTGGCGTCGCGCCCGACGCGTTTTCGACGGCTGGTAAGTACGCTTCATCGCTGCACCAATCCGAAAAAGGCGGCTATTAGAGCGTGCGCACACAGCCATTGTCAAATTGGCGGCTTGCAGACGATCCGCCTGTGGATAACTTCCATTGAAAAAGGTAAGATTCCGGTTTCGCCGGCGGGCCTGTCGCGCTCGCCCCCGAGCCCGCCGCAACCCGCACAAAGAACGAGGCTGAAGACGCGATGCAGAACCTATGGGACGCCTGCCTGCGGCGACTTGAGCAGGAGCTCCCAGCGCAACAATTCAACACCTGGATCCGCCCGCTCTCGCCTGAGAGCGCCGCGGAATCGGATACGCTGACCCTGGCTGCTCCGAACCGTTTCGTCCTCGAACTGGTTCGCGAGCGCTTTGCCAAGCGTATCGAAAGGCTCGCTTCAGAAGCCTGCGGCCGCGAACTCGGCCTACGTTTCGTCCTTGCACGCGGAGCCGATCCGGCTGCGCGCCCCGCTGCGCCCCCGAACCGCGACGGCGGCGGCGTACCGGCCATCCTCGAACGGGCACGCCTGAATCCGGGCTTCACTTTCGACAGCTTCGTCACCGGCAAAGCGAATCAGCTTGCGCGCGCTGCGGCGATCCAGGTCGCCGAGAACCCGGGGATTTCCTACAATCCCCTATTCATTTACGGCGGCGTCGGACTCGGCAAGACTCACTTACTGCAGGCCATCGGCAACCACCTCGCCGAACAGCGGGCGCAGGCGCGAATCCGCTATATCCACGCGGAACAGTACGTCACGGACGTTGTCCGCGCCTATCAGCAGAAATCGTTCGATGAATTTAAGCGCTACTACCATTCGCTGGACCTGCTGCTGATCGACGACATCCAGTTCTTCTCCAACAAGGGTCGAACACAGGAGGAGTTTTTTTACGCCTTTAACGCGCTGGTCGAGGCGCATAAGCAAATCGTGATCACCTGCGACACCTACCCAAAGGAAATCACGGGTATGGAAGAGCGTCTGATCTCACGATTCGGGTGGGGGCTCACGGTCGCGATCGAGCCCCCCGAACTGGAGATGCGGGTCGCTATCGTGTTGAAGAAGGCCGAGGCGGAGTCGCTCGTGCTTTCGGAGGACATTGCGTTCTTTATCGCCAAGCACATCCGTTCAAACGTACGGGAGCTGGAGGGGGCCCTAAAGAAAGTGCTTGCCTACTCGCGCTTTACCGCGCGTGAGCTCTCCCTGGACCTTGCGAAAGAGGCGCTGCGCGACATCCTCAACGTCGCCAACCGCCAGATTACAGTCGATGGCATCCAGAAGACGGTCGCCGAGTATTTCAAGATCAAGATCTCCGACATGCATTCAAAAAAGCGCAGCCGAAATGTCGCTCGCCCTAGACAGGTGGCAATGGCTCTTGCGAAGGACCTCACGCAAATGAGCCTGCCGGAGATTGGCGAGGCATTCGGAAACCGGGACCACACAACGGTGCTTCATGCTTGCCGGACGATCGCCAACCTGCGCAAGAAGGATTCGGTCATCAATCGCGACTATCTCGTTCTTGAACAGGTGCTCAAGGGATGAACAAGCTGTGTATGAAGCTCGAGCCGATTGTGCATAAGAAGCCTCGCACGCCGGAGCGCCCGAATGTGTCCACAACTGCGCACACGTCCTCCACAGCTTTTGCACGCGCTCCGTCGAAGGCAAATGGCGGTAACAACGAGCTTTTTCTTGTTATCCCCAGCAAACGTTCACTCTATTAACTATTACTAAGGTAAGAAAATGGTTCTAGTTAAAGCGAAGCGAGATGAACTCCTCGGGCCGCTCTCCTCTGTGAGCGGGATCATCGAGCGCCGCCATACGCTCCCGATCCTCTCAAACGTTCTCTTGAATCGCAGCGCAGACTCGCTTTCCTTTCTGGCAACCGATATCGAAATCCAAATCACCGCACGCGCATTGATCGAACAGCCGGGAGAGGCACACACCGTAACGGTCGGGGCAAGGAAACTGGTAGATATTCTGCGCGCCCTACCGGACGGCGCTGAGGTGACGCTTCAGCAGCAAGATAAGCGAATGCTGGTGAAGGCAGGAAAGAGCCGCTTTACGCTTCAGACGCTGCCCGCTGAAGACTTTCCGCGCTTGAGCCGGCCGGCCGGAGAGATTGCACGCTTCAGCGTCGCACAGAAGGCTTTGCGACGACTGCTCGGGCTAGTGCAGTACGCCATGGCACAGCAGGATATACGCTATTACCTCAACGGCCTGCTGATGCTGGTCGAGAACAGGGAACTCAAGCTGGTCGCTACCGACGGGCACCGGCTCGCGTATGCGTCCATGGCGCTCGAAGTCGACCTGCCGCGCCAGGAAGTCATCGTGCCTCGCAAAACTGTCCTGGAATTGAGCAAACTCCTGGCCGACACCGACGACGAAGTCAAGGTCGAACTCTCGGCGACGCAGGCTGCCTTCAGCTTCGGTACGGTCGAGCTTGTCTCGAAACTGGTGGACGGAAAGTTTCCGGATTACACACGGGTCATCCCCACCCAGCACAAGAACACCCTGACTCTGGATCGCGATGTACTGCGCCAGGCATTGCTACGCGCTGCGATCCTATCCAACGAGAAGTTCCGTGGCGTTCGGTGGGTTCTCACGGATGGAAGTCTGAAGATCGTTTCATCCAACGCGGAACAGGAGGAAGCGCAGGAAGAGCTGGAGGTCACGTACAAAGGCGATGCATTGGATATCGGCTTCAACGTCAACTACCTGCTCGATGTGCTCAACAATGTTCCCGGGGCTTCGGTCAATTGCAGTTTCGGCGACTCCTCCTCCAGCGCGCTCCTGACCTACGCCTCGGAAGAGGATTTCAAGTATGTTGTCATGCCGATGCGCATCTGATCGGAGCCCGTTTGCAGGCGAATCACGAGGAAGGAAAAAGTGGGCGAAGCTGAAAAAGTACTGCCTAATGCGAGCGATTACGGCTCCGATAGCATCAAGGTATTGAAGGGACTGGAAGCCGTCCGTAAGCGCCCCGGCATGTACATCGGGGACACCTCTGACGGAACCGGCTTGCATCACATGGTCTTCGAGGTCGTCGACAATGCCGTAGACGAGGCGCTGGCAGGCTACTGCGATGAAATCCTCGTGACCATTCACACCGACAACTCCATTTCTGTTCTCGATAACGGGCGCGGCATCCCGACTGGCATCAAGGAAGACGACGAGCTAAGGCGTTCCGCTGCCGAAATCGTAATGACGGAACTGCATGCCGGAGGAAAGTTCGACAGCAATACCTACAAGGTGTCGGGCGGTTTGCACGGCGTGGGCGTGTCGGTTGTCAATGCGCTCTCTGAATGGCTGCGGCTCACGATCTGGCGCGACGGCAGCGTCTACCAGATGGAGTTTCGGGATGGCGTTCCGGTCGAGCCCCTCAAAGCCACGGGGAGCACCGAAAAGCGCGGCACGGAGGTGCACTTCCTTGGCTCGCGTCAGGTTTTCGGAAGTGTGGACTATCACTACGACATTCTTGCGCGCAGGCTTCGCGAGCTTTCGTTCCTGAACAATGGCGCCAAGATCGTCCTCATCGATCAGCGCGCTGGCAAGGAAGAAAACTTCGCGTTCTCTGGGGGGGTGAGAGGCTTCGTGGAGTACATGAATCGCGCGAAGAACGTCCTGCATCCGAACGTCTTCACGGCGAGGGGTGAGAAAGAGGGCATAACCGTCGAAGTCGCCATGCAGTGGAATGACTCCTATCAGGAGTCCGTGCTCTGTTTCACCAACAATATTCCGCAGAAGGACGGCGGCACTCATCTCACCGGCTTGCGGGCCGCAATGACCCGGGTATTGAACAAGTACATCGAGGAGAACGAACTGGCGAAGCGAGCCAGGGTCGAGACCACAGGCGACGATATGCGCGAGGGGCTTGCTTGCGTCCTATCGGTCAAGGTGCCCGAGCCGAAATTTTCGTCGCAGACGAAGGAAAAGCTGGTTTCATCGGAAGTGCGTCCGGCGGTAGAGGAGGTGGTCGCCGAGAAGCTGCGCCAGTATCTGGACGAGCGTCCGGCCGACGCCCGCCTAATTACCGGGAAGATCGTCGATGCAGCGCGAGCCAGGGAGGCGGCACGACGGGCGCGTGAGATGACGCGCCGCAAAGGGGTACTGGACGGTGTTGGGCTTCCGGGCAAGCTCGCCGACTGTCAGGAGCGCGATCCGGCCCAGTGCGAGCTGTACCTGGTCGAGGGCGACTCGGCGGGCGGATCCGCAAAGCAGGGCCGGGATCGGAGGTTCCAGGCGATCCTTCCGCTGAAAGGAAAGATACTAAACGTCGAAAAGGCGCGCTTCGACAAGCTGCTTTCCTCGGCGGAGATCGCCACGCTCATCACGGCGCTCGGCTGCGGTATCGGTAAGGAAGAATACAATCCTGAGAAGCTGCGCTACCACCGTATCATCATCATGACCGACGCGGATGTCGATGGGTCCCACATCCGAACTCTTCTGCTTACGTTCTTCTACCGGCAGATGCCTGAATTGGTCGAGCGCGGTCATATCTACATCGCACAGCCCCCGCTTTACAAGGCCAAGCTGGGCAAGGAAGAGCGTTATCTGAAGGACGAGCATGAATTGAATGAATTCATGCTCAAGCAGGCATTGGTCGACGCGGCGCTCTATCCCGCAGCCCAGAGAGAGTCAATCGCGGGCGACGCGCTCGAAGAGCTGGCAAGGTCGTATCTCCTCTCCGAGGCGGTGATCGAGCGCGTTTCGCGCTGGGTGGACAGGGGGGCCCTAGTGGCGATGCTTCGAGGAGTTCAGGTAGACCTGTCGCGGCGCGAGACGACTGAGCAGTCGGCGGCGGCGCTCATGGCGGCGATTCCCGGCAACGGAGTGCGGATCAGCGCCCACTTCGACGCGAAGACAGAACGCTACCAGATCAGGGTCGAGCGCACGCGCCACGGCAACATGCGGGTGAGCCACATCGACTCCGAATTCCTCCTTTCCGGGGATTACAGACAGATTCTGCAGACTGCCGAGCTGCTTCGCGGACTGATCGGCACGGGTGCCTATGTCCAGCGCGGAGAAAAGAAGCACCCGGTGAAAGACTTCGAGGAAGTCATGCGCTGGCTGCTTGCGGAAGTACAGAAGTCGGTCAGTCTTCAGCGCTACAAAGGTTTAGGAGAAATGAACCCGTCCCAGCTTTGGGAAACGACCATGGACCCGGAAATGCGAAGATTGTTGAAGGTCCAGATTGAGGACGGCATCGCTGCAGACGAGATATTCACCAAGCTGATGGGCGACGAAGTCGAGCCCCGTCGCGCGTTCATCGAGTCGAACGCGCTCGGCGTCCGGAATCTGGACGTTTAGCCGCTCTTCTTCTTTTTCTTGGCGGCGGGCTTTGCTGCCGGTTTCTCCGCTTTCGGCTTTCCGGGAGGTGGCGTCTTCTCTGCTCGCGGAGCGCTTTGCGCTGCCGCGGTGGCTTTGGGCTTACGAGGTTCGAATTCGAAGCCGACACTTCCCTCGCGGTTCTTCACCAAGTAGGCCTTGAACGGACGCCCCTTCTTGGAAATGAAGCGCGGCAACAGATCGGTTTTTCCGGTTGCGAGCAGCTTGGACATCTGTGCTCGCTCGACCGGCTGTTGGAGGATCAGTTTGCCCGACCTGAAGTCGCAGCTGCGTGCCGGGCCCACGGCCTTTTCGCACACATAGGCCACGCCGTGTTCAAAGACTCTTGCCCCGCACTTCGGGCAGGGGCCGAGACTTTCCTGGTCCGAAAAGTCTGGCGGCTCCTCGCTCTCCGACGCGGATCCTTGACCGAAGTCGAACTCGATCCGGAATTCGTCGTTTAGCTTGACGCCCGCTGCAAAAGGCTTGCCCATGCGGCTGCGGAACCCCGTAAGAGGGCCTATGAACCTCTTTTCGATGAGCTCGCTGACTTCCTCTGGCGACCATTCACGTCCGGAAGTCACTTTCCAGAGCGAGAAATCGCATTTCTGGCATTGAAACTTGCGATAGTTTTCCTGCACCGTGCCACCGCACTTCGGGCACGGCGCCTCAACCGTGGCGAAAGCGGTGTCCGGAATGTCTCCGTTCTTGATCCGCTCGACCAGGTCGCGCGTGACCTGTTCGATGTGCTCCATGAACTCCTGACGGCGAAGCTTGCCGGTCTCCATGAGCTTTAGCTTGAACTCCCAGTCTCCGGTCAGCTCGGGCGAGGTGATTTCGCTTACGCCGAAGTGACGCAGGGCGAACAGAAGGGAAAACGCTTTGGGTGTGGGCACCAGTTCCCTACCGTTGCGGTGTACATATTCCTCGTGAATGAGCCCTTCGATAATCGCCGCACGCGTAGCCGGTGTGCCGAGCCCCTTGGCCTCCATCGCGGCGCGCAATTCATCGTCCTCGACCAGCTTGCCGGCGCCTTCCATCGCCGAAAGCAACGTCGCTTCCGTATACCGCGGGGGTGGCTTGGTCTGATTGGCTTGTGCGCCGACCTCTGCGACGCCTACGAGTTCGTCCGCACCGACCACCGGAAGGGTATCGCCGTCCGTCTGGGCCACCCTGCCGAACACGGCCAGCCAACCTGGGCTGCGCAAGACCTTGCCCTCCGTCCTGAACTGATGCTCGTCCACCTTGGTGATCCGGGTCGTTTGGAGATACTCCGCCGCCGGGTGGAACACCGCCAGAAAACGCCTCACCACAAGGTCATACAGTTTCTGTTCGGCCTCGTTGAGATGCTTTGGCGCCTGCTGCGTGGGGATGATCGCAAAGTGATCGGAGATCTTCGCGTTGTCAAAGATGCGCCGGTTGGGCTTGACCCACCCTTGCTTCAGAACGTTCTTTGCGAACGCCCCGTATTCCGTCGTGGTCCCCAGCAGTTCCATCGTCTTCTTGACGGTCCCAACATAGTCTTCCGGAAGGGCACGCGCATCGGTCCGCGGGTAGGTAAGGACCTTGTGCCGCTCGTAAAGCGCCTGCGCGAGCGAGAGCGTCATCCTGGCGGGAAACCCGAAGCGACCGTTGGCTTCGCGCTGCAGGCTCGTCAGATCGAACAGCAACGGAGACAGCTGAGTCGACGGCTTGCTTTCCTCCGTGACGCTGCCTTTTCCGTCGCGGCAGGCCGCCACGACCGCCTCCGCGTCCTTTGCGCTCCAGAACCGCTCCGCCTTGTGCTCCGAATCGTCGTCCTTCTTGAATCCAGGGTTGAACCATCGCCCCGTGTACTCGCCTGCCGCCGCAGCGAACCGCGCATGAACTTCCCAGTAATCGCGTGGTGTGAACGCGCGGATGCGTTCTTCGCGCTCCACAAGCACGGCAAGTGTCGGAGTCTGCACGCGGCCCACAGTGGTAAGGTAGAAACCGCCCTCCTTCGAATTGAACGCCGTCATGGCACGTGTGCCATTGATCCCGACCAGCCAGTCCGCCTCGGAGCGACAGCGAGCGGCGTCTGCCAGCGGCAGCAATTCCCTGTCCGGCCGCAGACTGTCGAAGCCGTCGCGGATGGCCTGTGGCGTCATGGACTGCAACCACAGTCGCTCGATCGGCTTCTTGATTCGGGCGTAGCTGACGAGGTAGCGGAAGATCAGCTCCCCCTCCCGTCCGGCGTCACAGGCGTTGACGAGTTTCACCACGTCCTTCCGCTTCATCAGCCTTAGAAGAAGATTGAGCCTGTCTTGGCTGCGCTCGATGGGCGCCAGCTCGAAGTGCGGCGGGATCACCGGAAGCCTCGCGAATGACCATTTACCCTTCTTGACGTCGAATTCGTCCGGTAGGGATAGGGTCAGCAGGTGTCCGACCGCCGAAGAAAGCACGTAATCGTCGCTCTCGAAATAATCGCTCTTTCTAGTGAATCCGCCCAACGCGCGCGCAATGTCGGCGGCGACGGATGGTTTCTCGGCGATGATCAGCGTTTTGCTCATGGAATGCCGCGCAGGGCGCCGCGGGCGTCGAAAGGCGGCAGATGATAAGTGCAAACGCGCCGTAGCGGCAACCCGGGCCGGTACGGGCGCCGCAGGATCACGACTTAACGCGCGCGTGCGCGCGCGAGAGAGAGCGAATTCAGCTCGGCAGCCGCTCTTCCTGCACCGTGAACAAATCCTCCGCCAACAGACGGCTGGTGGGGGTCTGCCGGTTCCACAGCACCATAAGCACAATCAGCTTGAGCTGCTCGAGCGACAGCGTAGATCCCGTGGCAGCCAGTGCGCGCTCGATGACGTGCTCGCGCATTTGCGGGGTGAGAATCCCCGATTGCTCAAGCGTCAGCAGGAATCCTAGACCCTCGGATTCCAGCTTGGCCAGCTCCTTCGGCGCGTAAGCGCGAAAGGTGTCGCGAGAGTCCGGGATCGGAGCGAGGTTCCGGTGGGGAACGCGCAGCACCCCGTCCAGCCAGGACAGCGCCTCGGTGATATCGATGTCCTCGAACCCGGCGGCTGAGAGCTTCTTCGCCACCAGATCAGTGTCTTGCGCAAGCTCGGTTTGCTGGCAGTGCTCGAACAGGTATGCGAGGACTTCGTACATGTTATTGTTCTCCTCAGTTTAAGCGTTGATATAGCCCGCCTGGCAGCACCGCGACGAGTCCGGCAAGTTCGAGTCGCAGCAGCTGCGACGATACCTCCTCCGCGGGCAGTGCTGCACGCGCGCACAACGAATCGACGTCGATCGGGTCGAACCCCATGTGTGCGAGCAGGGGCTCGCTCGCAGGCGTGCGCATGGGACTCGACACCGAATCCCTGACCCGCCGGTAGCCGGAGAGCTCGGTCAGCACGTCGTCTGCGGATTCAACCAGCTTGGCGCCCGACTTGATCAACGCGTGGCAGCCTTTGGAGAGGGGCGAATGAATGGACCCAGGAATTGCGAACACTTCGCGGCCCTGTTCGGCAGCGGCCCGGGCTGTGATGAGTGAGCCCGAAGCAAGCGCCGCTTCTACTACCACACACCCCTGTGCTAGGCCGGAAATCAGTCGATTGCGGCGCGGGAAGTTGTGTGCCGCTGCCCGAGTCCCAAGCGGAAATTCGGACAGCAGCAGGCCTTTGTCCGCGATGTCGGCCGCAAGCCCGGCATTGCGCGATGGATACGTGACGTCTATTCCCGTGCCGAGGACAGCAATCGTTGAGCCCGTACCGAGCAAGCCTCCGCGATGCGCCGCGGCGTCGATTCCGAGCGCTAGTCCAGACACGATTGTCAGCCCGGCCTCGCTGAAGGCCCGGGCGAAGCTTTCTGCGTTGCGCTCGCCTTGAGCGGTCGCGTTCCGGCTGCCCACCATTGCCAGAGCCGGCCGTGCCAGCAACTCGAGTCGGCCGAATGCGTAGAGCAGGGTGGGGGGATCCGCGATCTCGAGCAGCAGTTTGGGGTAGGCCTCGTCCGCGAGGGTAACTATCGAGTGCCCGGGTTGTGCGACCCACTCGATTGCTTGGGCCACCGCCTGGGAGACTTCGGCCGAGTCAAGGGCCTCGAACGCCGCCCGAGGTGCCAAACGCGTTAGCTCGGAGCGAGATCGCGCGAGAACCTGTTCGGGCAGTCCGTATAGCTTCAGTAACTGGCGGGTTGCCGCAGGGCCGAGGCCTGGCGTGAGGGTGAGCTGCAGCCAGCTCGCCAGCCCGGCGTCTGCCGTCATATGGACCGTGCTTGGCGGCGAGATGCCGAGGCCCCGACGCGCGGCCAGGATGCCGAACAAGGTCCCATCGGCTCAAGGTCAGGGGTTCTCCACCACATCGAGCGGCTTGACCGGCCGCGTGATGCGCATGATCAGCGCATAAGACACACGGTCGAAGACCCGAAACACGAACACCTCGCCGTTGCGCTCGTCCGGAAGGTGGATCAGGGCGTCAGGCGAGCCTTTCGGCTTGGTGGCGTCGGTCACGGTTTCGCCGTGTGTGTAGACAGCCAAGACCGTGCCGATGTCGATTCCGTCCGCTTTGCCGCGGTTGAGGGTGATGATCGAGTAGTTGCCTGTCTCGCCGACTCGCTGCACGCCTCCGTATATCGACATCACGCGCCCTTTGATGAATACGCTGGGCGAATGCGGCGCAAAATTCATGGCCTGCGGCGGTGGGGCCGGAATCAGCTTGTCGCCCACGCCCACTTCGCGCTTCACCTTCAACAGGCGAATTGTCGTTGGATCCCCTGTTCGGGTGACCTCGGCGGTGCCGAGATAGATGGCCTCGTAACCGAGCGTTCGATTGGTGTCCGGATCGACGAGTGCACTGCCAGGCCGGTACACGTTCCAGGTCTTTTCTTTCGAGTTTTCAATTCCGCGTACATAGGCGGTGTTCCCGGCCTCCAGGATGAACCTGTCCTGCTGTGTCGCGACGATGGTTGGCGCGTTCTTCAGACCGTCTGGCTCGATCACCAGGGGCTGCGAAAGGAAGGGTTCGATGACCGACGGCGGTATGCTAGGGATCGGGGCGTCCGTGCTGCCGATGACCCGCATCTTCGGGTGCAGCACCTCGGTGCCCGGGGCGATCGACAGACGGCCATGCAGGCGGTCGAGGACAATTACGTTGCCGGGATAGATGCGGTGAGGATTCTTGATTTCGTCCTTGTTCAGGTTCCACAGCTCCGGCCAGCGCCAGGGCGAGTTGGTGAACCGCTTCGCGATGCTCCAGAGGGTGTCTCCAGGGACCACGACATAGCGATCGGGGGCGTCCGGTTTGATCGCGTCCGCGGACTTGGGGGCTTGGGCCGTGGCTACGGCCGCCGCCAGGCTGCCAGCGACAAAAGCCAATATTGTGATAGACTTACGAAAGTGACCGTGCATAGGGCCCCCGATTGTTTCTTGGCTCTTCGGGCCGGCTTGAAGTGCCGATTGTTCACCCAAATTTGGCATAAAAGCCCAATTAGCTTACATACTGCCTGAAATTGTGCATGTAATTAATTCACACAGCAAGTGATTTCCTGATTTCAATGGCTCTCTTGAACATCCTGCGCTACCCGGACGCTCGCCTCCACAAGGCCGCGGTTCCGGTGACCGTTTTCGACGACGGCTTGAAGAAGCTGGTGGGCGACATGGCCGAGACCATGTACGCAGCCCCTGGAATCGGGCTTGCGGCCACTCAGGTGGACGTACACAAGCAGGTCATCGTGATCGACGCTTCCGAACGGCGCGACTCGCTGATCGTGCTGGTCAATCCGATGATTCTTGAGGCGAACGGCGTTTCGGACATCGAGGAAGGCTGCCTTTCGGTTCCGGGCATCTATGAGTTGGTCGAGCGCGCCGAACGCGTCAAGGTGCGGGCCTACGACCAGAATGGCCATGCATTCACGCTTGAGGCGCAGGGGCTTCTCTCGGTGTGTATTCAGCACGAGATGGACCACCTCCAAGGCAAGGTCTTCGTAGAGTATCTTTCGCAGCTCAAGCAGCAACGCATCCGCGCCAAGCTGGCCAAGCAACTCAGGAAAAGCGCTTAGCTAACAGCGCGTGAGCCCGCGGCGCAGCCGTCGATGCTGCCGCGGACGTGGTGTCTGTGAGGATTTCCAATGCGCCTGGTCTTCGCAGGCACCCCTGAATTCGCCCGGCGTTCGCTTGCCGCGATCCTGGATGCCAGGCACGAAGTGGCGCTTGTTCTGACCCAGCCTGATCGTCCCTCGGGACGCGGCATGCGCCAGGCAGAAAGCCCCGTCAAGCGCTTCGCGCAAGAGCACGCACTCGCAGTGTTCCAGCCGGCGACCCTGAGAGATTCAGAAAGTCTGGCGCGGATAGTCGCCGCTCGGGCTCAGGTCTTGGTGGTCGCCGCATATGGCCTGCTCTTGCCCCAGGCGGTTCTGGACTGCGCTCCGTCGGGAGCGCTGAACGTCCACGCCTCGTTGCTTCCTCGCTGGCGGGGCGCGGCACCGATTCAGCGCGCGATCCTCGCCGGCGATCGAGAGAGCGGGATCACGATCATGAAGATGGATGTCGGCCTCGACAGCGGACCGATGCTTGCCCAACGCGCGATCCCGATTACGCAGGACGACGATGCGGGAACGCTTCATGATCGTCTTGCGGGCCTGGGTGCGGAGATGATCGTTTCGGCATTGGCTGCCGTTGAATCCGGTCGAGCGAGCTACACGCCGCAACCTGCCGAGGGCGTCACCTATGCCCGCAAGATCGACAAGGCCGAGTCCGTTCTGGACTGGTCGCGGCCCGCCTCGGAGCTCGAGCGCGTCGTGCGCGCGTTCAGGCCGGCGCCAGGAGCCAGCAGCTCGCTTGCAGGGGCGACCGTCAAGATCTGGGACGCGCGAATCGAACAGGGCATGGGTACGCCTGGAGAAACGCTCGCAGCCGGCCCGGAGGGAATCCTTGTCGCGTGCGGCGTTGGAGCGCTTGCCGTCACGCAGCTTCAGCGCGCTGGCGGAAGGCGTCTGTCTGCCGCGGAGTTCCTGCGCGGCCAGACGGTGGTCGCTGGCGCCCGCTTCGGTCAACCCGCAGAACGGGGGTGAGTTGTGGCGTCGCGCAAGGCCACTGCGCAGAAGACAGTCGCGCCCCCGCTTGCGAACGCCATGGCCGCAGCGGCGCGGGTCGTCGCCGGTGTCGCCGCCGGGCGCAGCCTTTCGACGGAACTGGACCGAGCGGTGCAAGAGGAGGGCGCGTCGCGGGCCTCTTTGCTCGATCTGACTCACGGAACGCTGCGCCGCTACGGCCGTGTTCAAGCAATGTCGCGCACGCTCAGCAAGCGGGGCGGGACGGACCCGGTCGTCGAGGCACTGCTGTGGTGCGCCTTCTACGCCATGGATTCGGGTCGCTTTGCAGCTCATACGATCGTCGACCAGGCGGTACGCGCCTGCGCCATAGCCGGTCAGCATCCGGCCAAGGGTTTCGTGAATGGGGTGTTGCGCACCCTATTGCGCGATCGTGCCGCCATCGAGCGAAGGATCTCATCGGATCTCGAGGCACGCTGGCAGCACCCGAGGTGGTGGATCGAGGCGGTGCAGCGTAGTCATCCCGAGGCGTGGCAGCGGGTCCTGCAGGAAGGCAACACCCACCCTCCGATGTGCCTGCGAGTGAACGAACGCAGAATTTCCACCGCGGAATACCTGCGGCGGCTGCAGGCCGAGAACATTGCCGCCAGACCACTGCTTGATCGAGCGCTGCTTCTGGGCACGCCAGTCCCGATCTCCCGCCTGCCCGGCTTCGCGCAGGGGGAGGTATCCGTACAGGACGCCGGCGCGCAGCGCGCAGCGACCTACCTCGGGCTTGCGGCTGGACAGCGCGTGCTCGACGCCTGCGCCGCGCCAGGAGGGAAATCGGCGCACATGCTGGAGCTCGAAGATATCGAACTCACCGCGCTGGACGCGGACTCGACGCGCTGCCGGTTGATCGAGCGTAACCTGGCGCGGCTGGGCCTAACCGCCCGGCTGCGGGCGGCGGACTGCACGCGGCTCGACACTTGGTGGGATTCAACACCGTTCGAGCGGATCCTCGCCGATGTGCCTTGCTCGTCCTCCGGTGTCGTCCGCCGCCATCCGGACATCAAGTGGTTGCGTCGTGCGACCGACCTGGAGGCGTTTGCAGCGCGCCAGTCGGCGATTCTGGAGGCTCTTTGGCGGGTCCTCGCCCCGGGTGGTAAATTGCTGTATGTCACCTGCTCTGTATTCAGAGAGGAAAACGACGCCGTGGTCGAACGTTTCGTGGCACGCACGCCGCAGATATCGCGCCTGCCGCTTCCGCACGGCGCAGCATCCGCGCTGCTGCCCGGGCCGGAAAACGACGGCTTTTATTTTGCCTTGCTAGCCAAGCCGACCTGAACACGCGATGCGACGCATCGCCCTCCTCCCAAAGCTTCTCCTGCTGGCGCTCGCAATCGCCGTGGGTACCTCCGCCTACGCGGACGAGATCATCGTGCGCGACGCCAACCTGCGTGCGACGGACGAGGGACTCGTGCTCAACGCGCAGTTCAGCTTTCAGATCACGCCCAGGCTCGCGGAGGCGGTGCAGAACGGTGTGCCGCTCTATTTCGAGCTCGAGTTCGAGCTGTCGCGTCCGCGCTGGTACTGGTTCGACCAGCAGACCGTTGCCAAGCGCATGCAGGTCAGATTGTCCTACCACGCGCTGTCGCGGCAATACCGCCTTTCGACGGGATTGCTGCAGCAGAGCTTCGGCACCCTCGAGGAAGCGCTGGACGTGCTGAGACGGCTGCGCAACTGGTTGGTGGTAGATCGCACGGTCACGCTCGCGGACGCGACGTACGAAGCGGCAGTGCGGATGCGGCTGGACACCACGTTGCTGCCTAAGCCCTTTCAGCTCAGCGCGCTCACGAATCGCGAGTGGAACCTCGAGTCGCAATGGAAGCGCTTCAGCTTCCGGCCGCCGCAACAACCGCCGGCGCCGGTCGAAAGCCGGCAACCGAAGGGGGGCTCAGCGCAGTGAAGGTGCTATTGATCATCGGCGCCGCGCTCGCGGGCGTGCTGCTGTTCTTGCTCGCCACCGCCAGCGCGAACACTTCGCTCTTCGAGCAGCACTACCCGGTGCTGCTGGCGCTCAATGCCGGGTTGGCGGCCCTGCTGGCTGCGCTGGTGACATATCAACTCGTCGCCCTTGCGCGCAAGTATCGCCGGCGAGTGTTCGGATCGCGCCTGACCCTTCGCTTCCTGGTTCTCTTCGCAATGATGGCCATTGCACCGGGATTGCTGGTCTACACGGTCTCGGTCCAGTTTCTGAGCAAGAGCATCGAATCCTGGTTCGACGTAAAGGTAGACGCCGCGCTCGAGGGCGGGATTACGCTCGCCCAGGGAGCGATCGATCAGATGCTCACCGAGATGAACGTCAAGGGACATGCCATGGCGCTCGAGCTTGCCGATCGCCAGCAGGCCGACCAAGTCGTCCTTCTCAATCGCCTGCGCGAGCAAGCGGGCGTGCAGGAGGCCGTGATCGTCTCCGGCAACGGGCGGGTGGTGGCCACCGCAAGCGAAGACGTGACGAAGCTCTATCCGGAGGTTCCCAGCGCGCAGGCGTTGCGTCAGGCGCGCATCAACCGCAGCTATACGGCTATCGATTCCTCACCGGGCAAGCCGCTCGCGCTGCGCGTGGTGGTGCCGATCAATACGGTGTCGCTCTCCGACGAGGCGCGCTACCTCCAGCTGCGCCAGACTCTCCCCGAGTCGTTTACTCGCAGCGCCGAAGCTGTCGAAGCGGCGTACCGCGACTATCGCGAGCTCGCCCTCTCCAGGCAGGGACTGAAGCGCATCTACATCGTGACGCTAACCCTTGCACTGCTCATGGGGCTCTTCTTCGCGATTGCTCTGGCGGTGATCCTTTCCAACCGGCTGTCCTCGCCGCTGGCCAATCTGGCGCAGGCCACGCAGGCGGTCGCCCGAGGCGACTTCTCGCGCCGGGCGCCCGTGACGAGCCGTGACGAGCTCGGTGTTCTGACGGAGTCGTTCAATTCGATGACACGGCAGCTCGACGAAGCGCGTCATGTGGTCGAAACGAACCGGGTCGCGCTCGAAACAGCCAAGGCCCACCTCGAGAACATCCTGGCCAACCTTTCTGCGGGCGTGCTGGTGTTCGATCGCGACCTGCGTCTTTCGATTTACAACCACGGCGCCGCCGCTATCCTGGGCGAGGAGCTCGTCTCGATGTCGGGCAAGGCGCTCGAGTCGTGGCCATACGGCTTGCACGCGTTCGCGAATCCGGTACGCGATGCATTCCTGGTGAACGGAGAGCGGACCTGGCAACTCGAGCTCGCTCCGAAAGGAACCGGCAAGACGCTGCTCGTGCGCGGTACTGCATTGCGCACCGCCACTGAAGGGGGCTTCGTACTCGTGTTCGACGACATCACGCAACTGATACAGGCGCAGCGCGCGACGGCATGGGCGGAAGTCGGCCGGCGCCTTGCGCACGAAATCAAGAATCCCCTGACTCCGATCCAGCTTTCGGCCGAGCGTCTGGAGCTGAAGCTTGGCGGTCGACTCGCCGCGGACGACGCAGAGACGTTGAAACGGGCGACTCAAACCATCGTCAAGCAAGTGGCTGCCCTCAAGTCCATGGTGGACGCCTTCCGCGACTACGCCAGACTTCCGGCGCCGTCGCTCACCGGCGTGGATCTGAACGTCTTGGTCAGGGAGGTCCTTGCGCTGTACGAGAACTCGAAGGTACCGATCATTGCTCGGCTATCTGCCGCGCTGCGCCCGGTGCGTGCCGATTCGACGCAAATCCGGCAGGTGCTGCACAACCTGATACAGAACGCCCAGGACGCGCTCGAAAGCGACAAGTGGACGACCAGACCGGTGATCGAGGTGCGCACCGAGATGCTGGGCGATCGCGTGCGTATCGCGGTCAGCGACAACGGGCCCGGATTTCCAGAGGAGATGATGACGCGAATCTTCGAGCCCTACGTAACTACCAAGCCGCGGGGCACGGGGCTTGGGTTGGCAGTCGTCAAGAAGATTGTGGACGAACATCACGGAAGTATCGCGATAGAAAATCGAGCCGAGCGGGGCGCGTGTGTGAGCGTGTTGCTGCCAGCCATGGGCGAGCAGGGGGCCGCGAGCAAGGCGGCCTGACATCGGTCCATGACGAAAATGTGAACATTCAATGGCGCAGATCCTGATCGTAGACGACGAAGTCGGTATCCGCGAGCTCCTTTCGGAGATCCTCGCGGATGAAGGCCATCAGGTGTTGCTCGCCGAGAGTGCGGGAGCGGCTCGCCTGCTTCGCGAGCGGCAACGGCCCGACCTGGTGCTGCTCGACATCTGGATGCCGGACACGGACGGCATCACGCTGTTAAAGGAATGGGCGGCGACGGGTCAGCTCACGATGCCGGTCGTCATGATGTCGGGACATGGCACGATCGAGACAGCGGTAGAGGCAACGCGCATCGGCGCGCTGGATTTTCTCGAGAAGCCGATCGCGCTGCAGAGGCTTCTGGCGACCGTCAAGCGCGCCCTGCGCAATCAGGAAGTCGTTGCACCGCGCGAGATTTCCCTCGCCGCCCTGGGGCGATCGGCGGTCCTGGCCGACATCAAGAAGCGCCTGATACAGGTCGCGCAAACGGCCGTACCGCTTCTGTTGCGCGGCGAGCGGGGAATGCGGGCGGAGCTGTTCGCGCGTCTGCTGGCGGCGCCAGGGGCGCCGTTCCTTTCGGGTGATCCGCTATTGGCCGAGCCGACAACCGAGCTGCTGGCGCGCGCGACGGGCGGAATCCTGTTCATCCGGGACTTGGCGCGCTTGGGCCGCAGCGAACAGAAGAACCTGGATTTTCTGCTCGCGCGCGCAGACAAGCACAAGGTGCGTGTCGTTTCCTTCGCCTCGGTAGACGCCAAGACCCTGGGCGAGAAGCACGAATTCGACGTCGAGCTTGCGGCAAGGCTTGCCCAGGTGACGCTCAAGTTGCCGCCCCTGCGCGAGTTCGCCGAGGAGGTGCCGGATCTCGCGTCTCTGATGCTTGCGCAGCTCGTCGAGGCAAGGGCCTGCCCGCCGCGCCGGCTTTCGATCGCGGCGCTGAATGCGCTGCGCCATCACCCATGGCCCGGCAATCTGGCCGAGCTGGAAAGTGTCGTGACGGATCTCGCTCACACGGCTTTGGACGAGGAAATCGGACTGGCTGACGTGGAGCGCGTGCTGGCCGCCCGGATTCAAGCGCCGGTCGCGCCTGAATTGGGCCTTGATCGACCCTATCGCGAGGCGAGGGAGGCGTTCGAGCGGGTGTATTTCGAGCGGCTCTTGGCGCGCGAGCAAGGCAGCATGTCGAGGGTCGCCGAGCGCTCAGGCCTCGAGCGTACGCACCTTTATCGCAAGCTCAAGGCGCTTGGCCTGCCTGTGGGCCGGCGCGAGGAGAACGGGGCTTGAGCCTGATGCCGATGCGCAAAAGGACTACAATGGCGCGCCTTTCGAAGGGGAAAGCGCAACCTTGAAAATCATCATTCTCGGTGCCGGACAGGTCGGGGCATCGGTTGCCGAAAGTCTTGTCTCAGAGCAGAACGACATCACGATCGTCGACGTCGATCCGGCCCGACTGAACGCACTGCAGGACCGGTTCGATTTGCGTACGCTCGTCGGCAGCGCCTCGCATCCGTCCGTGCTGGCCGAGGCCGGTGCGGCGGATGCCGATCTGCTGATCGCGGTCACCCAATCGGACGAAACGAACCTGGTGGCCTGCAAGGTGGCCGCGCGGATGTTCAACGTACCGCGCCGCGTTGCTCGGATCCGCGCAACGGATTTTCTCAACGATGAAAAGGTCCTCGGTCCGGACGGATTCGATGTCGATTTGTCTATCTGCCCCGAGCAGGTGCTGACCGACTACATCGTCAAGCTCGTCGAGTTTCCGGAGGCCCTGCAGGTGCTCGATTTTGCGGATGGCCGCGTGAGCCTTGTTGCGGTTCGGTCCTACAAGGGCGGACCGCTCGTGGGCCGGCAGCTGAAGGACCTGAGGCGCCATATACCCGGTGTCGATGTCCGGGTCGTCGCGATCTTCCGCAGGGACCGAGCCATCGTGCCCGACGGCGATACGGTGATCGAGGTCGGCGACGAGATATTCTGCCTCGCCCCGGAGAAGCACATCCGACGGGTCATGCGCGAGCTGCGTCGCATGGACCGCCCGGTGAAGCGAGTGATGGTGGCCGGCGGCGGGAATATCGGCCTGCGCCTCGCGCGCGCGCTCGAGAACGACTACTCGGTTCGCGTCGTCGAGCACAACAAGCGCCGCTGCGAGATGCTGGCCGCCAAGGTCAACCGGGCGCTGGTGCTCAACGGTGACGCCACCGACGAAGAGCTGCTGGAGCAGGAAAACATTGCCGAGATGGATCTGTTCGTAGCCGTTACCAACGACGACGAGCACAACATCATGAGCGCGCTGCTCGCCAAGCGCATGGGCGCGCGACGTGTCGTCGCGTTGATCAACCGCCGTTCCTATGTCGACTTGCTGCAAAGCGGCGAGATCGACATCGCGATCTCGCCTGCGCAGTCGACCATCGGAAAGCTGCTGGCGCATGTGCGCCGTGGCGACATCGTATCGGTTCACAGCCTTCGTCGCGGCGCGGCCGAGGCGCTCGAGGCCGTGGTGCACGGAGACCGTGAATCCTGCCGCGTGACCGGCCGCCGGATCGACGAAATCGATCTTCCGGCGGGAACAACCATAGGTGCGCTGGTTCGGGGCGAGGAGGTCATCATGGCGCACCACGACTCGGTAATCCAGGCCGAGGATCACGTGATCGTTTTCGTCGCAGACAAGAAGACGTTGCCGCGGGTGGAAAAGTTGTTCCAGGTCGGCGTGCGTTTTCTCTGACGCCGGACGCGCGAGGCGATGGAAAGGCTCAATGCCGTCCTGAACCTGTTGTCGGTGGTGGTGATCATCTTCGCCGCCACCATGCTCGTGCCGCTCGGCTTGTCGCTGCATCTTGCCGACGGCGCCGAGCAGGCCTACGACACCGCGATTCTGGCTACCGCGCTGGCCGGGGGGCTGGCCTGGGTCGCGACACGCGGCCGTCAGCGCGAGCTTCAGGCGCGTGACGGCTTCTTGCTGGTGACGCTCGCGTGGGCGGTGCTGCCTGCCTTCGGCGCCCTGCCGTTGATGTCCTATCTTCCGAAGCTGACCTTTACCGAGGCGTACTTCGAGGCGATGTCGGGCCTCACGACCACTGGTGCGACGGTGCTGAGCGGGCTCGACCGTCTGCCTCCATCGATCAACTTCTGGCGCTGCGAGCTGCAATGGTTGGGCGGAATGGGGATTCTGGTTCTGGTTGTCGCGATCCTGCCGCTCCTCGGAGTCGGGGGACGCCAGATCCTGAAGGCCGAGACGCCCGGTCCGATGAAAGACACCAAGCTCACGCCGCGTATCACCGAGACCGCCAAGGGACTGTGGGGCGTCTACGCGCTGCTTACCTTGGCCTGTGTGCTTGCGATGCGCTGGGCCGGAATGACCTGGCTGGACGCGGTCATGCACGCCTTCACGACCATGAGCACCGGCGGTTTCTCCCCCTACGATGCAAGCTTTGCGCACTGGAACTCGCCGGCGATCGAGGGCGTGACGATCGTATTCATGCTGATCGCCGGAATTAACTTCGCCACCCATTTCCAAGTCCTGCGCAAACGCAGCCTCAGGTCTTACCGCGACGACCCCGAGGTCCGTGTATTCCTGGCGGTGATCGCCGTGAGCGTGGTCGGCATTACGCTGTTCCTTTTGGCGAAGGGCGTGTACCGGGATTTCTGGGTCGCACTGCGCTATACGGCCTTCAACCTGGTTTCGGTCGCGACCTCGACCGGCTACGCGAACACCAACTTCGGCGTATGGCCTCTGTTCGCTCCCCTTTGGATGCTGTTTCTGGTTTCATTCGTGAGCTGCTCGGGATCGACGGGCGGCGGCATCAAGATGGTCAGGGCGATGCTGATGTTCAAGCAGGCATTCAGGGAATTGGCGCGCATCGTCCATCCGCGCGCATACATTCCGGTCAAGCTCGGCGGACACCCGGTCGAAAACAACATCATCTTCGCCGTGCTCGCGTTCATGCTCGTTTATGGCGGCACGATAAGCGTGATCACGATGCTTCTTGCGGCGACCGGGCTGGACTTCGTGACCGCCTTCTCCGCCGTAGTGGCCTGCATCAACAACCTCGGTCCGGGCCTCGGGCAGGTCGGCCCTGCGGCGAACTTTGCGCAGCTGAACGCCTTCCAGACCTGGCTGTGCTCCGGCGCGATGCTGCTGGGGCGGCTGGAGCTGCTCACCGTGCTGGTGCTGTTTACGCCCGCGTTCTGGCGCAAGTGAGTCGCACGCCGGTCCACATCGTCACAGGCGCGACGGCGGATGTCAGAAAGGCGGTGATTGCGCGGCTGCTTCGCGCGCGGCCCGGCTGGCGCGAGCTTGCGCCTCGAGGCTGTCCATGCTGCAGCGGTCGCGTCGAAATGCAGGTCACCCTGGCGCGCCTGCTGCGCGAAGCCGCGCCGCGTCGCGTGCTGCTCGAGCTGGCGGATGAGCAGCACCTTCGGGCGCTGCAACGCGCGCTCGGAGACTGGCCGCTGGCGCGCTACGTCGAGGCGGCAAGGGTGATCAGGTTGCCGGAGGACGGCGCGATTGCGCCGGAAGCGCTAGGCGCGTAGCGCAGCGACGGCCAGCGCGAGCCAGCCCAGGATGAATGCGACGCCGCCAAGCGGCGTGACGGCGCCCAGCCAGCGCGCCCCCGTAAGCGCCAGCAGGTAGAGGCTTCCGCAGAAGACGACGACGCCCGCCGTCAGCAACCATCCTGCGGCACGCAGCCACCCGGCGTCCGGAAGCTGCTGCATGGCGAGGCCGACGGCAAGCACGCCCAGCGCATGCCAGAAATGGTATTGAACGGCGGTGTGGTAGACCTCGAGCAGGTCCGGGGGGAGCCGGGTCTTGAGTGCGTGCGCCCCAAAGGCGCCGAGTATCACGGCGAGCGCTGCAAGCGCCGCCCCTAAGGCGACGAACAGCCTGGCGCCGGCGGTCATGCGGGCATCGTAAGAATCTAGCTGCCCTTCTTCTTCGCGCGCTGCGGGCGCTTTTTGCCGTAGCTGCCCTTGTAGATCTTGCCGCGCCGCGTGCGCTTGTCACCCTTGCCCATGCCCTTGCTCCAGGAAGAAGTTGTTGATCACCCCTTCGATTATAACTACGCGGCCGCTCCTGCTGCCGCCGGCGCTTCGGGCTCGTAGGCGAGATACGGCGCGAGCCAGCGCTCGGCTTCCGCGACGCTCATGCCCTTGCGCCCCGCATAATCCTCGAGCTGGTCGCGGCCGATCTTGCCCACCGCGAAGTAACGTGCATCGGCGTGGGAGAGGTAAAAGCCCGACACCGAGGATGCCGGAAGCATCGCGTAGGACTCGGTGAGATGAATGTCCGCGTCGCGGTCGGCCCCGATCAGATCGAACAGTGCGCGCTTTTCCGTGTGGTCCGGACAGGCTGGATAGCCGGGCGCAGGTCGTATGCCGCGGTACTGTTCTGCCACGAGCTCGGCGTTGCCCAGCTTTTCGTCGGCAGCGTAACCCCAGAATTCACGACGCACCCGTTCGTGCAGACGCTCGGCAAGCGCCTCGGCGAGGCGGTCGGCGAGCGACTTGAGCATGATTGCCGCGTAGTCGTCGTGGTTCGCTTCCAGCTCGGCGATCTTGGCTTCGATGCCACCCCCTGCGGTTACTGCGAACGCGCCGATGTAATCGGGCACCCCGGAGCTCTTGGGAGCCACGAAATCGGCCAGGCACAGGTTCGGCCGTCCCGCCGGCTTATGGTTTTGCTGGCGCAGGTTGTGCCAGGTCATGAGCACATCACGTCGCTGCTCGTCGCGGTAGATCTCGATGTCGTCGCCGTTCACCTGTGCGGCGGGGAAGAGCCCGAACACCGCATTGGCCGTAATCCATTTCTCGGTCACCAGTCGCTTGAGCTCCGCCTGCGCGTCCGCGAACACCTTGCGCGCGGCCTCGCCGACCACCGGATCCTCGAGGATCTTCGGATATGAGCCGGACAGCTCCCAGGTCTGGAAAAACGGCGTCCAGTCGATGTACGGCAGCAGCTCTTGCAGCGGGTAGTCGCGCAGCACGGTCACCCCTAGCTTGCGCGGCACCGGTGGTCGGTAGCTCTTCCAATCCGTCTTGAGCCCAAGGCGGCGCGCCTCCGCGATCGGATGCAGCGGACCCGGACCCTTCTTCTCCCGGTGCTGGACCCGGATACGCTCGTAGTCGGCCTGCACCTCGGCGACGAAGGCTTCGCGCTGCTCGCCCGAAAGCAGGCTGCTGACTACGGTGACGCTGCGCGAAGCGTCCGGGACGTAGACCACCGGTCCCGGATAGTTGGGCGCGATCTTCACCGCAGTGTGGGCGCGCGAGGTCGTCGCGCCGCCGATCAGCAGCGGCACGCTGAAGCCCTCGCGCTGCATTTCGCGCGCGACGTGCGCCATTTCCTCGAGCGACGGGGTGATCAGGCCCGAGAGGCCGATCGCATCGGCCTTCTCGCGCCGCGCGGTCTCGAGAATCGTCTGCGCGGGGACCATTACGCCGAGGTTTACCACGTCGTAGTTGTTGCATTGAAGGACCACGGCAACGATGTTCTTGCCGATGTCATGCACGTCGCCCTTGACCGTCGCAATCACGATCTTGCCCTTGGGGCGACCTGCCTGGCCGCTCTTTGCCTTCTCTGCCTCGATGAAAGGAATCAGGTGCGCAACGGCCAGCTTCATGACGCGCGCCGATTTGACCACTTGCGGCAGGAACATCTTGCCGGCGCCGAAGAGGTCGCCGACGACGTTCATGCCGTCCATCAGCGGACCTTCGATCACCTCGATCGGCTGCGCGAACTTCTGGCGCGCCTCCTCCGTGTCCTCGACCACGTAGGTCGCGATGCCGCTGACGAGCGCATGCGTCAGCCGTTCTTCGACGCTTCCATTGCGCCAAGCCTCGTCCTTGACGTTTTCCTTGGCGCCTGTCTTGACCGAGTTGGCGAACTCGATCATGCGCTCGGTTGCGTCTTCGCGGCGGTTGAAGATGACGTCTTCGACGTGCTCCAGAAGCTGCGGCTCGATGTCTTCGTAGACGCCGAGCTGCCCCGCGTTGACGATCCCCATCGTCATCCCCGCGCGCACGGCGTGATACAGGAACGCGGTGTGCATCGCTTCGCGTACGGCGTCGTTGCCTCGGAACGAGAACGACAGGTTCGACACACCGCCGGAGACTTTTGCGAAGGGCAGGTTATCGCGGATCCATTCGACGGCGGCCAGGTAGTCGATGCCGTAGCGGGCGTGCTCCTCGAGGCCGGTTGCGATGGCGAAGATGTTGGGATCGAAAATGATGTCTTCGGGCGGGAAGCCGGCTTCTTGCGTGAGCAGGTCGTAGCAGCGCTGACAGATGGCTTTACGCCGTTCCAGCGTGTCGGCCTGCCCCTTTTCGTCGAAGGCCATCACGATCGCGGCAGCGCCGTACTTGCGCACCAGTCGCGCCTGGCGCAGAAACTCTGCTTCGCCCTCTTTCAGGCTGATCGAGTTGACGACGCCCTTGCCCTGGACGCACTTCAGGCCGGCCTCGATCACGCTCCACTTGGAGGAGTCGATCATGACCGGCACGCGCGCGATGTCGGGCTCGGAGGCGATCAGACTGAGAAAGGTCGTCATCGCCTTTTCCGAGTCGAGCATCGCCTCGTCCATGTTGACGTCGATCATCTGCGCGCCGTTCTCGACCTGCTGGCGCGCGACCGACAGCGCGGAGGCGTAATCTCCGGCCAGAATCAGGCGGGCGAAGGCCTTCGATCCGGTGACGTTCGTGCGCTCGCCGACGTTCACGAACAGGGAGTCGTCGCCGACGTTGAGCGGCTCGAGGCCGGCAAGCCGCAGCTTTTTCGGCAAAGCGGGAATGACGCGCGGAGCCACGCCGCGCAACGCCTCCGCGATGGCTTTGATGTGCTCCGGGGTGGTTCCACAGCAGCCGCCGGCAATGTTCAACCAGCCGCTACGCGCCCACTCCCCCATCTGGCGCGCCATCGAGTCGGGCGTGTCGTCGTACTCGCCGAAGGCGTTCGGCAACCCGGCGTTCGGATGGCAGGAAATGTAGGCTTCGGCGACACCGGACAGTTCCTCAACGTACGGACGAAGCTCCTTTGCGCCGAGCGCGCAATTGAGGCCGACCGCGAGCGGCCGGAGGTGGGATACCGAGTTGTAGAACGCCTCGGCCGTCTGCCCCGAGAGCGTACGCCCCGAAGCGTCCGTAATCGTGCCTGAAACGATAACCGGCAGGCGAGTGCCGCGCCGCTCGTAGCAGGTTTCGATCGCGAACAGGGCCGCCTTCGCGTTCAGCGTATCGAAGACGGTCTCGACCAGGATCAGGTCCACGCCGCCGTCCAGCAGGCCCTCGAGCGCTTCCCCGTAGGCCGCTACCAGCTGGTCGAAGCTGATATTGCGAAAGCCCGGGTCGTTGACGTCGGGCGACAAGGAAGCGGTCTTACTGGTCGGCCCCAGCACGCCGGCGACGAAACGCGGACGCGACGGGTCCTTTCCCTCCCACTCATCGGCCGCGCCGCGCGCAAGCGTGGCGGCGGCGAGATTGAGTTCTCGAACGAGGGATTCCATCCCGTAGTCGGCCATCGACACGGAAGTGGAATTGAAGGTGTTCGTCTCGATGATGTCGGCGCCTGCCGCGAGGTAGTCGCAATGGATGCGGCGGATCAGGTCCGGCTGCGTCAGGCTCAGCAGGTCGTTGTTGCCCCGGACTTCCTGGGACCAGTCGCTGAAGCGCGCGCCGCGGTATTGCTCTTCCGACAGTTTCTCGCGCTGGATCATCGTCCCCATGGC
>CAZLUX010000002.1:38005-59314 GCA_964562815.1 uncultured Enterobacteriaceae bacterium
CGCCGCGGTATTGCTCTTCCGACAGTTTCTCGCGCTGGATCATCGTCCCCATGGCCCCGTCGAGGAGCAGGATGCGTTCGGCGAGAAGCGATTCGAGTTTTGCGGCGTGGGAGGGCTGGTTCATGGTGTAGTCCGGAAAAACAAAAAGCCCGTTCAGCTTTCGCAGGAAACGGGCCTTCGGTAGTGTGGCGGCACGCGTCTCTTTAGCGGCATTTCTTTGTCATCGCCTTCCGGCGGTTCGGCGCCCGCAAGCTGAACATCAAATCGGCGCAAGGGTGCAGTTTGCATTCCTAACCCCTGATCTGTCAACCACTTGCGCACGCGGGCGTATAATCGGCGTGCGCCACGACGAGTGCGGAACATGCAGCACCTCGAACCCAAGCAGGCCTACGAATTTTTGCATCGGAATTCCGATGCGCTGTTCATCGACTGCCGCAGCGAAATGGAGTATCTCTTCGTCGGCCATCCGGTGGGGGCCCTGCATGTCGCTTGGAACGACGGTCCGGACTGGGAAGTCAATCCGCATTTCGTGGGCCAGGTCAAGAAGCTCGCCGGAACCAATCACACCATGCGCCCGATCCTGCTCATTTGCCGCAGCGGCAACCGTTCGAAGGAGGCGGGCGAAGCGCTCGAGCGCGCGGGGTTCAAGAAGATCTACAACGTCGTGCAAGGCTTCGAAGGAGAACTGAACGATCAGCATCGGCGTAATTCCCTGGCCGGCTGGCGGTTCGAGGGCCTGCCGTGGGAGCAATGCTGAGCCCGTGACGACGACCGCGGCCGAATTCAAGTCGATCGTGGGCAGGTTCGCCTGCGAGGTGCACTGGGGCGATTGCGACCCGGCCGGGATCATCTTCTATCCCACTTATTTCCGTTGGTTCGACGCCGCGACGTGGAGCTTCTTCGCGAGCGTCGGTTACGACGTGAAGCGCATGCGCGCCGAATCACTCGCGATGCCGCTTGTTGCGGCGAATTGCGAGTTCAGGGCCTCGCCGGTTCACGGCGATCGCTGCGAGGTCCAGTCGCGCGTGCTGCGCTGGGGCGGCAAGTCGTTCGTGCTTTCGCATCGCGTCATGCGCGACGATGGCACGCTGCTCGCCGAGGGCTCCGAAACCCGGGTCTGGACGCGCCGCGTCGGCGGGCCTGGGGGGCCGATGAAGGGCGAGCCGATCGGCGAAGATCTCAAGATGCTGTTTCGCGCCGGCAGCTAGGAGCCCGTCGTGAGCGATCCTGAGTCGCCCTCGGCCGCCGCCGCCCAAGCCGCGGTCGAAAGCGCGTGCGTGGAGGCCCTGGTTTCCGCCAACCTGCTCGCAGTCGGCGTGGTGCGCGACGGGGTCTTGCGGCATGCGAGTCCGGCGCTTGTACGCGCATTCGGTCTGGGGCAAGACGCGATGCCGATGCCGTTCGCGGAGCTGATCGACGAGCGCGACCGCGATCGGGCGGTGCAGGCGCTGGCTTCGCCAGCCGAAACCACGATTGGGCTGCGTGGCCTGCGCAGCGACCGCAGCCGCTTCGATGTCGAGTTGTCCGTCACCCAAGCGACACTGCCGGACGGGCCGGCGACTGTGGTCGCGCTGTTCGACATTACCGGACACGCGCCGCGCCGCGCCGCGCCGCCGTCGCCCGGGGCCGCGGCGGGGAGGCGCGTGCAGTGGAGTCCCCGCTACGAGGTGGGCATCGAAGTCATCGACGGCCAGCATCGGCATCTGCTCGAGCTCATCAACCGCCTGCAGGGAGCGTTGAGCTCGGGCCGAGAACTGGATGAACTGGTCGAATCGCTGCGCGAGCTGGTGCGCTATACGGAGCACCATTTTGCTACCGAGGAACGCTTGATGGACGAGGTCGGGGCGAGCGCCGAGCGCCACCGCGGAGAGCATCAACGCCTGCTCGAGGCGCTGATGCGCTTTACCGTGAGGCTTGATACGACGAGTGTCAGTGAGAGCTCACATTTTCTGCAAGACTGGCTTTTCAGGCATATCGACGAGGTAGACCGGCCGTTTGGCGCGCTCTTGCGCAGCCGCGGACAGGGCTGATCAGGGTCGCCGCCGGGCCCCTCCGCTTGACGCCGTTGACTGAATGAATGATCATTCAGAAACTTGCTCAAGGGGTCATGCGATGCGATTGGACGGAAAGACGGCGGTCATCACGGGGGCGGCGTCAGGCATCGGTCGGGCGACCGCCGAAGCGCTTGCCGCGGCAGGTGCGCACGCGGTCCTCGGCGATATCGCGGTGGAGAACGGCAAGGCAGCGGCCGAAGCGATCCGCCAGAGCGGCGGCAGCGCGGAGTTCCACCGGCTGGACGTGACCGACCCCGCGTCGATCGACGCCTATCGGACGGCGATTGCCGCGCACGGTAAGCAGGTGGACATCGTGGTCAACGTGGCGGGCTGGGGCAAGATCGAGCCCTTCGTGAAGAACACCCCCGACTTCTGGCGCAAAGTGATCGATCTCAATCTGCTCGGGCCGATTGCCGTGACCCGGGCCTTCCTCGACCCGATGATCGAGCGCAAGGCCGGCAAGATCGTGACCGTTTCGAGCGACGCGGGACGCGTCGGCAGCCTTGGCGAAAGCGTCTACGCAGGCGCGAAGGGCGGCGCAATCGCATTTACCAAGTCGCTGGCGCGAGAAATGGCGCGCTTCAATATCAACGTCAACTGCGTTTGCCCCGGCCCCACCGACACCCCGCTGCTCGCGGCGGTGCCTGAAAAACACCGCGAGGCCTTCGTGCGCGTGACGCCGATGCAGCGCCTGGCCAAACCCTCCGAAGTCGCCGACGCAGTGCTGTTCTTCGCCAGTGCCCGATCGGACTTCGTCACCGGTCAGGTGCTCTCCGTCAGCGGCGGCCTGACGATGGTCGGCTGAGATTACCCACCATACACCGGAACAAGAGGCTCACATGTACAAGCTCAAAGCCGCGGACTGGCGTCCGCAGCACTTCAATTGGCAGGTTTCCGACCGCGTCGCGACCGTCACCCTCAACCGGCCGGAGCGAAAGAATCCCCTTACCTTCGACAGCTACGCCGAGCTGCGGGATACCTTTCACAAACTGCAGTACGCCGACGATGTACGCGCCGTGGTATTTACCGGCGAGGGCGGCAACTTCTGCTCCGGCGGCGACGTGCACGACATCATCGGGCCGCTGGTCAAGATGGAGATGCCCGATCTGATGAGCTTCACCCGCATGACCGGAAACCTGGTCAAGGAAATGCGCACCTGCCCTCAGCCGATCATCGCCGCGGTCGATGGCATCTGCGCCGGCGCCGGCGCCATCATCTCGATGGCAAGCGACCTGCGCTACGGCACGCCCGAGTGCAAGACCGCCTTTCTGTTCGTGCGCGTCGGCCTCGCCGGATGCGACATGGGCGCCTGCGCCATCCTGCCACGCATCATCGGCCAGGGCCGCGCCGCCGAGCTTCTCTACACCGGACGCAGCATGAGCGCCCAAGAGGGCCTCGCCTGGGGCTACTACAACGAGCTCGTTCCGGGGCCTGACCTTCTCCCCAGGGCACAGAAGATGGCGCACGACCTGGCGCACGGCCCGGCCTTCGCCCACTCCATGACCAAGAAATGCCTGCACCAGGAGTGGAGCCTGTCGATCGAGCAGGCGCTCGAAACCGAGGCCGAAGCCCAGGCCATCTGTATGCAGACCGGAGACTTCGAGCGGGCCTACAGCGCCTTCGTCAACAAGCAAAAGCCCCAATTCGCGGGCAACTGATGGCTACGAGCGGCGCCGCCGGCAGGCACGCCCGCCCGGCGGGCGCGCGCACCCCCGCCGGACGAGACCGGTCACCCGCTCACGTCGAGAGTCTCGTTTCAGATCCTCGTCTGATAGAGGAGCGCCGCGGCCAGGTGGTGCGCGCGGCAGTAAAGCTCTTCGCGGCCCAAGGCTATTACACCACCACGATCCAGCAAATCGCGCGCGAAGCGGGTGTGAGCACCGGTCTCGTCTACCAGTACTTTCGCGACAAAGACGACGTGCTGCTCCTCGCGCTCATGCTCGTTATCGAGAGCTACGAGCATGAGATCCCGCCCAGGCTCGAAGGCATCGAACACCCGGTCGAGAGACTATGCACCGCGATACGTACCTACTGCGCGATCGTCGACCGCTGGCGCGACGCAACGGTGCTCACCTACCGTTCGACCAAGTCACTGCGCGCGGACCGTCGCGCCCTCATCATGGATGGCGAGACGCGCACCAACCGGATCCTGGAGGCCTGCATCCTCGCCTGCGTCGACGCGGGCGACATGCATCCGGTCAACGAGCAGCTGCTCGCGTACTCGCACGTCATGTTCTGTCACGCCTGGGCGCTCAAACACTGGGCCCTCGGCGAACGCTACTCGCTCGAGCAGTATGTTCGGGAGGGCCTGCGCCTCTTGGTGGAGCCTTTCCTGACCGACGCGGGTCGGGCTGCGCAGGCAACGGCCTAGCGCGGTGTCCCTACTCCGCGTCCGGCTGCCTCGACGGCTGGGCGCGCTGGAAGGCATCGAGCTTCATGCATTCGTCGAATATCTCCATCACGGTCGGGGCGTGCGACAAATCGCACTTGTATCGCTGCGCGTTGAAGACCTGCGGCACCAGGCAGCAGTCGGCCATAGTCGGCGTGTCGCCGTGACAGAACCGGCCGCGGCGGTTCCCCGCCAGGTCGCCCTCCAGCTTGGCCATGCCGTCGTGAATCCAGTGCTGATACCACCTGTCCCTGTCCTGCTCGCTGTGTCCCAGCTCGTTGACCAGGTATTGAAGGGCGCGCAGGTTATTCAGGGGGTGGATCTCGCATGCGACCAGCAGCGCTAGCGATCTCACCCGCGCCCGCCCGAGCAGATCCTTCGGCAGCAAGGGCGGGCTGGGGTGCTTTTCCTCCAGGTACTCGATGATCGCGAGCGACTGCGTGAGCAGTTTCCCGCCATCTTCGAGCGCGGGAACCAGACCTTGCGGGTTGAGCGACCCGTATTCGGCCTGCCGGTGCTCGCCCCGCGCCAGGTGCACGAACCGGGGCTCGTACGCCAGCCCCTTCAGGTTCAGCGCGATCCGAACGCGAAACGCCGCCGAGCTGCGAAAGTAGCCGTAAAGCCTCACAGCGCGGGGACGATCTTCACCTTCAGTTCGCCCACGCCCTCGACGCGCGCCTCCAACTCATCGCCCGGCTTCACGGGCCCGACGCCGGCCGGGGTGCCGGAGAAGATGAGATCGCCCGGCTCGAGCGTGTAGTAATCCGAAAGATAGGCAATCTGCTCCGGCACCGACCAGATCATGTCCGCAAGGTCCGCCTTCTGGCGCTCCTTGCCGTTCACGACGAGCACGATCGCGCCCTTCGACGGATGCCCGATCTTGGCGGCCGGTACAAGCGCCCCGCAAGGGGCCGCCTCGTCGAAATCCTTGCCGAAATCCCACGGCCGGCCGTGATCCTTGCCCCATTGCTGCAGGTCGCGACGCGTCATGTCCAACCCGACCCCGTAGCCGAATACATGCTCGTTCGCCTTGCCGGCGTCGATGCGGCGCCCCCCCTTCCCGATCGCGACCACCATCTCGGTCTCATAGTGATAATTGGCCGTCTTCGCCGGGTAGTGCACGTCGCCGCCCAGCGGCACGAGCGAGTGAGCGGATTTGATGAAGAAGAACGGCGCCTCGCGGCCGTCTCCTCCCATCTCCTTCTGGTGCTCAACGTAGTTGCGGCCGACGCAGAAGATGCGCCGCACCGGAAAGCTGTCCCCCGACCCCGCGACCGGCAACGAGGGGGGCGTCCAAATCGGAATGGCGTAGGCCATGCTGTCCTCTAGCTATGCACTCAGGTAAAGGGACGGATTCTATTCCTTGCGGCCGAACTCGCGCTGCAGCATTTCGCGCAGCTTGAAGCGTTGCACCTTGCCCGTAGCCGTTCGAGGGAGAGTCTCAACCGTACGGATCCACTTCGGGCGCTTGTGACGCGGCAGCCGCGCTTCGCAGGCCCGCGCGGCGGCCTCGATCGCGCCCTGCGGATCGCCTTCGGCCGCCAGGAACAGCGCCAGCCGCTCGAAACCGTCGGCGTCGGCCAGCGGCACGCAGACCGCCTCCGTGATCGAGTCTTCACCCAGCACGACTTCCTCGAGCTCGCTCGGCTTGACCCACTGGCCCGACACCTTGACCAGCTCGTCGGAGCGGCCCTGGTGGGCATAGAAGCCTTCCGCGTCGCGCACGAACACGTCCTTGGTGCAGAACCAGCCGTCCAGGAATTGTTCACGCGTCTGCTCTTTGCGGTTTGCGTAGCCGATCGCGAGCGCGGGATGTCGCAGCCATAGCACACCCGGCTCTCCGTCCTTCGCCGCATGGCCCTCGAGCGCCACGAGGCGCATCTCGACGCCTCGCAGCGGCTTGCCCGTGCGCTTTCCGTTCGAGGTGCCGACCGGCGTGACGATGGAAACGCAAAACGTCTCCGACATCCCGTAGACCGAAAGAATCTCGTGCCCCACCGCCTTGCGCCATTGCGCGACCATGGATTCGGGCAGGCGCTCGCCTGCGGCGAAGAAGTACCGCACCTCCCGAAACGGCTCGAGCGCCCGCGCTCCAAGCGCGAGCAGGCGCCGGTAGAACGACGGCACGCTGAAGAACGCGGCCGGCCGGTGCTCCGCCACCAGCGCGCAGACATGCTCGACATCGGACCAGTCCGGGCACAGTACGGAGGATGCTCCGATCGACAGCGGCCCGAGCAGACCGTTCTCCAGCCCGTAGGCGAAGAACATCCTCGAGGTCGCGAGCACCTTGTCGCCGGGCTGCAATGCGGTGATCTCGCGCAATGTCTGCCCCGCGGGCAAGACGTCCTTGTGCGTGTGAATGATGCCCTTCGGCCGGCCCGTGGTGCCAGAGGAATACAGCCAGAACGCCGCGTCTTCCGGCGCGGCCGCGTAGGGCACCGGGTCGGGATCGGCGCGTGCCATGGCTTCGTACCAATCGGCTGCGCCGCCCGAGGCACGACCGGCGATCGCGAGGCGGCGTTCGCGCGCCAGAGCCTGGACCAGTCCGGGCAGTCCTTGCGCAAATCGATCCTCGATGATCGCGAGCCGTGCGCCGCTGTCTGACCGTACGAAACGGTAGTCGTCCTCGGCGAGTTGGCTGTTCAGCGCGACCGCGACGGCGCCCCGCCACAGGCAGCCCAACCAGGCGGCGGCGAGATCCGGCGTGTCGCGCATCAGGATGAGTACCCGGTCGCCGGGCTCCACGCCGAGCGCTGCGAGGGCACCGGCGGCGCGCTTGGCGCGTTCCGCAAGCGCCGCGTAGGTCACTGTCTCGGCGCCGCAGATGAGGGCCGCGCGCGCGCCATAACGAGAGAGCGCCTCGGCGCCTAGAAGATGTTCGGCTCCATTCATGTCAGCCGCCAAGATGTCCTGCCGCGGTTGCGAACACGACATGCTTTTTCTACGATGCTATACCGCGACCGTCGAAATCTCAAATTGTTTGGCACCCAAACCAATTCGGCGAACAAAGAAGCGGGCTGATGCGCAGACCCTGCGCCAAGGGGCGCTGCCACGCCTGATCGGGTACCGGCTTCGCCTCGCCCAGCAGGCCGTATTCCGGGACTTCGCCGAAATGGTCCACGGCCTGTCGCCGGGTCGGCTGGGAATCATGGTGCTGATCGACGCCAATCCCGGACTCACCCAGAGTCGGCTCGCGGAGGCGGTGCGCCGCGACCGGTCCACGATGGTGGCGGTCCTCGACGAGCTGGAGGCCCGCGGTCTGATCGAGCGGCGCAAGGGCCAAGATAGGCGCACGAACGGACTCTGGCTGACCCGCTCCGGACGGACCTTTCTTGCCGGCGTCATGCGGCGCGTCCATGCGCACGAGAGGCGCTTCGCGGCCCGCTTCACCGCCCTCGAGCGGGCGCAGCTGTTCGACTTGCTCGAGCGCCTTGCGAGACCCCAAAAAAAACGGGGCGCCGCAGCGCCCCGGTAACGTGAGGAGGAGGTGTCTTTCTAGGCGTCAGCCGTTGTATGCGTTCTCGCCGTGTTCCGCGATGTCCAGACCCTCGGTCTCGGCTTCGTCGGTCACCCGCAGGCTGGTGAACATGCTGATGATCTTGAGGATGACGAAGGTGACGACGGCGTCGTACACGATCGTGAAGCCGACCGCCTCGACTTGCACCATGAGCTGTTGCGCGATGCTCTTGTTGTCGCCGCCGAAGCCCTGGCCGCCCAGTGCGGGCGAGGCCAGGATGCCGATCAGCAGCGCGCCGACGATGCCGCCGATGGCGTGCACGCCGAAGGCGTCGAGCGAGTCGTCATAGCCGATAGCCTTCTTCAGGTAAACCGCGGACCAGAAGCACACCACACCGGCAATGATGCCGAGCACGATCGCTCCCATGGGCCCCGCGTTGCCGCAGGCAGGCGTGATCGCAACCAGGCCGGCCACCGCACCGGAAGCCGCACCGAGCAGGCTCGGCTTGCCTTTGGCGATCCACTCCGCGAACATCCAGCCGAGCACCGCGGCGGCGGTCGCGAGCTGCGTGTTCATCATCGCTACGCCGGCGCTGCCATTGGAGCCGAGCGCGCTGCCGGCGTTGAAGCCGAACCAGCCGGCCCACAGCAGCGAGGCGCCGATGAGCGTCAGCGTCAGGTTGTGCGGCGGCATCGCGACCTTGCCGTAGCCCTTGCGCGGACCGAGCACCAGGCACGCCACTAGGCCAGCAACCCCGGCGTTGATGTGCACCACCGTTCCGCCCGCGAAGTCGATCGCACCCTTGCCGCCGATCCAGCCGCCGCCCCACACCATATGGGCGATCGGTGAATACACCGCGAGCAGCCAAAGCCCCAGGAACCAGAGCACCGCCGAGAATTTCATGCGCTCGGCGAAAGCTCCGATGATCAGCGCGGGCGTGATCGCCGCGAAGGTCATCTGGAACGCCGAGAACACGTACTCGGGGATTGTGCCCGACAGGGAATCGGCTTTTACGCCGGACAGAAAGGCCTTGGAGAGGCCACCGACGAAGCTGTTGCCGTCGCTGAAGGCCAACGAATAGCCGAGCAGACCCCAGAGCACGGAGATCAGCGAAAAGCCCACGAATACCTGCATCAGGATCGAAAGGACGTTCTTGCTCCGGACCATGCCGCCGTAGAACAGCGCGAGGCCCGGCACGATCATCACGATCACCAGCACGGTCGACGTCAGCATCCACGCCGTATCGCCGGTGTCGAGCTTGGGTGCATCCGCCGCCAACGCGGGCACGGCGAAGCCCGCGATGGCAAACAGCGCGAGGGTTGTAAGGAACTTTCTCATCTTGATCTCCCTATAACGCCGCCGCATCGGTCTCGCCGGTGCGGATGCGAATGACTTTTTCCAGATCGAACACGAAGATCTTTCCGTCACCGATCTTGCCGGTGTTGGCCGCCTTCTCGATCGCCTCGATCGCCTGCTCGAGGATTTCGGTCTTGATCGCGGCTTCGATCTTCACCTTGGGCAGGAAATCGACGACATACTCCGCGCCCCGGTAGAGCTCGGTGTGGCCCTTTTGCCGGCCGAAGCCCTTGACCTCGGTGACGGTGATGCCCTGCACGCCGATCGCCGAGAGGGCTTCGCGCACCTCGTCGAGCTTGAACGGCTTGATAATTGCGGTGAGGAATTTCATATATTGGCTCCCTGGCCGGACGGGCGGACTGGCCGCCCGCTCCGCGCCTTTAGAACGATTTGCTGAAGGTCAGGACCGCGGTGTTCTTGCCGGCCTGGTATCCAGCGAAGCAGTAGGCCTCGCCCGCCGCGCAGTCGTCCTTGGCGTTGGTGCCGGACAGCAGAAGGCCGACGGTTCCCACCTTCGCGATGTCCTTGCTCACGCTGACGTTGTAATCGCTGTAGCTGGCGTCGCTGAATCCGCTGACGGTCTGGTGGCCGACGTGGGCGCCCAGGGACAGGCCGTTGCCCATGTCGTAGCTCGCCGAAAGATCGAGGTAGCCGCTGCCGCTGGTCTTCCCGCCGTCCGGCTTGGTCCAGCCGAACAGGCTGCCGGTCGTTACCGAGTACTTGGCCGTGAGCCACTTGTAGCTCAGCGCGCCGTAGAGCTCGACCGTGTCCGGCTTGGCGTTGCCACTGCTCAGGTTATCGCCGGGGTAGTTGTAGGTCAGGATCCCGACGTCGTAGCCGAGGTCGCTATTGATGCTCCCCTTGTAGCCCCCATAGATGTCCCATTCCATGCTGGCGCTGGCCCCCGTGGCGGTAGCGCCGGGCGTCTGATCGCTCAACCAGCTGATGTTCGAGCCCCAGGTGCCGACATAGATGCCGTTGCCGACGTCGTAGTCGAAGCCGCCCTGGATCGCCGGGTTGCCCTTGGTCTGGGCGATGCCGCGGTAGATGTACTGCGAGGCGATCGTGACGTTCGCGCTGACGGCGGGGTCGGCGGCCGAAGCTAGCATGGGGGTGGCGAGGGCTGCCCCGACAGACAGGGCGATGAGGGTCTTGCGCATGGCTGAGTCTCCAATGAAAAGATTGAAAGGGTGCAGCCACCTCCTAGCAGCTCCTGTGCCAGCAATTTTCTTTTTTTAAATCAACGGACTTTTTCGTCTCCGACAACGTGCCCGGCCTGTCGCGCACCGTGTTGGGGCATCCTGGGCGAGGGTTGCCCGAAAGGGGTGCGTGGTCCTCGCGTGCTAGACTCGCCCCCCTTCCGGGAGGCCTTGGCCATGATCGAGAAGCGCTTGTTGGACGAGCTCGGAGACCGTGTCTCGGAGGCCATGCGCCACTCCCCTGCGCAGGACCTGGAAAAGAACCTGCGCGCCCTGCTGGCGAGCTTTTTCGACCGTTTCGATTTGGTCGCGAGGGAGGATTTCGAGGTGCAGAAGAGGCTCCTGGAACGCGCCCAGGCCAAGCTCGAAGTCCTCGAAGCGCGGATCGCGGAGCTCGAGTCGGGCGCCAAACCGCCGAGATCCAAGACCAAGAAGACGTAAACCTGCGCCCCCCCGAAGGCGTTGCTCCTCAGGACAACGCCGCGCAAAAAAAGGGGGATCCATGCCGCTTGCGGTCGTCGCCAGCCGAGCGCTCTCGGGCGTTGACGCACCTGAGGTCACGGTGGAGGTCCATCTCGGTCCGGGGCTGCCGGCCTTCCACATCGTCGGGCTGCCGGACGCCGAGGTGCGCGAGGCCAAGGACCGCGTACGCGCAGCCTTGAATCACGCCCGTTTCGAGTTTCCCGCCCGCCGCATCACCGTCAACCTGGCGCCGGCCGACCTGCCCAAGGATTCGAGCCGTCTCGATCTGCCGATTGCGCTCGGCGTGCTGGCGGCGAGTGGACAGATGGCGCCCGAATCGCTCGCCGGCCACGAGTTTGCCGGAGAGCTGTCGCTCACCGGCGAAGTGCGCGAAGTGCGCGGCGCGCTTGCGATGGCGCTGCAGGCACGCGCGGCCGGGCGAGCCTTCATCCTGCCCGCAGGCAACGCGCCGCAGGCGGCGCTTGCCGAGGGGACGCGCATCCTGCCCGCGCGATCGCTGCTCGAAGTCGTTGCGCACCTCACCGGGGAGGCGCCGATCGCGGAATATTCCGCCTCGTCGCAGCCTTTGCCGCCGTCGTACCCCGATTTCGACGAGGTGAAGGGCCAGCAGCAGGTCAAGCGGGCGCTCGAGGTCGCGGCCGCGGGGAGTCATAGCGTGCTGATGGTCGGGCCGCCGGGGACGGGCAAGTCCATGCTCGCGGCGCGTTTTCCGGGCATCCTGCCGCCGCTGTCGGAAGCGCAGGCGCTGGAGGTGGCGGCGATCCAATCGGTTTCGAGCGCGGGGTTCGACGTCTCACGCTGGGGCGCGCGGCCGTTCCGCGCGCCTCACCACAGCGCCTCCGGGGCGGCGATGGTCGGCGGGGGCAATCTGCCGCGACCGGGCGAAATCTCGCTCGCGCATCACGGCGTGCTGTTCCTCGACGAATTACCGGAATTCGACCGCGATGTCCTGGAGGCGCTGCGCGAACCCATCGAGTCGGGTCGGATATCGATCGCGCGCGCAGCGCGGCAGGCGCAGTTTCCGGCCCGCTTTCAACTGATTGCCGCGATGAACCCCTGTCCCTGCGGCCACTGCGGCTCACCGGCGGGACGCTGCCGCTGCACCCCCGAACGTATCGCGCGCTACCGTGGGCGTGTGTCGGGCCCGCTCGCCGACCGGATCGACATCAAGCTCGAGGTTCCGGCGCCTCGCGAGGCGGAGCTGATCGCGCCGGTTGCGGGCGAATCCACCGCGGCAATTCGCCGGCGCGTGGTGGGCGCGCGCGCGGCGCAGATCGAGCGCCAGGGCAAACCCAACGCGCTCCTCGAAACAAGGGAGATCGACCGCCACTGCGCGACCGACCGTGACGGCGACCAGCTGCTGCGCCACGCCCTCGCCCGGCTGCTCTTGTCGGCGCGCGCCTACCACCGCGTGCTGCGCGTTGCGCGCAGCATCGCCGACCTGGCCGGTCGCAGCACGATCGCTGCGGAGCACATCGCGGAAGCGATCCAGTATCGACGGCTCGATGCGAGTTTCTGAGGCGGTCTGCTAGAGTTTCTCCCGGCATGGCCACCTACGCGATCGGTGACGTCCAGGGGTGTTACGACGAGCTGCGGGCGCTGCTCGCGCGCGTCGGCTTCGAGCCGGGGCGCGACCGACTCTGGTTCGTCGGCGACCTGGTGAACCGCGGCCCGAAATCGCTCGAAGTCCTGCGTTTCGTGCGTTCCCTAGGTGATCGCGCGGTGGTGGTGCTCGGCAATCACGATCTGCATCTCGTCTGTCTCGCCGAGAACCTGGCACGGGCCCGCGACGACGACACGCTCGACGCGGTACTCGCCGCCCCCGACGCCCGCGAGCTGGTCGACTGGCTGCGCACGCGCCCGCTGATGCATGTCGAAGGACGGCACGCGATGGTGCACGCCGGCCTTCTGCCGCAATGGTCCGTCGACAGGGCCATGGCGCTGGCGGGCGAAGTCGAGGCCGCGCTACGCGCTTCCGGCTACCGTGACTTTCTGGCCGAGCTTTACGGCAGCAAGCCGGCGCGCTGGGACGACGCTCTCGAAGGCTGGGACCGCCTGCGCGTCATCGTCAACGCGATGACGCGGATGCGATTCTGCTCGCCCGAGGGCGTGATGGACTTCCACGTCAAGGGCGACAAGGCGCCGGCGGGGTTCGTGCCCTGGTTCGAGGCGCGCCCGCCGCGCGAAGAGCCGATGATCGTATGCGGCCATTGGTCCGCGCTCGGTTTGCGGCTGACTCCGCGCGTCAGCGCGCTCGACGCCGGCTGCGTCTGGGGAGGGTCGCTGGCGGCGCTCAGGCTCGACGACGGCGAGCTGATTCAGCTCGCCTGCGATGGCTACCACGCCGTGATCGAGGAATGATCATCGGCTCCAGGGACTGAAGCCAAAGGCGTCCTTGTAGCGCGCTTCGATTTCCTCGCGCGTCGGAGCGTGGTTCTGCGCCCCGCGATGTGAAATCTTGATCGCGCCCATCACGGCGCCGAGCCGTCCGGTGCTCGGCCAGTCCCAGCCGTTCGCGATCCCGTACAGCAGGCCCGCTCGGTAGGCGTCTCCGCAGCCGGTCGGATCGACCAGCGCATCGGCCTTCACGCTCGGAATCTCGTGCCGCTTGCCGTCCGCGAACACGACCGAGCCGTTGGCACCGAGGGTCTGCACCAGGGCCTTCACCCCGCCCGCTAGCGCGTCGAGCGAGCGCCCCGTCTTCTCCTCCAGCAGCTTGCCCTCGTAGTCGTTCACCGCGACGTAGTCGGCCAGGGCGAGAAACTCGTTCAGCTCCTCGGCTGAGAACATCGGCAGCCCCTGCCCCGGGTCGAAGACGAACGGGATGCCGTGCTCGGCGCACTCGCGAGCATGCTGCTGCATGCCCTCCTTGCCGTCTGGGCCGACGATCGCGAGCTGCGCGCCCAGCCGGCCGTCGACGTGGTTCTGGTGCGAGTCGTTCATCGCGCCGGGATGAAAGGCGGTAATCTGGTTGTCGTCAAGATCGGTCGTGATGAACGCCTGCGCCGTGAACTGACCGGGAATCCGCTTGAGGAGCTGCCTGCCGATGCCGAGACGATCGAGCCGCTCGAAGTAGGGCCCGATGTCCTCGCCCACAGTGGCCATGAGCACGGGCTCTCCGCCCAGCAGCCGCAGGTTGTAGCCGATGTTGCCGGCGGTGCCGCCGAATTCGCGCCTCATCTCGGGTGTGAGAAAACAAACGTTGAGGATGTGCAGCTGGTCGGCGAGCAGGTGGTTCTTGAAGCGGTCGGGAAACACCATGATGGTGTCGTAAGCGATCGAGCCGGTGATGAGTATCTGCAAGAGTGAGCTCCGTGGCTTGGGTAAGGAAGGTCAGGGAAAGAAAAGGTATAGCCGATATCCGGTCGCGCGGACCCGGCTGGTGTCGAAATACAGGCGCACGTCCACCTCTGCGCCCGGGCCGATTCCTTTCGCCGCGTCCTTGCGCAGCGCAGCGGCCAGATACTCGGCCGGGGTGAGCACGCGGCGTACCACGGCCCGGTCGTTTTCGTCGGTCAGCGTCAGCTCCAGGTCCGGGTATTCCTGGGGAAACGGCGCGCGGTTTCGGATGGCCGCATTGAGAACGACCAGCTTGTCCTGGCCGGGAGCGGCCTGGAGGTCGGAGGATTCGATGCTCATGAGCTCGGGACGCCGCGGCAGCCGGACGCGACAGCCGATCGCCTCGCAAGCGGAGACCAACAGAGGCCTTGACTGCGGCAGCTGCAGGGCGACCTCGGTACGGAAGTAGATGAGCATCTGTCCGGCAAAGGCAAGCAGCGCGAGGATGGCGAGGAACCCCCACAGAAACCGAAGTCGCGTCGGGGGCGGCTCGTCCTCCAGGAATTCGGGGACGGCCTCCGGCACGCTCTCCTTGCGAGGAGCCGAGGGCGCGCTCGGCGGCGCGGATCTCGGGGGCGGACGGCTCGCCGCCGGCTCGGCAGCCGACATGTCCAGCTGAATCGTCATATCCGAGGAGGCACGCTGCTGACGGCGCGACGGATCGAAGAGACCGAGCTGAGGTGATCGCTCGAGCCGGGCCGGTACGCCGTCCTGGTCCTGCAAGGATGCGACGGCGTCGAAGATCGACGAACACTTGCCGCATCGCACCCTGCCGCCCCGCGCCGCCAGCTGTGCAGGCTGAATGCGGAACGCCGTGCCGCAAGTCGGACAGCGCGTGACGAGGTTCACCGGCGCCCGCCCTCGAGCAGGACCCAGCCGCCCTCCCGGCCGCTCGCGGAAAGCGTGACCGCCGGCCCGTACGCGCTGATCACCTCGGAAGCCTGGCTTTCCAGGATACCGGACAGCGCCAGCCTGCCTCCTGCGCGCACCCGCGCGCAGATCAGCGGTGCAAGCAGGACCAGAGGATTGGACAGGATGTTCGCCACGACCACGTCGTATTCGCCGGGCGGCAAGGCCTCCGGCGGCCATACGCCCGCGACGACATCGTTGGCGCGCGCGTTCTCCGCCGTGGCCTTCAGTGCTTGAGGATCGAGGTCGACGGCGTCGATCCGGCCGGCGCCGAGTTTGGCGGCCGCGATCGCCAGGATGCCGGACCCGCAACCGTAATCCAGCACGTGCTCGCCGCCGCGAAGCTCGCGCGCGAGGAATTCGAGCACAAGCCGCGTGGTGGGATGACTTCCGGTTCCGAACGCCATGCCGGGATCGAGCCGCACGATCGCGGCGTTCGAGACCGGGGGCTCGTGCCAGCTGGGAACGACCCAGAGGCGCCGGCCGATCGCCATCGGCGCGAACTGCGATTGGCTGCGGCGCACCCAGTCGTCGTCCGGCACGTCCGACACGCTGAATTCGGGCAGGGCCGCCAGGCCGGCCGCGCGGGCGGCGCGCTCCACCATCGGGCGGGCGTCTGCCGCCTGCGCGAGCAGCACGCTCAGCCGGTTGCGCCGCCACGCGGGGGGTTCCTCCCATGACGGCTCCGCGTAGCGGGGCACCTCCGCTTCGGTCCCGGCGTCCGCGTCTTCGACGCAAACGGAGACCGCACCCTCATCGAGCAGCGCGTCGGACAGCGCCTCGGCTTGGGCGGCATCGACATCGAGCGTGAGCGACTGCCACGGCATCGCGCTACCCCGCCTTGGGCTTTTGCTCCTGAGCGAGTCTCTGCTCCAGATAGTGAATCGACACGCCGCCGCGCACGAATCGAATGTCGTGCAGCAGTTCGCGATGAAGCGGAATGTTCGTCTGAATGCCCTCGACCACCATTTCCGAAAGCGCCACGCGCATGCGCCGGATCGCCTGTTCGCGCGTGGCGCCGTAGGCGATGACCTTGCCGACCATCGAATCGTAGTTCGGCGGAACGGTGTACCCCTGGTAGACGTGCGAGTCGACGCGAATCCCGGGGCCGCCCGGCGCGTGATACGAGGTGATGCGCCCTGGAGAGGGCGTGAAGCGATACGGATCCTCGGCGTTGATCCGGCACTCGATTGCGTGCCCCCGAATCTGGACATCCCTCTGGCGGAACCGCAGCTTCTCGCCGGCGGCGACGCGGATCTGCTCCTGGACGATGTCGATGCCCGTGATCATCTCGGTGACCGGGTGCTCGACCTGGATCCGCGTGTTCATCTCGATGAAGTAGAACTCGCCGTCTTCGTACAGAAACTCGAAGGTCCCGGCCCCGCGGTAGGAGATCTTGCGGCAGGCCTCGACGCAGCGCTCGCCCACCTTCTCGCGCAGCCTGGCCGGGAGCTCCGGCGCCGGTGCTTCCTCGATAACCTTCTGGTGCCGCCGCTGCAGGGAGCAGTCGCGCTCGCCCAGGTATACGGCGCTCTTGTGGCTGTCGGCCAGCACCTGGATCTCGATGTGGCGCGGGTTCTCGAGATACTTCTCGAGATAAACCATCGGGTTGGAAAAGGCCGTCTGCGCTTCTCCGCGCGTCATGGACACCGCGTTCAGCAGCGCGGCTTCGGTATGCACCACGCGCATGCCGCGCCCGCCTCCTCCGCCCGCGGCCTTGATGATGACCGGATAGCCGATCTTGCGTGCGATGCGAACGATCTCTTTAGGGTCCTCCGGCAGCGCGCCCTCGGAGCCTGGGACGCAGGGAACCCCCGCTTTGAGCATCGCTTGCTTGGCGGTGACCTTGTCCCCCATCAGGCGGATGTTCTCCGGCCGCGGTCCGATAAACACGAACCCCGAGCGCTCCACTTTTTCCGCGAAGTCGGCGTTCTCGGACAGGAAGCCGTAGCCGGGGTGGATCGCCTCGGCGTCAGTCACTTCCGCCGCGCTGATGATCGCCGGGATGTTGAGGTAGCTCTGTGCCGCGGGGGCAGGCCCGATGCACACCGACTCGTCCGCCAGCTTGACGTACTTGGCCTCCGTATCCGCCTCGGAATGCACGACCACGGTACGGATCCCGAGCTCGCGGCAGGCGCGCTGGATGCGCAGCGCGATTTCCCCGCGATTGGCGATGAGAATCTTCTCGAACATTTAGCCGATGACGAAAAGCGGCTGACCGTACTCGACCGGCTGCCCGTTTTCCACCAGGATAGCCTTGACCACGCCCGAGGCGTCGGCCTCGATCTCATTCATGAGCTTCATGGCTTCGACGATGCAAATCGTTTGTCCTTCTTTCACGGTCTGACCCACTTCCGCGAAGGGTGTCGCGTCAGGCGAGGGGGCGCGGTAAAAAGTGCCCACCATGGGCGACTTGAGGACGTGCCCCTCCTGCTCCGCCTCGTCCGGCGCGCCCGCCGAGGCTGGTGGCGGCGCCACGGCGCGCGCTTCGGTGCCGCTGCCGACGGCATGCAGCGCCGCAGTCTGCGCGGCGGGCGCAACGCCTGCGGGGCCGCCCTTGACGATCTTGACCTTCTCCTCCCCCTCGGTGATCTCGAGCTCGGAGATGCCCGATTCCTCGACCAGGTCGATCAGCTTTTTGAGCTTGCGCAAATCCATGGTGATCCCCTCAGCCGGAAGTGAACCGGCGAATTCGGGCGCGAGGCACTATGCCTTGCGACCCCCTGACAGGCGCGCGAGCGCGTAGGCGAGCGCCAAGTCGTAGCCCTGGCTTCCCAGCCCGCTAATGGTTCCGACAGCCAGTTCGGCGAAGTACGAGTGGCGCCGGAACGGCTCCCGCGCGTGCACGTTCGAAAGGTGGACTTCGATGAACGGAATTCTCACTGCGGCGAGCGCGTCCCTCAGTGCGACGCTGGTATGAGTGTAAGCGGCGGGGTTGAACAAGATGAACCCGATCCTTTCGCGGGCTCCCCGCTGAATGCGGTCGACCAGCTCTCCCTCGTGATTGCTCTGGAACGATCGCAACGCCAGCCCCGCCGCCCGGGCCGTCGCGGCCAGGCGGCGGTCGATGTCAGCCAGGGTCTCGCGACCGTAAATCTCGGGCTCGCGCGTCCCAAGCAGATTGAGGTTGGGGCCGTGCAATACCAGCACGCCCCCCGATTTTTGAGTGGTTTTTTTGCTCATTTTCGCGGCAGAAGGGCGCATCTTACCGCACTTTGGACGTTTTCCCGGCAGCCCGTGACCGGCCGTTTGGGTCAGGAGCGAAGCATTCTTCCCAGCTGGCCGTCGACCTCGGCCTGACTCAGGGCGCCCAGCTTCTCGTGCACGATCTTTCCCTGGCGGTCCAGAAACGCGGTGTAGGGCAGACCCCCGACTTCGTTGCCGGCCGCGCGCATGAGATCGAGCCCATCGGGGCCCGCCACGAGGACGGGATAGGTAACCTTGTAGTCCTTTACGAAATCTCTGACTTTAGCTGCATAATCGACGGCGATGCCGACCACTTCCACCCCTTTCGGCCCCATTTTCTTGCTCAGGGCGATCAACATCGGAATTTCTTCGCGACACGGCGGGCACCACGTCGCCCAGAAGTTGCAGACCACTATCTTTCCTTTCCATTCCCCGAGCTGCCGGGTTCTGCCCTCTAGATCCAAGAACTTGGCCGCCTGGAGCGCTGCGCTGCTGCGGTCTGACGATCGCTGCAGCCCCAAGGCCACGAGCGCCCCGGTGGCGGCAGCAGCGACGCCGACCGCGCCTGCGATCAGCGCCCTACGCCGGCCGAACGCCATCTTTCCCGTGCGGCCCCGCCGCGATCATGGCGCCCACCTCAGCGATGCCGGCGCGTTCCATCACCCGTCCGGCTTGCGTCGTCTTGAGGGCCAGACGCTCGTCGCGGGGATCGAATATCGACAGCCGCAGGGGCGCGCCGAGCCACGTCAACGACAGGACGGTGACTGCGCGCGCGCGGTCACCCGAGTAGCGGCGCCCCTCAGAGGTCGAGTACGGCAGGTTGCGGTCGAGCAAGAAGATCTCCACGTCTTTGGTGCTTTCCGGGAACAGCTGCAGATCGATTTCGGCGTAGCGACCCGCCAGGCCGCTCAACACCGGACCCGTGAGGTAGGGATTGAATCTTTCCAGCCCGCGCATAGCGTCGAGCGCGATTCGCCGCAGCTCGGCAATCCGCTCCGGGTGCTCGGCCGGCTGGTAGAGCGCGCGATAGGCGCGTAGCTCGGCCTCGATCTCGTCGTTCGCTGGAAGCGCCTGAGACTCCTCGGCGCCAACCTGCCGCGCCGCCTTGCGCTTGGCGAGCGCGAAATCGTCGATACCGTCCTCGGCCATGATGCGCGCCGCGGCGGCGGCAATTCGCGCGCGTGTCCCGTTTTGCCGCGGTCCCTTGCGGCCCATTGCAGCGCCTCGATTGGATTTGGGGGAGCGACACGATTCGGCTCCCGTCCTGCCGAATCATAACGCAACGACCCTGCAATCCCGCATCGCGTAGAATCGGCGCCTTTTCGCCGCGCCTATATGCCCGCTCACCTGCACATCCTCGGCATTTGCGGCACGTTCATGGGTGGACTCGCCGCCATCGCCAAGGCAGCCGGTCACCGCGTCACCGGCTGCGACGCGAACGTGTATCCGCCCATGAGCGACCAACTGACCGCGCTCGGCATCGAGCTGATCGAGGGTTACGACAGCCGTCAGCTCAGTCTGGCGCCCGACTTATGGGTAGTCGGAAACGTCGTCACGCGCGGAAACCCGCTCATGGAGGCCATCCTGGACCGCGGCGATCGCTACGTCTCGGGACCGCAGTGGCTGGCCGAGCACGTTCTGGACCGAAAGTGGGTCATCGCAGTGGCGGGCACGCACGGCAAAACGACCGTAGCTTCGATGCTGGCCTGGATCCTCGAGCAGGCGCAGCGACGTCCGGGATTCCTGATCGGTGGCGTTCCCCACGACTTCGGGGTCTCCGCCCGCCTGACCGACGCGCAACATTTCGTGATCGAGGCGGACGAATACGATACGGCCTTCTTCGATAAGCGCTCGAAGTTCGTGCACTACCCCGCCCGCACCGCGGTTTTGAATAATCTTGAATTCGATCATGCAGACATCTTCGAGGATCTTGTCGCTATCGAGCGGCAATTTCACCACTTTGTGCGGGTAATTCCCCGTTCCGGCCTGATCGTGGCGAATGGGGGTGACGAAGCCTTGGCGCGTGTCCTGGCGAGAGGCTGCTGGTCCGCGGTCGAATACTTCGGCGGCGCGTCCGGGTGGCGGGCCGGAGAGCCCGACGCCGACGGCAGCTTCGAGATCGCGTGGCAGGGCGAGCCGTTGGGCCGCCTCGCGTGGAGCCAGTTCGGCGCGCACAACCGGCTCAATGCGCTCGCCGCGGTTGCGGCCGCCCGCCACGCCGGCATCGCCCCTGCCCAGGCCATTGCCGCACTCGGCGGCTTTTCGGGCGTAAAGCGGCGCATGGAAATTCTCGGGCAGGCGCGCGGCGTGAGCGTTTACGACGACTTCGCGCACCACCCCACCGCCATCCGGACAACGCTGGATGGCCTGCGTCAGCGCGCAGGCGGCGCCCGCATTTTGGCGGTGCTAGAACCTCGCTCCAACACCATGAGACTCGGCGTCATGAAGGACGCCCTGGCCTCCAGCCTCGCAACCGCCGACGCAGTTTACGTCTACGACGCACGCCTGGGCTGGGACGCCGCTGAAGCGCTGCGTCCGCTAGGCTCGCGTGCCCATTGCGTGAACGAGCTTGACGCGTTGGTCGCGCAGATCGCGCGGGACGCGCGCCCGGGCGACCACGTCGTCATCATGTCCAACGGCGGATTCGGCGGCCTGCATGCCAAGCTGCTGGAGCGGCTCGGCGCGGGCGCGTAAAAGGGATGTTCGTCTATCTGCATGGGTTCAACAGCGCGCCCGCCTCGCACAAGGCGCGCACCATGGCCTCCTATCTGCAGGCGCGAGGGCTCGGACACCTCTTCAGCTGTCCGGCGCTTCCCCCGTCTCCGCCGAGCGCGGTTAGGGTGATCGAGGCCGAGGTCGCGCGGCACGGAGGAAAGATCACGTTCGTCGGCAGCTCGCTCGGTGGTTTCTACGCGACCTATTTCGCCGAGCGGCTCG
>CAZLUX010000002.1:59414-75358 GCA_964562815.1 uncultured Enterobacteriaceae bacterium
TTCGTCGGCAGCTCGCTCGGTGGTTTCTACGCGACCTATTTCGCCGAGCGGCTCGGCGTGCGCGCAGTCCTCATCAACCCCGCCATCAGGCCCTACGTCGGGCTTGAGGCTTACCTCGGGACGCAGAAGAATCTCTATACGGGCGAGACATACGAGCTGACGCGCGCGGACCTCGAGGGTTGGCGCGCGCTCGCGGTCGAGCGACCTGACCCGGAGCGCTATCTGCTCCTGCTGGAAACCGGCGACGAAGTTCTCGACTGGCGCGAGGCGGCACGCAAATACGAAGGGGCGCGCACCGTGATCCGCGACGGGGGCGATCACACGATGCAGAGCTTTGCCGAGCACCTGCCGCGCATCCTCGTCTTCGCGGGGGCCGCGGCGTCCTGAGCGGGTCGCGGCGATTCTCGCCGCTGCCCTCCCCCTATAATTTCGGGCCAATGCAGCTACTTTACGAAGAAGACGGCGAGTTCAAGATAGGCTCGGTGCTGGCGCAGGCGCCGGCTTCGTTCCAAGTGGAAAGCCCGCACGGCCGTCGCACCAAGGTCAAGGCGGCGAACGTGCTGCTGAATTTCGAGCGCCCCACCGGCGGCGAGCTGCTGGCTGCGGCGCAAACGTTCGCCGACGGCATCGAAACCGATTTTCTCTGGCAGTGCTGCGGCACCGACGAGTTCGATTTCCGCGACTTTGCGCGCGAGTACGTCGGCCGCGAGCCCACGGCAATTGAATCGGCGGGAATACTTTTCAAACTGCACTCGGCGCCGATGTACTTCTATCGCCGCGGGCGGGGCCGCTTTCAGGCCGCGCCGGCGGAAACCCTCAAGCTGGCGCTCGCCGGCCTGGAGAAGAAGAGGCGCCTGCAAGAAAGGGTCGCCGAGTGGACCGCGAGCCTCGTGCGCTTCGAATGTCCCGCCGAGATCGCGGCGTTGCGCGAGGAGTTGCTGTACGCCCCGGATCGTTCCAAGCCCGAAACTAAAGCGTTCGAGCAGGCGTGCAAGGAGACCGGCCTTGCGCCGGCACGGTTGTTCGAACGCTGCGGCCTGCTCTCGGACAGCCACGATTTCCATCTGAACCGCTTCCTCTTCGAATTCTTTCCCCGGGGCACCCGTTTTCCCGCGCACGCAATCCCGCCTGCGCCCGAGGACCTTCCGCTCGCCGAGGTGGAGGCCGTCAGCCTGGATGACATCGGCACGACCGAGATCGACGACGCGTTCTCGGTGACGCGGGTCTCCGACCGTGAGCTGCGCATCGGCATCCACATCGCCGCTCCCGCCCTCGGTTTCGCGCCCGGTTCGGACCTGGACGGCATTGCCCGCGAGCGTCTTTCCACTGCGTACATGCCGGGCCTGAAGTACACGATGCTTCCCGAGGACGTGGTCGAGTGCTTCTCCCTCGACGCCGGCCGCGAGCGGCCGGCGGTTTCCATCTACTTCAATGTTTCTGCCGCGGATCTGTCGGTGCGCGGCCACCATTCCAGGCTCGAGCGGGTGCCGGTCGCCGCCAACCTGCGCCACGCGGACTACGCAGTCCTGAACTCCGGGTTCGAAGAAGGCGTCAAGAAGGGGCTTGCGCACGAGGAGACCCTATACACGCTGTGGCGCTTCGCGCTAGCGCTCGAGGCGCAGCGGGGCAAGCCGAGCGTCGTCGCGGGAATGGTCGACTATTCGTTTCGCGTCGAGCAGGGCCGCGTGTCGATCGAGCCGCGCAGCCGCGGGGCGCCGCTGGACAAGCTCGTCTCGGAGCTCATGATCCTCGCCAATACAACTTGGGGCAACCTCCTTGCCGAGCGCGATGTCGCGGCCATCTACCGCGTGCAAGCTTCCGGCAAGGTCAGGATGAGCGTCCATCCGGAGGCACACGACGCCCTGGGGGTCTCGTGCTACGCCTGGATGACCTCGCCTCTGCGGCGGTATATCGACCTCTTGAACCAGTGGCAGCTCGCCGCTTCCCTGGCCGGCCGCCGGCCGCCGTTCGCGCGCAATGCCGAGGCCCTGCTGACGGCGATGCGCGCCTACGAGGTGACGCATGCGCGCTACGATGAGCATCAACGGACGATGGAGCACTACTGGTGTCTGCGTTGGCTCGTTCAGGAGCGCGTGCGCGCCGCCGAGGCCGTCGTCGTCCGCGAGGGAACCGTGCGCTTCGACGGCATGCCGCTGACGGCGCGCGTGCCCTCGATGCCGGATTTCGAACCCGGGACCCGCGTACGGGTCGAAGTAGGGGAGATCGACCTTGTCGAGCGGACGGTGTCGTGTGTCTACCGCGAGACGCTCGACCGCGACGACGGCCCGGGCGAACTGGCCGCGCTGCCGGGATGACGCCTAAAGGCCTAAAATATCGCGACCCGTGCGCGTGAGGGGATTTTGCAGGTAGCCATCGCGACCAATTCGTTCAGACGGCCCGACTTCTGGGTCGGTCTCGACCGTCAGAGCCGGGTATTGTACGGGGCGGTCGCAGCATCGGTTCTTCTGCACGCGGTGCTGCTTGCGTTGCACTTTAGCTTCCCGGACGCGCTTCGCTGGAAGTCGGCCGACCAGACCCTGGACGTGGTCCTGGTCAACGCCAAGACCAAGGAGAAACCCGTGCAGGCGGACGCCCTGGCCCAGGCGAATCTGAATCGCGGCGGCAACACCGATCAGGACCGGCGCGCCAAGACACCCCTTCCCGTCATACGACCGAACAACCCGGGCAAGGACTTGGTGGCCGCCCAGAGGCGCGTGCGCAGGCTCGAGCAGCAGCAACGAAAGCTGCTGGCCCAGGCTGCCGAGTCGCGCACGCACGTTGCGGCGAAACCCGTCCCGAAGACCCCGGCCGAGAAGCCGACGCCGCCGGTATCGGGACGCGACCTTGCCGACCTTTCCCTCGCCGCGATGCGGCTTCAGGCGCAGATCGACCGGCGCATCGAGGACTACCAGAAGCGGCCGCGCATGAAATTCATCGGCGCCCGCGCCAAGGAGTACCGGTTCGCGCAGTACGAGGAGGACTGGCGCCACAAGATCGAGCGCGTCGGCACCCTGAACTATCCGTCGGAGGCGCGCGGCAAGCTCTATGGCAATCTCCGGCTCACCGTGACGATCAAGCCCGACGGTAGCGTGAAATCCGTGGAGCTCGATCGCTCGTCCGGTCTCAAGATCCTCGACGCGGCGGCGTTCAAGATCGTGCGCATGGCGTCGCCCTTCGCGCCGTTTCCGCCGGACATCCGCAAGGACACCGACTTGCTGGTGATCACCCGCACCTGGTTCTTTGGTCGGGGCGACAAGATCTGGACGGAATAGCGAATGCCCGATCGCTATGCGGTGATCGGCAACCCGGTTGCGCACTCCAAATCGCCCTGGATTCATGCGCAGTTCGCGCGCGCCTGCGCGCTGGACATCGAGTACACGCGCATCGAGGCTCCGCTCGACGCATTTTCGGCCACGGTCGACGCGTTTCGCGCCGCGGCTGGGCGCGGCGCGAATGTCACCCTGCCGTTCAAGCAGGAGGCGTTCATCTATTGCGCAAGCGTGAGCGAGCGGGCAAGAGAGGCCCGGGCGGTCAACACGCTGGTCCTCGACCGCGGCGAACCGTGGGGCGACAACACCGACGGCGTGGGGCTGTTGCGCGACCTGGAAAGCAACCTTCGCTTCGAGCTCAGAGGGCGCCGGGTGCTGTTGATGGGGGCGGGCGGCGCCGCACAGGCGGTCTTGCCGGCGTTGTGCGCGGCGGGTCCTGCGCGGCTGATCGTCGCGAATCGCACCAGCGACAAGGCACGCACGCTCGCGGCGCGTTTCGAGGGCACGACCGGTTGCGGCTATGAGGATCTCGGCGGGGATGCATTCGACCTGGTCGTCAACGCGACCTCCGCTGGTCTTGTCGGTGAGCTGCCTGCCTTGCCTTCCGCCCAAGTGCTGTTTGCACCCGGCGCCTTCGCGTACGACATGGTGTACGGGCGCGATACTCCGTTTCTGTCCTATGCGCGCGCGGCCGGGGTGCGCGCGAGCGACGGTGCCGGCATGCTGGTGGAGCAGGCTGCGGAATCGTTTCTCGTTTGGCGCGGAGTGCGTCCGGACACGCGGGCAGTGCTCGCCGCGCTACGAAAGGGCTGATGCGGGCGTTGCGCAGGCGCTGGCGGGCTTTTACGACCGGGCTGGCGCGCAAGCTGCACAAGGCATGGAAGGTCTTGCGCTACGGCCTAGCCGCGTTCGTCTTTGCCGTGCTTGTGGCCCAGGCATGGTTCTACGCCCATGTACTGTGGTGGAAGACGCACAATCCGACCAGCACTGCGTTCATGCGGGAAGAGCTCGATCAACTGCGTGCGAAGAATCCGCGCGCGCGCCTGTATCAGCAATGGGTTCCCTATTCGCGCATATCGGCCAATCTAAAGCGCGCGGTCGTGGCGGCGGAGGACGCCAAGTTCATCGACCACGCGGGATTCGACTGGGAGGCGATCGAGAAGGCGATCCAGAAGAACGAAAGGGAGGGCCACGTGGTTGCCGGCGCCTCGACGATCAGCCAGCAGCTGGCCAAGAACCTCTTTCTGTCCGGCGAGCGCACATGGCTGCGCAAGGGCGAAGAGGCCGCGATCACCTGGATGCTCGAATCGACCCTCTCCAAGCGACGCATACTCGAGCTGTACCTGAACTTCGCCGAATGGGGCGACGGCATCTACGGTGCCGAGGCCGCGGCACGACACCATTTCGGCATTTCCGCCGCGGCGCTTGAGCCGGAGCAATCCGCATGGCTGGCGGCCATTCTGCCGAGCCCGCGTCGCTATGAGCGCGGTCACACGACCGCGTACCTCCGAGGCCGCATCGCGACCATACGCGCGCGCATGCGCATGGCGCAGATCCCGTAGCAGGCCGGCCGCGCCGGTTCCGCCGGCCGCATCGAATACAATGGCCTCGCGCCGGCCAAGCTTCGGCCGTGCACGCCATCGACATGTCCGATCTGCTCACGAGACTTGAAGTCGAGGACCTGAAAGAGAACCTGCGCGAGGTGCAGGAGCTCCTCCATCGTCACGCCCTGGTCGAGGGACTGGTCGAGCGCCAGGAGATGCCTCGCCACGCGCTGGTCGAGCAGCTGGTGCACAAGCAGCACCTCGCCGAGTTGCGTGCCAAGCTCGAAAACCTGCACCCGGCCGACGTCGCGTACATCCTTGAGGCGCTGCCGCTCGACGAGCGCCTCGTGGTCTGGGACCTCGTCAAGGCGGATCACGACGGCGAAATCCTGCTCGAAGTCTCCGATGCGGTGCGCGAATCGCTCATCGCGAGCATGGATTCAGACGAGCTGGTGGCGGCGGCGGAGACGTTGGAGGCCGACGAGCTGGCGGACTTGGCCGCGGACCTGCCCCCCGAGGTCATCCAGGAGGTCGTTCAGTCGCTTCCCGCCGAGGAGCGCGAGCGGCTGCGCTCGGCGCTGTCGTACGCGGAGGGGACGGTCGGTGCGCTGATGGATTTCGAGATGGTGACGGTGCGCGAAGATGTCACGCTCGAGGCGGTGACTCGCTACCTGCGGCGCATGGACGAGCTGCCCGACCATACCGATCAGCTCTACGTCGTCGATCGCGAGCGCCGCCTGCGCGGCACCTTGCCGCTCGCGCGCCTGATCGTCTCCGACCTCGACGCCGAGGTTGCGACGGTCATGGTTCCCGAGCGCGTGACTTTGCATCCGCAGGACCGCGCCTCGGATGCGGCGCAGGCATTCGAGCGCTACGATCTGGTGTCGGCACCTGTGATCGACGAGCGGGAGCGGCTTGTGGCGCGCCTGACCGTCGACGCGGTGGTCGACTATATCCGCGAGGCGAGCGCGGAAACGCAGCTTGCCGAAGGCGGCTTGCGCGAGGAGGAGGATGTCTTCGCACCGGTGCTGGACAGCTTCAAGAACCGGTGGTCGTGGCTGGCGATCAACCTGGTCACTGCATTCATCGCCTCGCGCGTCATCAATGCGTTCGAGGGCTCGATCTCGAAGCTGGTTGCGCTCGCCGCCCTGATGCCGATCGTCGCGGGCATCGGCGGCAATTCCGGCAATCAGACCATCACGATGATCGTGCGCGCGCTGGCGCTCGGCCAGATCCAGGCGCAGTACTGGTATAAGCTGCTCTTCAAGGAGCTTGGGCTGGCGCTGATCAACGGCGTCGTCTGGGGCTCGCTGCTCGGCGTTATCGCCTACGCGCTCTACGGCAACGTCGGGCTGGGCGGCGTGATGGCGCTTGCGACAGTGCTCAACCTGATGCTCGCCGCGTTGATGGGCGTGACGATTCCCTGGCTGCGCGCACGCTTCGGAAAGGATCCCGCCATCGGCTCGTCGGTGCTGATTACCGCTTGCACCGACTCCGGCGGCTTCTTCATCTTCCTCGGCCTGGCTACGCTGTTCCTGGTTTAAGCCGCAGGGCGTCGGCGATGCTGCGTACCGCGTAGAGCTGGCGTTTGAGGGCAAAGTCGAACAACCCGAGGCGCTCCGCGAGCAGCTCATGCGCGTAGCTCGAGGCATCTGCGGGCGGCAACTCGAGCCAGGCGTCGGTCTCGCCCTGCTGGGTGACGATGCACATGCCCTGTTTGCGGGCAAGGTGCATCATCGCGCCGTTCTCGCTCAGGCAGTGCATGAACAGGGCGCGGATGCCCCAGTTGCGGGCATGCGTATGACTGCGCGCAAGCAGGGCGGCCCCGGCGCCGCGGCCGCGCCACTCGGGAAGCACTGAAACGCCGAGCTCGGCGTGACCCTCGCAGCGCGCAAGGTGCGCCGCGGCGACCAGATTTAGGCGGTCGTCGAAGATGCCGAACACCGCATCGTGCTCGAAGTTGATGCCCGAGACATACTCCCTGATCGCCTGGTCGGGCAGGTTGATGCCGAAACGGAGGCGGCGGTCTTCTGCCTCAAGGGCGAGCAAATGGTGCTCGAGCGCTGCTCGCTCGAGCCGGGACAATTCGCGGGGCGCCATTTGCATGTCAGTCAGTAAGACCGCAAGCGTCCAGAAAGGTTCGCGCCCGGACCGTCAGCCGATGGCAGCGAAAGCCGCCCGCGCCGCTGCCAGGGTCGCGTCGATCTCCGCCGTTCCGTGCGCCGCCGAGACAAAGCCCGCCTCATACGCGGACGGCGCGAGATAGATGCCGTGCGCCAGCATTTCGTGGAAGAACCGGTTGAAACGATCTCGGTCGCATTGCATGACCTCGGCGAAGCTCGTCGGGGGCTGGGCGCGGAAATAAAGGCCGAACATGCTGCCCACAGACTGCGCGGAAAAGACAACCCCGGCTTTCTTCGCTTCCTCGGCAAGCCCGATGACGAGCGATCGCGTCGTCGCTTCCACGCCTTGCTGGAAGCCCCGCGCTTCGACGAGCGCGAGGGTCGCCAGGCCGGCGGCCACGGCAACCGGGTTGCCCGAGAGCGTGCCCGCCTGGTAGACCGGTCCGAGCGGAGCGATGTGCTGCATGATCTCGCGCCGGCCGCCAAACGCGCCGACCGGCATCCCGCCCCCGATCACCTTGCCGAGCGTCGTGAGGTCCGGCCGTATGCCGAAGTGCTGTTGCGCGCCGCCGCTCGCGACGCGAAAGCCTGTCATCACCTCGTCGAAGATCAGTACGGCGCCGTGGCGCGTGCATTCCTCGCGCAGCGCCTGCAGAAAGCCGGCAGCGGGAAGCACCAGATTCATGTTGCCAGCCACGGGCTCGACGATGACGCCGGCGATCTCCGCGCCACGCGCGGCGAACAGCGCGCGCACCGCGGACGTGTCGTTGTATTCGAGCACCACCGTGTGCGCCGCGGTAGATGCCGGAACGCCGGCGGAGCTCGGGTTGCCGAACGTGAGCGCCCCCGACCCGGCCTTGACCAGCAGGCTGTCGGCATGGCCGTGATAGCAGCCCTCGAACTTGACGATTGCGTCGCGCCCGGTAAAGCCGCGCGCGAGGCGGATTGCCGTCATCGTCGCCTCCGTGCCGGAAGACACCAGGCGCACCATCTCGATGGACGGTACGAGGCGGCAGATCGCTTCGGCGAGGTCGATCTCGGTGGCGGTCGGGGCGCCGAACGAGAGCGCTTTCGCGGCGGCCGACTGGACCGCCTCGACCACCTTGGGGTGCGTATGACCGGCGACCATCGGTCCCCAGGAGCCGACGTAGTCGATGTAACGCTTGCCATCGGCGTCCCAGAGGTGGGCGCCGGCGGCGCGCTCGAGGAACGGCGGTGTGCCGCCGACCGCCCGGAATGCGCGCACCGGGGAGTTCACCCCTGCGGGGATGCGCTGCTGGGCGCGCGCGAACAACGATTCGTTCTTACTCGTCATACGAAAGTACTCGTGCGGTTGGAGAAAAGGTCGGTGAAGGCGCGCGCCCGCTGGCCGATGTCGGGTGCCTCGAAGAGGGCGGAAATTACGGCAATGCAATCTGCGCCGGCGCGGATCGCCTCGGCGGCGTTTTCGAGCGTGATGCCGCCGATCGCGGCGAGCGGCACGCCTAGCTCGCGTGCCCGCCCGAACAGGCTCAGCGGCGCGCGCACGGCATCGGGCTTCGTCGGCGAGGGAAACACGCTGCCGAATGCGACGTAATCCGCGCCCGCGGCGATTGCGCGGCGCGCGCTCTCCAGGCTGTCGTAGCAGGATGCACCGAGCAATCGGTTGCCCATGCGGGCGCGCGCGGCCGCGAGGTCGCCGTCGCCGCGGCCGAGGTGCACGCCATCGGCGCCCACGGCGAGCGCGAGATCGACGTCGTCGTTGACGATCAGCGGTACGCCGTGCTCCCGGCACAGCGCGGCGAGTTCGCGGGCTTCGGTCTCGCGCTGTGCGGCGCCGGCGTGCTTGTTGCGGTACTGCAGCGCCGCCCACCCGCGAGGCGCGGAGGCCTGCATCGCGGCGCGCACGCGCCCGATCAGAGCGCGACTGTCGCCGGCGTCGGGGGTGATGGCATACAGTCCGGCAAGGGTCACGCTTCGTCGCGTCCCGGTTCGGCGTTGACCTCTCGAGCCCAGAAAAACCGGTCCGGCAGCAGCTGACCCATTCCGGGACGAAAGCCGCCGGCGAGCGCCTGCCAGGTGTATTCCTGTGCTTCGCGAACCGCGTCGGGGGTTTCCAGGCCGTTGGCGATCGCGGCAGCGATCGCCGAGGCTAGCGTGCAGCCCGAGCCGTGATAGCTGCCCGGAAGACGCTGCCAGCGGTCCTCGCGCACCATGCCCTCGTGGCCGTATAGCCTGTTGACCACGTCAGCGGTGGCCTCGTGCGTTCCCGTGACAAGGACGTATTCGCAGCCGAGCGCGAGCAGCCGCTCGGCGGACTCCTCCAGCCCGGGCTCCTCCACATCGTCGTCCGTCTCGGCCAACCGCCGGGCCTCGATGCTGTTCGGGGTCAGCACTGACGCTTGCGGCACGAGCAGCTCACGCAGTGCGTCCACGAGGTCCTCGTTGGCGAGCGCATCGCCGCGCCCCGAGGCAAGAACGGGGTCGAGGATGACCGGCACATCCGGGTAGTCCGAGACGATCTCGGCCACGACAGTGACGTTTTCGGCCGAACCGAGCACGCCCAGCTTGAACGCGGCGACCGGCATGTCCTCCAGAAGCCGGCGCGCCTGGTCGGCGACCCACTCGGCCTCGATCGCGAGCATGCCCTCTACCCCGCGCGTGTCCTGCACGGTGAGCGCGGTAACCACCGATAGAGGATGGCAGCCCATGCTTGCGAGCGTCAGCAGGTCCGCCTGCAGCCCGGCACCACCGGTGGGGTCGGACGCGGCAAAGGTAAGCACGATCGGTGGAGGGGAGGGCATACGGGGCTCGCGCTCAGCGGGGGTGTCGCCAAATCGCGGCCGCGGAATACGCTAAGATTCAGCGAGATTTTAACCCACCTTGCATGGCCCTAATGCCAGACGAAAAGCCGTATCGAACTTGGATGTGTCTGATCTGCGGTTATGTGTACGACGAAGCGGCGGGACTGCCGGACGAGGGCATCGCCCCCGGAACGCGGTGGGAGGACGTCCCGATAAACTGGACCTGCCCCGAGTGCGGCGCGCGCAAAGAAGACTTCGAGATGGTCGAAATTTGAGACTCCGTGATTTATTTGCGTTGCGTAGCAACTAATTCGCAGTACTCTTTGACTTTGCAATGTTTTTCAAGGCCCGTGGGTGTACCGCACCCCGGGTTTACGCTCGTCCGACGGGCGCATTGGGGGCTCCTGGCAGATGGACACGGCGGAACTGGCCGGCACCAAGGTCATGGTGATCGACGACTCGAACACCATTCGCCGCAGCGCGGAGATCTTCCTGCGACAGGCCGGGTGCACCGTGATTCTCGCCGAGGACGGCTTCGACGCGCTAGCCAAGATTGCCGACCATCAGCCCGACGTGGTCCTGGTCGACATCATGATGCCGCGCCTGGACGGCTACCAGACCTGCGCGCTGATAAAGAAGAACGTTAGGTTCGCGTCGACCCCGGTGGTGATGCTCTCGTCGAGGGACGGCCTGTTCGACCGTGCGCGCGGACGCATGGTCGGATCCGACGAGTACCTGACCAAGCCTTTTACGAAGGAAAGCCTGATTGCGTCAGTCGCCGCGCACGCGGCGGCCCGAGCGGGAGCGCGAGCCGCGAACGGCGGCGGAAACTGAGGGATAGGGGAGAAAACGTCATGCCCGTAAGGAAAATCCTGGTTGCGGACGACTCGGCAACCGATCGCCAGTTCCTGCTGGAGAGCCTTTCGAAGCTCGGCTATCAGGTGGTGCTGGCCGACAGTGGCGAGCAGGCGATCGACAAGGCCCGCTCTGAGCTTCCGGACCTGGTGATCATGGACGTCGTCATGCCCGGAACGAACGGCTTCCAGGCGACGCGCCAGATCGCCCGGGACGAGACCACCAAGCACATCCCGGTGATCATGTGTACGTCGAAATCTCAGGAGACGGATCGCATCTGGGGCCTTCGGCAGGGCGCCAAGGACTACGTCGTCAAGCCGGTCGACGTGAACGAACTCGCGACCAAGATCGCGGCGCTCGGGTGATCGCGTGTCGAAACGGGTGAGTCTGCGGGATTTTCAGGAAAGCCTCGCGAGCCGGCTCAAGGCCGCGGCCGGCGAGGCGGCGCCGAGCGCCCGCCTTTCGTTCGAGGCCGGCGACAGCCGTTGGCTGCTGAGGCTCGACAGCTCGGGCGAGGTGCTCACCGTGCCGGAAATCTCGCGCGTGCCGCTCACCAAGGACTGGTTTCTCGGCGTTGCCAACGTTCGCGGGGTTCTGTTCGGCGTGTCCGACTTCGCCGCCTTTCTCGGGGGCGCCGCCACCGTGCCCGGGGCCGAGAGCCGGTTGCTGCTGATCGGCCAGCCGCTCGGGGTGAATATCGCCTTGCTGGTGACCCGGCTTGCCGGGCTGCGAAACCTGGGTGAACTCGAGGTACTCGAGGACGCAAACGACGGATCGCCGTGGGCGACCCATGCATGGCGCGACGGCGAAGGACAAATCTGGCAAGAGCTCGATTGCGGCAGATTGCTCACGCATCGGGAATTCCTTGACGTCGCGCTGCACTGAGCGCGGCGCGGCGGAGGATCTATGGCACTCAAGCTTTCTTTCCTGGGCGCGGTCGCGAATCAAAGGCGCCCGCTCACCGTCCTGCTGCCGCTATTTCTGGTGCTGCTCGTTGCCACCGCCTACTTCGTCTGGCAGAACTACCGCTCTTCGACATACGGCGCGCAGTACATCGCCGACGCCGGACAGCTGCGCATGCTGTCGCAGCGACTGGGCAAGGCCTCCCTGCAAGGCCTGCTCGGAAACCCGGAGGCGTTCAACCAGGTGCGCTCCAGCCGTGACGCCTTTGCCGAGATTCTGCAACGGCTGCAGAACGGCGGCACGGTGCGCGGGGTCACGGTGCCGCCGAGCCCCGAGAGCGCCCGGCCGGCGCTGCAGACGCTGGCGCAGCAATGGCAGGGGACGCAGCGAAACGCAGGCACGCTGCTGCGGGACCAGGCCAACCTGATCGGCCTGGGCAAGGCGGTGGCGCGCGTGAACGAATCCAACCCCAGGCTGCTCGACCTTGCCGAGCAGGTACAAACGCGCGAATTGCGATCGGGCGCGTCGACGCGGGAGATCTCCGCGTCCGGCGAGCTGGTCATGCTGACGCAGCGGCTGGCGAAGAACGCCAATGCGCTTCTCGCCGGAGAAACGATCGACCCGGAGGTCGCGTTCCTGCTTGGAAAGGATACGAACGTCTTTCGAGCGACGCTGGAGGGGCTTCGCAACGGCAGCGCCGCACTGCGCCTGCCGGCAGCGCGCGATGCGCAGACCGCAGCCAAGCTGGACGAGCTGGGGCAGGCGTTCAAGGGTTACCGCGAAGCGGTGGCCTCGATTCTGGGCAACATGCAACGCCTGGTGGCCGCGAAGCGCGCGGCGCACGCGATCTACGGCGACTCCGAAAAGCTGCTTGCCTCCAGCGAGCGCCTGGCGAACGACTATGCGGCGCATCTCGCCGGAGACAATACGATCTACCTGATCGCTGCACTGGTGGCATTGATGGTGGGCGTTCTCGCGCTGATGGCATACGCCTTCCTTCAGGAAGAGCGCCTGCGCCGCGAGCAGGCGGAGACCCAGGAGGCGACGGTCAAGCGCCAGAACGACCAGAATCAGGAGGCGATTCTGCGCTTGATGAACGAGATGCAGACCTTCGCCGAGGGTGATCTGACGGTTCACGCAACGGTGTCCGAGGACATCACCGGGGCGATTGCCGACTCCGTGAACTTTGCGGTCGAAGAGCTGCGCACCCTGGTCGGGAGAATCAACACGGCCGTTGCGCAGGTGACCTCCGCCACCGAGTCGGCGCAGCACACCTCGACCCAGCTCCTGGCCGCGGCAGAACGGCAGTCGCAGGAGATTCGAAACACCGGCACCCAGGTACTGGGGATGGCGCGGGCGATCAACCAGGTTTCCGCGAGCGCGACGGAATCCGCCAACGTGGCGCGCGCGTCGCTCGCCGCCGCGGAAAAGGGTCAGCAGGCCGTACACAACGCGATTACGGGCATGAACGAGATCCGCGAGCACATCCAGGAAACCGCCAAGCGCATCAAGCGGCTCGGCGAGTCGTCGCAGGAAATCGGCGAGATCGTCGAGCTCATTTCCGACATTACCGAGCAAACGAACGTCCTGGCGCTGAACGCCGCGATCCAGGCCGCCTCGGCAGGCGAGGCGGGCCGCGGCTTCACGGTCGTGGCGGAAGAAGTGCAGCGCCTGGCGGAGCGGTCCGGCGAGGCGACCAAGCAGATCGGTGCGATCGTCAGGACGATTCAGACCGACACCCAGGATGCGGTGAGCGCAATGGAAAAGAGCACGCAAGGCGTGGTCGAGGGCGCTCGCCTTTCGGATGCAGCTGGTCAGGCGCTGACCGAGATCGGCGAGGTGTCGCGCAATCTGGCGGCACTGATCGAGAACATCTCGCGTACCACCCAAAGCCAGGCCAAGGCCGCCGGCGCGGTTGCGGTCAGTATGCGCAACATTCTCGGCATCACGGAGCAGACGACCGAGGGCACCAAGCGGACGGCGGCTTCCGTAGGGCAGATCGCCGGACTGGCGCGCGGCCTGAGCGGCTCGGTCGCGAACTTCAAGCTTTGAAACGGAGAGAGCACACGTTTAGGTCACCATGAGCGCTGCGTTCGACATAGGTCCGCTTGGCTGGGTCAAGAGCGAGATCGACTCGTCGCTCGAAAAGGCTCGTGCTGCGCTGAAGGCCTATGGCGGCAGGACCGAGGCGCGAACGGAGTTGAAGGCCTGCGAGGGCCACCTGCACCAGGCCAGCGGAGCGGTGCAGATCGTCGGTCTCGAGGGCGTGACCAGGTTCTTCGAACAGACGGAAGCCCTGTTGGCGGATATCCAGGCCGGCAAGGTGAGCAACGACGAGCACGCGGTGGAAATTCTGGGGCGCGCGATCGACACGATCGGCAAGTACCTGGCCGACCTGCTCGATGGCGTCGCCGACCAGCCGTTGCGGATGTTTCCGGCCTATCGGGCACTGCTTGAGGCGCGCGGCGCGCCGCCGCCCTCGGAGGCCGAACTCTATTTTCCCGATCTTTCCCTCGCGCCACCGCCGCGCGAACGCCCTGCGGCGCACATGCAGCGCGAGGACTTGGGCGCATTTCTTCGTGCGCAGCGCCTGCGCTTTCAGCGTGGATTCGTCAGGTGGCTGCGAGATGCGCAAGATCGCAGCGCCCTTGCTGAGATGCTGGCCGCGATCGACGCGGTCGAGGAAACCCAGACTCTGCCCGCACAGCGGGCCTTCTGGTGGACCGCAGGCGCGCTGATCGACGCCCTGGCACACGGGAACCTCGGGCCGGAGCCGCGGCTTCGCCAGCTCGCGGCACGCATCGAGCAGCAGCTGCGGCGCATGCTGGAGGGGGCCTCGCCGTCAGTGGCCGAGCAGCTGCAGCGCGAAGTGCTCTACTGGCTTGCACGCACCGGCGATGAGCCGGACGCGTCGAGCGCCCGGGCGCGCGCGGCGCGGCAGGCGTATCGGCTCGACGGCAGCCTTCCTTCGGCGGTCTCGGAAGCAGACATTTCCCAGCGCGTGCCGATCGCGCTGGCCCTGCGCGAGGCGATCGGGCACGCAAAAGAGGCGTGGCACAAGCACATCGCGGGCGTCGACAGTGCACTTGCGGCCTTTTCCGAGCACGCCGGCGCGATCGCGGAACGCGGGTGGCGCCTCGGCAACCCCGACTTGGCGACGCTTACGCGCGAGATCGGGCGTGTCGCCGGCCATCTCGAGGGGGCAGGGAGCCAGCCGTCCGAGGCCGCCGCCATGGAGGTCGCGACCGCCCTGCTCGTGGCGGAGAATGCGGCCGAGAACTACCGCCGGTTGCCGCCCGATTTCGACCGGCAGGTCAAGGTGATGCTCTCGCGCCTGGCGGCAGCCGTGTTCGGCGCGGCGCCCGCCGGCGAGCTGGCCGGCGCCGAGTTGATAGACGAAATGACGCAGCGGGCGCAGGAAAAGCTCGCGCTCGGCAGCGCCGTCGTCGAGATGCAGGCCAACCTGCATCGCATCGAGCAGGCGCTCGACGTCTACTTCCGCGACCCCACGCGCGCAGCAGAGCTCGCGGCGCTCGATCCGCTGATACACCAGGTCTCCGGCGCACTCAAGGTGTTGGGCGAGGAGGAAGCGCAAGGCGCGCTGGAGCGCTGCGCCGAGCGGATACGAGACTTTGCGGCAGCGACTGCGCGGCCGGCGCTGGAGCAGTTCGAGGAGGTGGCGCAGATTCTGTCCGGCCTCGGCTTCTACCTGGATGCCTTGCGCCACGGAAAAGCGGACTTTGCCGCAGCGATGCGGCCGGTGGGGTCGCCCCAACCGCAGGCCGGGCCCAGCGTGGAGAAGGAGCTGCGGCAGAAAAGACAGGATTCGCAGGCCCTGTTCGCGGCCTTGCAGGGCGCGCCTGGAGACGAGGGACTCAAGGCAAGGCTGAAGGACAAGTTGAACGAGATCAGCGACGATGCGCAGCTGGTCGCGGACGCGTCGCTCGAATCGCGCGCGCGCGACGCCCTTTCGCAGCTCGACGCGCCCGATAGCCCGGAGCGCGAGAGCTCGCTGGCAAAGAGCATGGTTCAGCTCGCACCGCCGGCCGAAACCGCCTCGCCCGACACCAGGCGCTTGCTCGAAGCGAGCAGCGAAACCTTTGACCAGGAGTTGCTGGGAATCTTTCTCGAGGAGGCGCAGGGCGTCCTCGCTTCGATTGCCGAGAGCCTCGCGGCGAGCCGCGTGCGGCCCAGTGCGATGCCGGAGCTCACGGCCATTCGGCGCGGCTTCCATACCCTGAAGGGCAGCGGCCGCATGGTAGGGCTGGCCGCGCTGGCCGATGCGGCGCTTGCGGCCGAGCAGCTGCTCAATCTGTGGCTCCAGGAAGAACGCGCTGCGACCTCCGATCTGCACGAAACGATCGAGCTCGCGAGAGCGACGTTCGCGGACTGGGTCGACCGGCTCGGCAGGGGCGAGCCGCAGCCCGACCCCAGCGCCCTCCTTGCCGCCGTCGAACGGGTCGGTCG
>CAZLUX010000003.1:0-20044 GCA_964562815.1 uncultured Enterobacteriaceae bacterium
CTGGTGCCGGCTGCAGGATTCGAACCCGCGACCTTCGGTTTACAAAACCGCTGCTCTACCGACTGAGCTAAGCCGGCCCGGCAAGGGGAGTCTACTGCAGTGGCGACTACTTCACCCGTCGCAGCGTGGGCTTGCCCGCGGGCGGCTTGGGCGGAGGCTGGTCGTCGTCGTCGGCCGGCGCGGGCAGCGCCGCCGGCGGGGCGGAAAGCTCCCCCTCGGCGTCGGCCTGCGGCGCGGGCTTGGTGAGGTCGACCTCGAAGGTCATGCCGTGCCCGGTCTCGCGCGCATAGAGCGCGTAGACGTTCTCGACCGGAACCGAGATCTGGCGCGCGACGCCCGCGAAGCGGGCCGCGAACTCTATCATCTCGTTGCCCATCTGCAGCTTGTGCACGGCGCCGGGGCTGACGTTGAGGGTGATCTCGCCGTTGCGCACGTGCTCGGGCGGCACCAGCGTGCGCTCGTCGACCTTGACCGCCAGGTGCGGCGTATACCCGTTATCCACGCACCATTCGTACAGCGCCCGCAGCAGGTAAGGCTTGGTGGGGATCTCGCCCATGGCGCCCCGCTACTTGCGCATCACCTTTTCTGAGGGTGTCAGCGCTTCGATGAAGGCGGGCCGCGAGAAGATCCGCTCGGCGTACTTCATCAGCGGCGCGGCTGGCTTGCCGAGCTTGATCCCGTAGCGGTCCAGGCGCCACAGGAGCGGCGCGATCGCGACGTCGAGCATGGTGAAGTCGTCGCCGAGCATGTGCCGGGTGCGGGTGAAGATCGGCGCCAGCTCGATCAGCCGGTCGGCGACGTGGGCGCGGGCCTTGTCGACCTGCTTGTCCTTGCCCGATTCGAGCGCGTCGATCTGCGAGAACAGCTCCATTTCCATGTTGAACAGCATCAGCCGCGCGCGCGCGCGCATCACCGGGTCCGCCGGCATCAGCTGCGGATGCGGAAAGCGCTCGTCGATGTATTCGTTGATGATGTTCGACTCGTAGAGCACGAGGTCGCGCTCGACCAGCACCGGCAACCGGTTGTACGGGTTCATGACGGCGATGTCCTCCGGCTTGTGGAAGAGATCGACGTCGATGACCTGGAAGTCCATGCCCTTTTCGTACAGCACGAAGCGGCAGCGATGGCTGAACGGGCAGGTGGTTCCGGAATACAGTTGCATCATGTTGCGTTTCCCCTTACGGCGCCCCCCGGCGCCGCGGCTGTGCTAGTGCACGTCCTTCCAGTACTCCTTCTTCAGCCAGAAGGCGAAGATGAAGAGAATGCCCAGCGCGAAAAGGACCGCGATCCCGATGCGCCGGCGCTCGACCGCCGCGGGCTCGCTGATGTACACGAGGTAGTTCACCAGGTCGCGCACCGTGGCGTCGTACTGGACCCGGCTTTCCTTGCCCGGGGTCAGCTGCTTCCACTCGTACGACACGGTCTCGTGGCCGTCCTCGTCCTTCTTGACCATGTCGAGCCCGCGCTGGCCCTGCAGCGTCCACAGGACGTTGGGCATCGCCACGTTCGGGAACACGGCGTTGTTCCAGCCGGTGGTGGTCTTCGGATCGCGGTAGAAGCTGCGCAGGTAGGTGTAGAGCCAGTCGGCGCCGCGATAGCGGGCGATCACCGACAGGTCGGGCGGCGCGACGCCGAACCATTTCTTGCCCTCGGCCTCGGTCATCGCCACCGTCATGGTGTGCCCGATCTTGTCGGAGGCGAACATGAGGTTGTCCTGGATCTGCTGCGGCGTCAGGTCCAGGTCCTCGAGGCGGTTGTAGCGCATGTATTTCGCGCTGTGGCAGCTCAGGCAATAGTTGGCGAAGGTACGCGCTCCGGCCTGCAGGCTCACGACGTCGCGCGGATCGATCGGGGCACGGTCGAGCCGGTAGCCCTCCTCGGCGGCGAGCGCGCCTGAGGCGATGAGCATCCCGGCGAGGGGCGCGAGCAGCAGTGCGACGAACAGCCTGTTGATGGTCTTCATCTCTCGCCCTCAGTGCGTTACGCGGTCAGGCACCGGACGCGTCTTGTCGCGCGACGTGTACCACGGCATCAGCAGGAAGAACAGGAAGTAGATCGTGCCGAAGATGCGCCCCACCACGGTGGCTCGCTGCGCGTCGCCGAGCCAGTCGCCGAACTGGCCCCAGGCGTTGGTCGGCACCGTGCCGAGGTAGCCGAGGACGAAGAACGAGATCACGAAGATCGCGAGCGCCGTCTTGAACAGCGGGCCGCGGTAGCGGATCGATTTGGCCGGGCTGCGGTCGAGCCAGGGCAGGAAGAAGAAGATCACGACTGCGGCGCCCATCGCGATCACGCCGGGAAACTGCGAGTTGAACATCGGCGGCACCGCGCGCAGGATCGTGTAGTACGGCGTGAAGTACCACACCGGCGCGATCTCCGCCGGGGTCTGCAGCGGGTTGGCCGGAACGAAGTTGTTCGCCTCGAGGAAATACCCGCCGCCGTTCGGCACGAAGAACATGACGAAGGCGAAGATCGCGAGGAACACGACCACGCCGACGATGTCCTTCACCGTGTAATAGGGGTGGAAGGGGATGCCGTCGAGGGGATGCCCGTCGGGGCCCTTCTTCTTCTTGATCTCGACGCCGTCGGGGTTGTTCGAGCCGACGTCGTGCAGCGCGAGCAGGTGCACGACCACCAGCGCCAGCAGCACCAGCGGGATCGCGATCACGTGGAAGGCGAAGAAGCGGTTCAGCGTCGCGTCGGACACCACATAGTCGCCCCGGATCCAGAGCGCGATGTCGGGACCGACGAAAGGAATCGAGCTGAACAGGTTGACGATGACCTGCGCGCCCCAGTACGACATCTGTCCCCAGGGCAGGAGGTAGCCGAAGAAGGCCTCGGCCATCAGGCACAGGTAGATCAGCATGCCGAAGATCCACACCAGCTCGCGCGGCTGGCGGTGCGAGCCGTACAGCAGGCCGCGGAACATGTGCAGGTACACCACGATGAAGAACGCCGAGGCGCCGGTCGAATGGATGTAGCGGATGATCCAGCCGCCCGGAACGTCCCGCATGATGTACTCGACCGAGCCGAACGCGAGGGCCGCGTCGGGCTTGTAGTTCATCGTCAGGAAGATTCCCGAGACGATCTGGATCACCAGCACCAGCAACGCCAGCGATCCGAAGTAGTACCAGAAGTTGAAGTTCTTCGGCGCGTAGTACTCGGTAAGATGCTTGCGGTACTCCTGGCCGAGTGTCGGCATGCGCGCATCGATCCACTTCCAGAGTGCCGAAGCCATCGCCTACGCCTCCCCCTGTTCGTCTTTGCCGATCACGATCTTGCTGTCCGAAAGGTACATGTAGCGCGGGATCCACAGGTTGGTCGGCGCCGGCACGCCCTGGTAGACCCGGCCGGCGTAGTCGTACATCGAGCCGTGGCAGGGACAGTAGAAGCCTCCGTTCCAGGCCGCGCCCATTTCTGCGCTGTCGCTCGCCGCCTTCTTCTCCGGCGTGCAGCCGAGGTGGGTGCACACGCCGATGATCACCGCCAGGTCCGGCTTTCTCGAGCGGTACTCGTTCTTGGCGTAATCGGGCTGGTGCGGGACCTCGGAGTTCGGATCCGCCACGACGCCGTTGTCCTTCTTGATGTCCTTCAGCATGCCTTCGGTGCGCCTGAACACCCAGATCGGCTGCCGGCGCCAGGAGTAGGTCTTCAGCTCGCCGGGCTGGAGCGCGCTCAGGTCGACTTCGACCGGCGCTCCGGCCGCCTTGGTCCGCTCCGAGGGCAGCATGCTGGTCACGAACGGCACCGCGGCCCCGACCGTTGCGCCGCCGCCTAGAACGGAGGTCGCGACCACCAGGTTGCGCCTGATCTTGTCTGGTTTCTTGCTATCGCTCATGGATTGGGAACCTGGATGGGGGGTAGCGGGAATCTTGCAAAGCCGTGAATTATAGCGACGCGCCGCGGCGAAGTCCAAGCTTTCGCCGCTAACCATTTCAATAATCTGACATTTTTGCCCCTTATCGCATCAGGGGGTAAGGCGCGGTTCGGGCGCACGGAAGCGCGTAAGCGCTATGGTAGGCTCACAGCGCCATGTACCGGCTCTGGCTCATCTTCGCGCAGGCGGCGACCGTCGCCGTCGCGGTGCTGTTCGTGGTCTCGACGTTCCACCCGGAGTGGCTGCCCGCGCGCACGGCCGAAAGGGTTCCGATCGCGGTCGTGCAGCCGGCGCCGGCCGGCGCCGCATCGGCTTCGGGCGCCGGCATCGAGTCGCTGCACGCCGCAGTCGAACGCGCCACGCCGTCGGTGGTCAACGTGTTCACCTCGAAGGAGGTGCGCATGCGGCGCCCGCCCCTCCTCGACGACCCTCTGTTCCGGCGCTTCTTCGGCGACCAGTTCCCGAGCGAGGCCCGGCGCGCGACCAGCCTCGGCTCCGGCGTGATCGTCAGCCCGGAGGGCTATATCCTCACCAACGAGCACGTCGTCGAGGCCGCCGACGAGATCGAAGTCGCGCTGCCGGACGGCAAGAAGCTGCTCGCCAAGGTGGTGGGCAGCGACCCCGAGACCGACCTCGCGGTGCTGCGGGTCGACGCCCACGGGCTGCACGCGATCACCTTCGGCTCGTCGGACGCGCTGCGCGTGGGCGACGTGGTGCTGGCGATCGGCAACCCCTTCGGCGTCGGCCAGACCGTGACCTCCGGCATCGTCTCGGCCCTCGGTCGCAGCGGGCTGCGGATCAACACCTTCGAGAACTTCATCCAGACCGACGCGGCGATCAACCCCGGCAACTCTGGCGGCCCGCTGGTGGACTCGCACGGCGATCTGATCGGCATCAACACCGCGATCTACTCGCGCGGCGGCGGCTCGATCGGCATCGGCTTCGCGATCCCCGCCTCGACCGCGAAAATGGTGCTCGAGCAGATCGTCAAGACGGGCAGCGTCACGCGCGGCTGGATCGGCGTCGAGGTGCAGGAGATCACCGCCGGGCTCGCCGATTCCTTCAAGCTCGGCGACACCAAGGGCGTGATCATCGCCGGCGTGCTGCGCGGCGGCCCGGCCGACAAGGCCGGCGTCAAACCGGGCGACGTGCTGCTCGAGGTCGGCGACAAGCCGGTGGCCGGCACGCCGAGCATGCTCAACGTCGTCGCCGGGCTCACCCCCGGCAGCCGCGCCACGCTGAAGCTCAGGCGCGCCGGCAAGGACATCTCGCTCGAGGTCGTCGTCGGCACGCGGCCCAAGCCCCAGCCTCAACCGCAGGAATGAGCGTACCTCCGCTGCCGCGGGACGCGCAGAGCGTGCTCAAGCTCGCGGCGCGCTCGATGTTCGACCTGTTCTCGAGCATGAGCGAAGGGATGATGCTGGTCGACCGCAGCGGGCGCGTCGTGTGGATCAACGAGAGCTACAAGCGCTTCCTGCCCGCGCTCGGGTTCGAGCGCGCCGAGGAGTTCGTCGGCAAGCCGGTCGAGCAGGTGGTGCCGAACACGCTGATGCATCACGTGCTCGAGACCGGCAAGCCGATCCTGCTCGACCTGCTGACCAACAAGGCGGGCACCTTCGTGGTGAGCCGCATTCCGCTGCGGGACGAGTCGGGCGAGGTCATCGGCGTGCTCGGGATGGTGCTGTTCGACCATCCCGAGACCACGCTGCAGCCCCTGATCGGCAAGTTCGCCCGCCTGCAGAAGGACCTCGACGAGGCGCGGCGGGAGCTCGCGGCGCGGCGGCGCGCGAAGTACACCTTCGCCAGCTTCGTCGGCTCGAGCCCGGCGGCGCTGGAGGTGAAGCGCCAGGCGCGCCGCGCGGCGCAGACCGAGGGCAACGTCCTGCTGGTCGGCGAGACGGGCACCGGCAAGGAGCTGCTCGCGCAGGCGATCCACGCCGGCTCTCGGCGCGCCGACAAGCCGTTCATCGGCGTCAATCTCGCCGCGGTGCCGGAGACCCTGCTCGAGGCCGAATTCTTCGGCGTCGCGCCCGGGGCCTACACCGGCGCCGAGAAGAAGGGACGGGACGGGCGCTTCGTGCTCGCCGACGGCGGCACGCTCTTTCTCGACGAGGTCGGCGACGCGCCGCCGGCGCTGCAGGCGAAGCTCCTGCGCGCGCTGCAGGAGCAGGAAATCGAGCCGCTCGGCTCGAACCGGGTGATCCGGGTCGACGTGCGGGTGATCGCCGCGACCAGCCGCGACCTCAAGGCGCTGGTCGCCGAAGGGCGCTTCCGCGAGGACCTCTACTACCGCCTGAGCGTGCTGCCGATCCGGGTGCCGCCGCTGCGCGAGCGCCTCTCGGACCTCGAGGCGCTGGCGGAGAACCTGCTCGAGAACATCGCCGCCCGGACCGGCATGCCGCAGCGCGAGTTGACGCCGGGCGCGCTGGCGGCGCTTTCGAGCCAGGAATGGCGCGGCAACATCCGCGAGCTGCGCAACGCCCTGGAGCAGGCGGCGATGCTGACCGACCACGTGCGGCTCGCCGCCGAAGACTTCGCGACGATCCTGTCGCGCGCGGCGACGGACGGCGCCGCGGCGGCGGTGCCGCCGCTGCGCCCGCTGCCGCAGCTCATCGCCGAGCTCGAGCGCAGCTCGATCCGCGCCGCGCTCGAGGCGACCGCGGGCAACAAGGTGTCCGCTGCGAGGCTGCTCGGGATCTCGCGCGCCACGCTCTACGAGAAGCTCGCCGAGATCAAGCGACTGTCCGTATAGCAGACACAATGTCCGATCTTCGGACAGTCAGCTGCGACACGAGAGTGCTGAATTCAAAGGAAATACGACTCTGACCCCGATTTTTCTGTCCGGATGGTGGACAGATAGGTCCAAAGGCAGATCCGAGCGTATGCCTCATTTCATATAGAAATCAGTCTGTTGGGCGCTCTGGCACGCACATTGCGAAAGGGCGTGGGCTGTCCTACTCAGGAGGGAGTATGAATCGCACGCTTAGATTCGCAGCGACGCTGGCGCTCGCGGCCGTCGCCGGGCTGGCATCGGCGCGAGACATCAAGATCGCGCACGTGTACGGCAAGACGGGGGTGCTCGAGGCCTACGCCAAGCAAAGCCACACCGGGCTGATGATGGGGTTCGAGTACGCCACCCACGGCACGATGAAGGTGCTCGGGCGCAAGATCGTGGTGATCGAGAAGGACACGCAGTTGAAGCCCGACGTGGGCAAGTCGCAGCTCGCCGCCGCCTACGGCGACGACAAGGTCGACCTCGCGGTCGGCCCGGTCAGCTCGGGGGTGGCGCTCGCGATGCTGCCGGTGGCCGAGGAGTACAAGAAGATCCTGCTGGTCGAGCCGGCGGTCGCCGACTCGATCACCGGCAAGAACTGGAACCGCTACATCTTCCGCACCTCGCGCAATTCGACGCAGGACGCGGTGGCGGGCGCGGCGACGCTCAAGGGCAAGGTCTCGATCGCCACGCTGGCGCAGGACTACGCCTTCGGCCGCGACGGCGTCCGTGCGCTCAAGGAGGCGCTCGCCAAGATGAACCCCGAGGCGAAGATCGTCCACGAGGAGTACGCGCCGATCAAGGCGACCGACTTCACCGCGCCGGCCGAGCGCATCTTCGACGCGCTCAAGGGCGAGCCCGGGCGCAAGGTGCTGGTGATCATCTGGGCCGGCCCCAATCCCATGAACAAGATCATGGCGCTCAAGCCCGAGCGCTTCGGCATCGAGCTCGATCCCGGCGGCAACATCCTGCCGGTGCTGAAGAGCTGGCGCGACTACGCCGGCGTGGAAGGGGCCATCTATTACTACTACGGCTTCCCCAGGAACAAGATCAACGACTGGCTGGTGAAAGAGCACGAGAAGCGCTACGGCACGCCGCCCGACTTCTTCACCTGCGGCGGCATGGCGGCGGCGATCGCCATCGTCGACGCGATCAAGAAGGCTCACGGCACCGACACCGAGAAGCTGATCAAGGCGATGGAAGGCATGTCGTTCCAGACGCCCAAGGGCAAGATGACCTTCCGCGCGGCCGATCACCAGGCGCTGCAGGACATGTACCACTTCCGCATCAAGCCGCGCGCGGAGCAGCACGGCGAGTGGGACATCCTCAAGCTCGTCAACGTGATCCACGCCGCCGACATGCCGATCCCGGTGCAGAACCAGCGCTGAAGGAGCACGGGGTGGAGCACCCCGTCCTCGAGACCCACGGCCTGACGATCCGCTTCGGCGGGCACGTGGCGGTGAACGCGGTGTCGGCGGCCTTCCGGCCGGGCACGCTCACCGCCATCGTCGGGCCGAACGGGGCCGGCAAGACGACCTACTTCAACCTGATCTCGGGGCAGCTCAAGGCCACGGCCGGGCGCGTGTCGCTCTTCGGCGAGGACGTCACCGCGCTCGGCGCGCCGGCGCGGACCCGGCGGGGGGTCGGGCGCGCGTTCCAGCTCACCAATCTCTTCCCGCGCCTGACGGTGCTGGAGAACGTGCGCCTCGCAGTGCAGGCGCGCGCGGGGCTCGGGCGGGACCTGTTGTCGATGTGGAGCCGCCACGTCGAGCTCGTCGAGCGCGCCGAGCACGCCCTGTACCGGGTCGCGCTCGCCGACAAGCGCGACCTCGTCGCCGCGACCCTGCCGCACGGCGATCAGAGGAAGCTCGAGGTGGCGATCCTGCTCGCGCTCGAGCCCGAGGTGTTCATGTTCGACGAGCCGACCGCCGGCATGAGCGTCGACGAGGTGCCGGTGATCCTCGAGCTGATCGAGCACATCAAGGCGCAGGGCGACAAGACGGTGCTGCTGGTCGAGCACAAGATGGACGTGGTGCGCTCGCTCGCCGACCGCATCATCGTCCTGCACCAGGGCGAGCTGGTCGCCGACGGCCCGCCCGCCGAGGTGATCGCCTCGCCGATCGTGCAGGAAGCCTATCTCGGGGTGAGCCGTGCCTGAGCCGCTGCTCTCGCTTTCCGGGGTGAACACTCACATCGGGCAGTACCACATCCTGCAGGGCGTGGATCTGGAAGTGCCGCGCGGCGGGCTGACGATGCTGCTCGGCAGGAACGGCGCGGGCAAGACCACCTGCCTGCGCACCATCATGGGAATGTGGCGGGCCTCGGCCGGCCGGGTCGCCTTCGACGGGACCGAAGTCCAGGATCTGCGCACGCCGGACATCGCCCGCCTGGGCGTCGCCTACGTCCCCGAGAACATGGGCATCTTCGCCGGGCTCACGGTGCGCGAGAACATGCTGCTCGCCGCGCGCGGCGGGGCGCCCGAGCCGAAGCGCCTGGCGTGGATCTACCGCCTCTTTCCGGCGCTCGAGAAATTCTGGAACGGGCTCGCCGGCAACCTCTCGGGCGGGCAAAAGCAGATGCTCGCGATCGCGCGCGCGATCATCGAGCCGAGAAAGCTCCTGCTCGTGGACGAGCCGACCAAGGGCCTCGCGCCGGCGATCATCGCCAACATGATCGAGGCGTTCAATGAGCTCAAGCGAACCGACACCACGATCCTGGTGGTCGAGCAGAACTTCCACTTCGCGCGGTCCCTGGGCGACACGGTGGCGGTGATGGACTCGGGCCGCATCGTGCACGCCGGGCGCATGGACGCGCTCGCGCGCGACGAGGCGCTGCAGACGAGGCTCCTCGGCCTGTCGCTGGAGGCGCACCAGTGAAGCGCGACTGGCTGCCGCTCGCGCTCGTTCCCGCGCTCGTCCTCGTCGCGCTGCCGCTCGTCGGCAGCCTGCCGACCTGGGTGACGCTCAGCGTCGCCGGCCTCGCCATGGGCGTGATGATCTTCATGATGGCCTCGGGCCTGACGCTCGTCTTCGGCCTGATGGACGTCATGAATTTCGCCCACGGCGTGTTCATCTCGGTGGGCGCGTACGCCGCCGTCTCGGTGCTGCTCGTGCTCAAAGGGCCGATGCAGGCGCCAAGCCTCGCGGCCAACCTGTCCGCCCTGCTGCCCGCGGTGCTCGCGGCGATGGCGCTCGCGGGGCTGCTGGGCTGGTTCTTCGAGCGCGTCGTGATCCGGCCGGTCTACGGCGACCACCTGCGCCAGATCCTGGTCACCATGGGCGGGCTGATCGTGGTCGAGCAGTTGATCAACGTCGTCTGGGGCCCGGACATGATCCCGCTCTCGCGCCCGGCGACCCTCGGCGGCGCGTTCATCGTCGGCGAGGCGGCGATCGAGCGCTACCGCGTGCTCGCGCTGGTGGTGGGGCTGGCGGTGTTCGCGGCGATGTGGCTGGTGCTCGCCCGCACCAAGGTCGGGCTGCTGGTGCGCGCCGGGGTCGAGAGCGCCGAAATGGTCGAGGCGCTCGGCTACCGCGTGCGGCGCCTCTTCGTCGCGGTGTTCGTCGCGGGCTCGGCGCTCGCGGGCCTCGGCGGGGTCATGTGGGCCCTGTACCAGCAGGCGGTCACCGCGCAGATGGGCATGCAGATGATGGTGCTCATCTTCATCGTGGTGATCATCGGCGGGCTCGGCTCGGTGGGCGGCTGCTTCATCGGCGCGCTGCTGGTGGGGCTGCTCGCGAACTACGCGGGCTTTCTCGCGCCCAAGCTCGCGCTCGGCTCGAACATCCTGCTGATGGTGCTGGTGCTGCTGTGGCGCCCGCGCGGGCTGTACGCGGTGGGCAAGGCATGAGGTTCCTGCTCTCCGGCGACACGCCGCGCAGCCGCGCGCTGGCGGTGCTGCTGGTGCTGCTGCTCGCCGCGCTGGCGCTCGCGCCGTTCCTCTTTCCCGGCACGCGCTCGCTCAACGTCGCGGCCAAGGTCTGCGTCTTCGTGCTGCTCGCGGCGAGCTACGACCTGCTGCTCGGCTACACCGGGATCGTGTCCTTCGCGCACACGATGTTCTTCGGCATCGGCGGCTACGGCGCGGGCATCGCGATCGACAGGTTGGGCGCGGGCTGGGGCGCGCTCGCGCTCGGCAGCGTGCTCGCGCTCGCGCTCTCGGCCGCCGCCGCGTTCGCGGTCGGCCTCTTGTCCCTGCGCGTGCGGGCCATCTTCTTCGCCATGATCACGCTCGCGGTGGCGTCGTTCTTCCAGATCCTCGCCTCGCAGATGTCCTGGCTCACCGGCGGCGAGGACGGCATCAACTTCCGGCCGCCGGCGCCGCTCGGCTCGCGCCTGGCCTCCTACTACCTGGTGTTCGCGGTGTCGCTCGCGCTCTTCCTCGTGCTGCTGCGCATCGTCAATTCGCCCTTCGGCCGGGTGCTGCTCTCGATCCGCGAGAACGAGTTCCGCGCCGAGGCGCTCGGCTACCGCACCGTGGCCTACCGCACCGCCGCCAACTGCATCGGCGCGCTCGGCGCGACCGTCGCGGGCCTGCTGTACGCGCTCTGGCTGCGCTACACCGGCCCGGACACGACGCTCTCGTTCGACATCATGGTCGACATCCTGCTCATGGTGGTGATCGGCGGCATGGGCACGATGTACGGCTCGGCGCTCGGCGCGGCGATCTTCGTGCTGGCGCAGAACTACCTGCGCGACCTGATGAAACTGGCGAGCGGCGCGTTCCACGGCGTGCCGCTGCTGCCCGACCTGGTGCACCCCGACCGCTGGCTGTTGTGGCTCGGGGTGCTCTTCATCCTGTGCGTGTACTACTTTCCGACTGGCATCGTGGGACGGCTGCGAAAATGATGTCGAAATACGTGATCTGCGAGGGGCGGGAGATCCACTACACCGAGTGGGGCGCGGGCAACGGGGAGGTCCTCGTCGCCTGGCACGGCCTCGCGCGCACCGGGCGCGACATGGACGACATCGCCGCGCACCTCGCCTCGCGCTACCGCGTCATCTGCCCCGACACCATCGGCCGCGGCCTCTCGCAGTGGAGCCTGCAGCCGGAGAAGGAATACTGCCTCGAGTTCTACGCCGCCCTCGCCGTCGCGCTGGCCGACCGGCTCGGCCTGGACGACTTTCACTGGCTCGGCACCTCGATGGGCGGCGCGCTCGGCATCAAGCTCGCGGCGGGCGCGCTCAAGGGCCGGATCCGGCGCCTGGTGCTGAACGACATCGGGCCGAAGCTCGGCGAGGCCGCCGTGGAGCGCATCCGCAGCTACGCCGGCAGCCCGCCGCGATTCGAGCGCGTGAGCGAGCTGGAGGAGTACTTTCGCACCGTGTACAAGCCCTTCGGCCGGCTCTCGGACGAGCAGTGGCGCCGCCTGACCGAGACTTCGCTGCGCCGCCTGCCCGACGGCGGGATCACGCCGCACTACGACCCGAACATGGTGCAGCAGTTCGTCCACCACCCCCGCGACTACGACCAGTGGGAGGCCTGGGACGCGATCGAGGTGCCGACGCTGTGCCTGCGCGGCGAGGACTCGGACCTGCTGCTCGCCGACACCGCCGAGCAGATGCGAAAGCGCGGCCCGCGCGCGGTGGTGGTCACCATCGCCGGCTGCGGCCACGCCCCGGCGCTCAACGTCCCCGACCAATTCGCGCTGATCGAGAGATTTCTCAACGCGAGATAACTCTTGCAAAGCGCGCATGGTCTAAACTGCGCGCCTCGATGCTGGCGATCTTCCAAGTCACGGCGCCGTTCTTCGCGCTGATTTTGTGCGGCTACCTCGCGGCGCGCTTCCGCCTGCTGCCGGAGAACGCGGTGCCGGCGCTCAACACCTTCGTGCTGTACTTCGCGCTGCCGTGCCTGCTGTTCCGCTTCAGCGCCTACACGCCGTTCGGCAACCTGGTGAACTTGCCGGTCTTCTTCGCCTACCTGACCACCGGCCTCGCGCTCTTCGCCGCGTTCGCGGCGATCTCGCGCTTCGTCATCGGCGAGAGCCTGCGCGACGCCGCGTTCGCCGCGCTCGCCGCGTCGTGGTCGAACTGGGGCTACATGGGATTTGCGCTCCTGCCCGCGATCCTCGGCAAGGCCGCGGCGCCGCCGCTGATCGCCGCCGGCATGGCCGACCTGCTGGTGATCGTCTCGGCCGCGCTCGCGCTCTCGGCGCTGCAGGACCACCACGGCGCCGACGCGCGCGCCGCGCTCGCCGGCGTGCTCGCGCGCGTGGCGAAGAACCCGATGATCTGGTCGGTGATCGCGGGCGGCGCGTTCTCCGCCGCGCAACTGACCCTGTGGCGGCCCGCCGACCATCTCGTGAAACTGCTCGCCGAGGCGGCGGTGCCCGTCGCGCTGTTCACGATCGGCGTCTCGCTCTACCGCCCCGGCACCCGGGTCGCCCGCACCGACGTCTTCGTCATCAGCGGCGCGAAGCTGCTGCTGCACCCCTACCTCGCCGCGCTCGTGGCGCTCTACGTCTTCGGCCTGCCGCAGCTCGAAGTCCGCACCCTGGTGCTCGCCGCCGCGCTGCCGGTGGCCGGCACCGTGTTCCTCTTCGCCGAGCGCCAGGGCGCCGACGCCGAGCGCATCTCGGCGGCGATCCTCGTCTCGACCGCGCTTGCGTTTCTGACCTTCAGCGGCTTGTGCGTGGCCTTCGGCTTGCGGCTGACGCCTTAGATTCTAGGAGACCAGCGCCGCCACGACGCGCGGATCACGCGCTACGATTTTAAGCAGCGTCGCCGCCGGCCCGGACGGGCGCTTGCGGCCCTGCTCCCATTCCTGCAGCGTGCGCACCGATACTCCGATCAATCGCGCAAACTGGGCCTGCGACATCCCCGTCCCCGCGCGTGCCGTCAGCGCCGCGTCCGCAGCGGCCACCACTTCGTCCTTCTCGACCGTCCCGTCGGCCAGGACGATGCGCCGGCGCATGCTGCCGTCCGCGCGCCGGGTGAACTCGGTCCGGCGCGCCCAGCGCCGGGCCTTCACGTCGGCAATTGACGATCTCAACTCAGCGTTCAGGTCCCGTTTCACGGGCCGCTTACGTGCCTTGCTCATACGCATTCCTCAGTTGCCGCAACAGCCTTGGATCGACATTGTCGCGCACGTTCTTGGCGTACATGGTCACGAGCACGATCTCGTCCTCGCTCAGGCGCAGAAAGTAGATCACGCGCGCCCCGCCCCGTTTACCGCGTCCGCTCGCCGCCCAGCGCAGCTTGCGGCACCCGCCCGAACCCGGGATCACGTCTCCCGCCTGCGGCTCGGCCATGAGATACAGCTGCAACCGTGCCAAAGCCTCGTCGTCCAGCAGCTCCGCGCGGGCCCGAGAGAATGGCTCAAGCTCGACGAAGCTGAACACTGTGAAGTATACGCTTCGGGCGTATATAACGCAATGGCGTGCCCTACCGCTCCTGCGCGGCCTCGTGGAACGCCCGCTGCACGGGCGAGAGCAGGTATTCGAGGATGCTGCGGGTGCCCAGATGAATCTCCGCGCCGACCTGCATGCCCGGGCCGAGCGCGAAGCGCTCGCCGTCGGCTTCGAGCGCCTGCTCGCCGAGCGCGATCACGGTGCGGTAGGCGAGCGGGCCCATCGGCCGGTCGCGCCCGGTGAGCGCGTCCGAGCGGGTATTGGGCGAGGGCGCCTCGGTCGCATCTGCGCTCACCTGCTCGACCGTGCCTTCGACCATGCCGTATTTCTGGAACTGGTAGGGTGCGAGCTTGAGCTTCACTTCCTGCCCCGGGTGCACGAAGCCGATGTCGTCGTTGCCGACCCAGACCTCGGCGACGAGCCGCCCACCCGCCGGCACCAGCGTCATCAGGATCGTCCCCGGCGCGGCGACCGTGCCGACGGTGTGGGTGGCGAGGTCCTTCACGGTGCCGTCCGCGGGCGCGCGCAGCTCGAGAAGCGCCGAGCGGTGCTCGTGCTTGGCGAGCTCCTGGCGCGCCTTCTCGAGCTTCGCCGCGACGTCGATGCGCTCGGCCTCGAGGCTACGCCGGTAGTCGGCGCGGATCTGCTCGATCTTGTGCTTCGACTGCGCGATCAGCGCGAGGTTGGAGCGGATCACGTATTCCTGGGCGCGCAGGTCCTGCTCCCGCTCGATCCGCTCGCGCCGCTTGTCGGCGGCCATGAGCTGCCCCGCGAAGCCGTCCTTCGCCAGCTTGTCGTAGGCCTTCTCCAGGTCGACGTAGGTCGGCAGCGTCTCTTCGAGCTTGGTCTTCGTCGCGCGCGCCGCGGCGAGGTCGTTCTCGGCCTTCTCGAGCAGGCTTCGCTCCTGCGAGACCTCGTTGCGGTAGGCTTCCACGTTGGCCCGGTACTGCGCCAGCGCCTGCGCGAAAAGTCGCGGCGGGTCGCCCTTCGCGCGCGCCATCTCCTTGCCCTCGAGCTGGGCGAGCACGCGGCGCAGCGCGAGATTCCGGATGTGATATTCGCTCCGCGCCGCCTTGAGGTCGGCGTCGGTAAACACCGGGTCCATCCGCACCAGCACCTGCCCCGCCTTCACCGCCTGCCCCTCGCGCACCAGGATCTCCTTCACCGTGCCCTGCTCGGCGGGCTGGACGATCTGCAGATACCGCGCGGGCACGAGCTTCCCCTCCGCGACCGCGACGATGTCGAGGCGCCCGAACACCGCCCACAGCGCGATCGCCGCGAACAGCGCCACCAGCGCCCAGAACAGCCACCCGGCGAGCGGCGCGGGGGGCCGGTCCTGGATGCGCAGCAGCGGCGGCGCGAAGTCGACCGGATTGCTCATCGCGGACGCCTCACCCGTGATCCTCGTCGACGACTTTCATCTGTGCAGGCCTGTCCCCCAGCCTCACCACTTCGTCCACCTGCAGCCCCTTCGGCACCTGGTGCGCGATGAAGAGCACGGTCACGCGCCCCTTGAGCTGGTTTACGGTCTGCGCGAACTGCTCGGCGGTCGCCTGGTCGAGGCTGCTGGTCGCTTCGTCGAAGATCAGGATCCTCGGCCGCTTGAGGATCGCGCGGGCGATGGCGAGGCGCTGCTTCTGCCCGCCGGAGAGGCCGACGCCGTGCTCGCCGATCTCGGTGTTGTAGCCCTTGGGCAGTTTCTCGATCACGTCGTGGATCTCGGCGATCTTTGCGGCCTGGACGACGTCGGGGAAGCCGGCGTTGGGGTTGGCGGCAATGAGGTTCTCGTAGATGCTGCCCGAGAAGAGGTAGGTTTCCTGAGGCACGATGCCGAAGTTCTGCCGCAACTCGTTGGCGGAGAAGTGGCGCAGGTCGCGGCCGTCAATCTCGATCCTGCCTTCCTCGGGCTGGTAGAAGCCGAGGAGCAGCTTGGAGAGGGTGCTTTTTCCGGAGCCCGAGGGGCCGGTGAGGACGGTGAGCTTTGCGGGCTTGAGGGCGAGGTCGAGGCCGCGGAAGAGCCAGGGGTGCTCGGGCGAGTAGCGGAAGCCGAGGCCGCGGATCGCCACTTCGCCCTTCGATTCGCCGGCGCGCGAGGGGACGAGGGTGTAGGGCTCGACCGGCGCGTCCATGATGTCGCCGAGGCGCTTCATCGCGATGTTGGCCTGCTGGAATTCCTGCCACAGGCCGGCGAGGCGCAGCATCGGCTGGCTCATGCGCGCGGCGAACATCTGGAAGGCGACCAGCATGCCGACGGTGAAGCCGTCGTTCCTCATCACGAGCAGCGCGCCGACGCACAGGATGCCGAGCGTCATCGCCTGCTCGAGCGCGTTGGCGAGGACGTTGTAACTGTTGGAGAGCGTGCGGGTGGCGAAGCTCGAATCGAGGTAGTTGGCGAGGATCTCGTCGTAGCGCTCCTCGAGCCGCGGCTCCATCTGCAGCGACTTCACCGTCTCGATGCCGGAGACGTACTCGGTGAGGAAGGCCTGGTTGCGCGCGCCGAGCAGGAATTGGCGGTTAAGCCGCGCGCGGAAGGTGGGCGTGACGCCGAGACTCAATGCCGCCACGAGCCCGAGCATGCCGAGGGCGATCACGGTCAGCTGCCAGCTATAGAAGAACATGACCGCGACGAATATGAAGAGGAACGGCAGGTCGAGGATCAGCGAGACCGCCGCGCCGGCGAGGAAGTCGCGGATGGTCTCGACCGCGTGCACGCGGGCGACCAGCACCCCCGTCGGGCGGTGCTCGAAATATGGAAGGTACAAACGCAGGATGTGGCGGAACACCTGGCTGCCGAGCACCGCGTCGACCCGGTTGCCGGTGTGGATCAGGAAGTACTGGCGCAGCCAGGTCATGAGCGCGTTGAAAGCGAGGAACATGACGAGGCCCACGGCGATCGCGATCAGGGTGCTGTGGGTCTGGTGCACGACCACCTTGTCGATCACGACCTGGGTGCCGAGCGGCATGGAGAAGCCGACGAGTTGAATAAAAAGCGAGGCGACCAGCACGTTGCGGCAGACGGCGCGGTGCTTGAGGAGCTCCTTCCAGAACCAGCGGAAGCCGAACTTGCCGGGCGCCTCGGCGCCGTCGCCGGCGGGCTCGGTGGCGTTCTCGTGCCGCAGCACGAGCACCGCCGGCTCGAAGGCCGCGGCGGTCTCGTCGAGCGGCATGACGGCCGACGCCTGTGATCCGGCGGGGAAGTAGAGCAGGCGCTGCGCGTCGCGCCTGACCAGGATCGCGGGCCGCGTCGCTTCGCCCTTGAGGAAGGCGACGCAGGGGAGCTTGGCGGAATCGAGGGCCGCGTCTCCGGTGCGAAAGCCGAAGGCCCGCAAGACCTCGATCAGTTGACGCCGCGAGTGCGGCGCCGGAAACCGCTGCAAGAGCAGACGCGGATCGAACGGAAGCCGGTTGATGCGGCACAGGCTGCCGACCAACCAGATGAATTCCCACTCTTCGAGCGGAGCCCCCTCCATCGGCAGCGCCTCCCCAGGCAACCGCGGATGCAACTTCGTCAGCCAAGCTGTTCGAACGGCGATTCGCCGCCCGATGTCAGGCTGATGATAGGTGGAATTTCCCGACGACTTTTATCAACGCGTCCGAACTCGCAACGGTCTCGGACAGCGTCCGGGCAAGGAAGGCGGCCCGCTCGACCCGAATAAATCGACTCTGACCCCGATTATTCCTTAGCTGCGGTCGAGCTCGCGGTCCATCTCCTCGTCGCTCATCGGCTTCTCTTCGCCGCCCTCGGCGGCCTCCTCGCCTTCCTTCGCCTCGGTGGCGCGCTTGGTGATGAAGCGGCCGAAGAAGAGGCCCGCCTCGTAGAGCAGGCACATCGGGATCGCGAGCATGAACTGCGAGATGACGTCGGGCGGGGTGACGATCGCCGCGGCGATGAAGGCGCCGACGATGACGTAGGGGCGCGCCGCGCGCAGCTTGTCGACGCTCACGATGCCGACCCGCACCAGCACCATGACGATGATCGGGATCTCGAAGGTGACGCCGAAGGCGAGGAACATCGTGATGACGAAGCTGAAGTAGGCCTCGATGTCCGGCGCGGGGGTGATGCTCGCCGGGGCGAAGTGCTGGATGAAGGTGAACACCCGCACGAAGACGACGTAGTAGCAGAACGCCACGCCGGTGAGGAACAGGATCGTGCTGCTGATCACGACCGGCAGGGCGAGCTTTCTCTCGTGCTCGTACAGCCCCGGCGCGACGAAGGCCCACAGCTGGTAGAGCACGTAGGGCAGCGCGACCAGGAAGGCGACCAGCGCGGTCACCTTCATCGGCACCAGGAACGGGGTGACGACGCCGATCGCGATCATCTTGCTGCCCTGGGGCAGGGCGTGCATCAAAGGCTGGGAGAGAAAGTCGTAGATCGGCCCGGCGCCCGGCCACAGGAACAGCGCGACGAACACGACCAGCACCGACGCCACGGCGCGCACCAGGCGCGTGCGCAGCTCGACGAGGTGCGAGATGAACGATTCGGCGTCGGTCATTGCTGCTTCGCCGGCGCGGCGGGCGGCCCGGGCGGAGCGTGCGACTCAGGCGGCGGAGGCGGCTCCGGCAGGGCGGACGCCTCAGCGGCGACCCCGGCCGGCTTGTCCTTCGCCTCGGTCGGCGTGTCCTTCGCCTCGGTCGGCTTGTCGCCGACCGCGTCGGCAACCGTCTTGTTGAGATCCTGCTCGGTGTTGCTCAGTTCCTTGCGCACCGTGTTCTCGACTTCGGTAGCCGCTTCCTGCATCGAGTCGCGCATCTTGCGCAGCTCGTCGAACTCCATCTCGCGGCTGATGTCGGCCTTGACGTCGGCGACGTAGCGCTGCAGCCGCCCCGCGAGGTGGCCGACGGTGCGCGCCACCCCGGGCAGGCGCTCCGGCCCGATCACGATCAGCGCCACTACGCCGATCACCATCAACTCGGTGAATCCGATGTCGAACATGCCTGTACGAGGAGCGGAGACTAAAAGGGCGCCCGCCGGGCGCCCGTTGCTGATTCTTGCGAGCCGGGACTCAGGCCTTGGATTCGGTCTTTTCCTTCACCTCGCCCTCGACCGTCTTGCCCGTGACCTGCGGCGTCGAAGTGCCCTCGCCGGACTTGGCTTCGGCGCTGCCTTCGCGCATGCCTTCCTTGAAGCCGCGCACCGCGCCGCCCAGGTCAGCGCCCATGTTGCGCAGCTTCTTCGTACCGAAGATCATCATCACGATCACGAGCACGATCAGCCAGTGCCAGATGCTGAATGAACCCATAAATACCTCCTATTTTCTCCGCTGGATCATCGGGCCGAGCGGGTCCTGGCCTCCGATGACGTGCATGTGCAAATGATACACCTCTTGGTTGCCTACCCGGCCGGTGTTGATGATGGCGCGGAAGCCGTCGCTTGCGCCCTCCTTGCGGGCGAGCTCGCCGGCGAGCGCCAGCATCTTGCCGAGCGCCTGGTGATGCGCCATTCCGGCCTCGTACAGCGAGGCCACGTGCGCCTTGGGAATGATCATGAAGTGCACCGGGGCGAGCGGCCGGATGTCGTGGAAGGCCAGCACGTCGTCGTCCTCGTACACCTTCTTCGCCGGGATCTCGCCGGCGACGATCTTGCAGAACAGGCAGTTCGGATCGCCCATGCCGTCTCCTATTTTCCGCGCGAGGCCTTCTCGTCGATTCCCGAGATCCCCTCGCGCCGGTGCAGCTCGGCGAGCACGTCGCCGGGCCCCAGCCCGTGCTGCGCCAGCACGATCATGCAGTGAAACCACAGGTCGGCGGTCTCCCGCACCAGCTGCAGCCGGTCGCCGCCCTTGGCGGCGAGCACCGTCTCGGTGGCCTCCTCGCCGATCTTCTTCAGCACGGCGTCGCCGCCCTTCGCGGTCAGCCGCGCGACGTAGGACTTCTCCGGGTCGCCGTCCTTGTGCTCCTCGATGACGGCCGCGATGCGCTCGAGCGCTTGGTACATTCCAGGTTTCATCATTTCTTGCCGTAGATGAGAGACGGATCCTTCTTTACCGGGTCCGTCGTCACCCACCTCCCGTTGTCGAGCTTTCGAAAATAGCAGCTCTCGCGCCC
>CAZLUX010000003.1:20144-24841 GCA_964562815.1 uncultured Enterobacteriaceae bacterium
ATGCTCGCCGCCAGCACCGCGTCGGCGCCGCCCTCGAGCACGCCCTCGGCCATGTGCTCGAGCGTGCCCACCCCGCCCGAGGCGATCACCGGCACGCCCACCGCATCGCTCACCGCGCGCGTCAGGGCGAGGTCGAAGCCCTCGCGCGTGCCGTCGCGGTCCATGCTGGTGAGCAGGATCTCGCCCGCGCCGGCGCGTTCCATCTGCCGTGCCCACTCCAGCGCGTCGATCCCCGTCGGGCGGCGCCCGCCGTGGGTGTACACCTCCCAGCCGCCGCCGCTTCGCCGCTTGGCGTCGATCGCCACCACGATGCACTGGTTGCCGACCCTGTCCGAGGCGTCGCGCACGAGCCCGGGATTCTGCACCGCCGCGGTGTTGATCGAGACCTTGTCCGCGCCCGCGTTGAGCAGCCGCCGCACGTCCTCGACCTTGCGCACGCCGCCGCCCACCGTGAGCGGGATGAATACCCGCTCGGCGACCGCCTCGATCACGTGCACGATGATGTCGCGCTCGTCCGAGCTCGCCGTGATGTCCAGGAAACAGAGCTCGTCGGCGCCCTGCTCGTCGTAGCGCGCCGCGATCTCGACCGGGTCGCCGGCGTCGCGCAGGCCGACGAAATTGACGCCCTTGACGACCCTGCCCGCGGTCACGTCGAGGCAGGGGATGACGCGCTTGGCGAGCGGCACCGCGCTACTCCTTGCCGAGCGCCTTGTCCGCGGCCGCTTGCGCCTTCTTGAAGTCGAGCTTGCCCTCGTACAGCGCGCGGCCGGCGATCGCGCCGATGATGCCCTCGGGGGCGAGCTTGGCGCACACCGTCTCGACGTCCTTCACGCTGTTCAGCCCGCCCGAGGCGATGACCGGCGTCTTGATCGCCTCGGCGAGCTTGAGCGTGGCCTCGATGTTGACCCCGCCCATCATGCCGTCGCGGCCGATGTCGGTGTAGATCAGCGCCTCGACGCCGTACTCCTCGTACTTCTTGGCCAGGTCGACGACGTCGTGGCCGGTCATCTTCGACCAGCCTTCCACCGCGACCTTGCCTTCCCTGGCGTCGAGCCCGGCGATGATGCGCCCCGGGAAAGCGTAGCAGGCGTCCGACAGGAAGCCGGGGTTCTTCACCGCGGCGGTCCCGATGACGACGTAGCGCACGCCGGCATCGATGTAGCTCTCGATCGTGTCGAGGTCGCGAATGCCGCCGCCGAGCTCGATCGGCACCTGCTCTCCGACCGCGCCGATGATGGCGCGGATCACCTTCTCGTTCTTCGGCCTGCCGGCCACGGCGCCGTTCAGGTCGACGATGTGCAGGCGCCGCGCGCCCTGCTCGGCCCAGTGCCGCGCCATGGCGACCGGGTCTTCCGAGAACACCGTGGCGGAGCTCATGTCGCCTTGTTTGAGGCGCACGCAGCGCCCGTCCTTGAGGTCGATCGCGGGGATGATCAGCATGTCCGGTTCGGGGAGCGCGGCACGTCGCCGTGACGCCTGGGCGCGGGGAGGTGCGCTGGGAAAATCAGGGTTGCCAGTAAACGAAGTTGCGCAGGAGCTGCAATCCAGCCGCTTGGCTTTTTTCCGGGTGAAACTGTACGGCAAAGATGTTATCGCGCGCAACCGCGCAGGTAAAGGCCACGCCGTAGGTTGTGCGCCCCGCGCGCGCGGCCGGGTCGGCCTCGTCAGCGTAGTAGCTGTGCACGAAATAGAAGCGGCTGCCGTCGGCAATGGCTTGCCACAGTGCATGACGCCCGGCTTGCGCCACCTCGTTCCAGCCCATGTGCGGCACCTTCAATCGCGCGCCGTTGCGCGCCTCGCGCATGTCGGGCGCGAAGCGCCGCACCGTGCCCGCGAGCACGCCCAGGCCCTTGACGCCGCCTTCCTCGCTTTCGTCGAACAGCATCTGCAGGCCGATGCAGATGCCGAGAAAAGGCTTCGCCCGCGAGGCCTCCAGCACCGGCTCGACCAGGCCGCGCGCGGCGAGCTCGCGCATGCAGTCCGGCATCGCGCCCTGCCCGGGCACGACCACGCGCTCGGCGGCGCGGATGGCTGCCGCGTCCGCGGTCACCCGCACCTCCGTGTCCGGCGCGACGTGCTCGAGCGCCTTCGACACGGAGCGCAGGTTGCCCATGCCGTAATCGACGACCGCGATTGTCAAGTTACAAAGAGCCCTTGGTCGAAGGAATGGCGGCGCCCGCGCGCGGGTCGGCTTCCGCCGCCATCCGCAGCGCGCGGGCGAAAGCCTTGAACACCGTCTCGCACTGATGGTGCGCGTTGTCGCCGCGCAGGTTGTCGACGTGCAGCGTCACCTGGGCGTGGTTGACGAAGCCCTGGAAGAACTCGTGCGCGAGGTCGACGTCGAATTCGCCGATCAGCGCCCGCGTCCAGGCGACGTGGAACTCGAGCCCCGGGCGCCCGGAAAGGTCGATCACCACCCGCGACAGCGCCTCGTCGAGCGGCACGTAGGCGTGGCCGTAGCGCCGGATACCCGCCTTGTCGCCGATCGCCTTTGCGAACGCCTGCCCCAGCGTGATGCCGATGTCCTCGACGGTGTGGTGCGCGTCGATGTGCAGGTCGCCCTTCGCCTCGATCTCGAGGTCGAGCATGCCGTGGCGGGCCACCTGGTCGAGCATGTGCTCGAGGAAGGGGACGCCCGTGACGAGTTTCGCCGCGCCGCTGCCGTCGAGGTTCAGCCTGACGCGGATCTGCGTTTCCTTGGTGTTGCGGACGACTTCGGCGGTACGCATGGGGTTTTCGAAGCAGGGATTCTCAGAGCGCTTCGCGCAGCGCGGTCAACAGTATACGGTTTTCGTCGGGCGTGCCGACGGTCACGCGCAAACAGTTCGGCAGCGCCGGGCCGTCGAGGTTCTTCACCAGCACCCCCTGGCGGCGCAGCGCCTCCCAGGTGCGGCCGGCGTCGGGCACCCGGATCATGAAGAAGTTCGCCTCCGAAGGGTAGACCGTGACGCCCTTGAGCGCGGCGAGCGCCTCGCCCAGCCGGGCGCGGTCGGCGCGGATGCGCGCGGCCTGCTCTTCCAGCACCTCGAGGCGCTCGAGCACGTAGAGCGCCGCAGCCTGCGTCAGAACGTTGACGTTGTAGGCCTGGCGCACCTTGTTGAACTGCTCGACCCACTTCGGGCTCGCCGCCAGGTAGCCCAGCCGTATGCCGGCCAGCCCGAGCTTGGAGACGGTGCGCATCACCACCAGGTTGGGGAATTCCGCCAGCCGCGGCATGAAGCTCTTCTGCGCGAACACATGGTAGGCCTCGTCGATCACCACCAGGCCGTTGGCCGCGCGCAGGATCGCGAGCACGTCGTCCTCGCGGTAGAGCGCGCCGGTCGGATTGTTGGGGTAGGCGATGAACACCAGCGCCGGATCGTGTCGTTTCAGCTGCGCGAGAAAGGCGTCGCGGTCGAGCGTGTAGTCCTCGCGCAGCGGCACGGCGACCGATTTCATGCCCGCCAGCACCGCGTCCATGCCGTACATGACGAAGGTCGGCGACGGATACATCATCGCCGCGCCGGGGCGCGCCAGCGCGAAGGTCACCATCTGGATCAGGTCGTCCGAGCCGTTGCCGAGCAGAAGCGCCGCGCCTTCGGGCACCCCCATCTTGCGCGCGAGCAGCTCGCGCAGCCTGCGACCGGAAGGCTCCGGGTAGCGGTTGAGCTCGACGCCGGCGAGCGCCTGCGCCAGCTCACGGCGCATCTCCGCCGGCAGCGGGTAGGGATTCTCCATCGCGTCGAGCTTGACCATGCCCTCGGCCTCGGGCACATGGTAGGCCTTCAGCGCGAGGATCTCCGGGCGCACCAGGTCATCGGGGGTCATTCGAGCCTCGCCCGGGCCGAGCGCGCGTGCGCGATGAGGCCCTCGCCCTCGGCGAGCGTGGCGGCGATGCGCCCGAGCGTCGAGGCCCCCGCGCGCGAGACCGAGATGAGGCTGGTGCGCTTCTGGAAGTCGTACACGCCGAGCGGCGAGGAAAAGCGCGCCGTCCCCGCCGTGGGCAGGACGTGGTTCGGCCCGGCGCAGTAGTCGCCGATCGCCTCCGAGCTCCAGCGTCCGAGGAAGATCGCGCCGGCGTTCCTCAGCCTGGGCAGCCAGGCCTCGGGGTCGGCGACCGAGAGCTCGAGGTGCTCGGGCGCGATCCGGTTCGCGATCGCGCACGCCTCCTCGAGGTCGCGGCTGTGGACGAGCGCGCCGCGCGCGGAGAGCGAGGCCTCGATCACCGCGCGCCTGGGCATCTGCGGCAGTAGCGTCCCGATCGCGGCCTCGACCGCGTCGAGGTACTCGAGGCTGGGCGAGACGAGCAGCGCCTGCGCCACCTCGTCGTGCTCGGCCTGCGAGAAGAGGTCGAGCGCGATCCAGTCGGGCGGCGTCGAGCCGTCGCCGATGACGAGGATCTCCGACGGCCCGGCGATCATGTCGATGCCGACCTGGCCGAAGACCTGGCGCTTGGCCGCGGCGACGTAAGCGTTGCCCGGGCCGACGATCTTGTCCACCCGCGGCACGCTCTGCGTGCCGTAGGCGAGCGCCGCGACCGCCTGCGCGCCACCGATCGCGAACACCCGGTCGACGCCGGCGAGCGCGGCGGCCGCGAGCACCAGCGCGTTCCTCTCCCCACCAGGCGTCGGGCTCACCATCACCAGCTCGCCGACTCCCGCCACCTTGGCGGGAATCGCGTTCATCAGCACCGACGAGGGGTAGGCCGCCTTGCCGCC
>CAZLUX010000003.1:24941-35716 GCA_964562815.1 uncultured Enterobacteriaceae bacterium
AGCGCGGCGAGCGCGGCGTCGAACCCCGCCTCGGCGCTCGAGAGCCGGCGCAGCTTCACGACCGCTCCCCGGCCGCGCGCGCGAAGGCGTCCACCAGCGGCTGCAGCTGCGCGCGCTTCGTCTTCAGTGCCGCCTGGTTCACCACCAGCCGCGCCGAGACCGGCATGATCTCCTCGACCGCCACCAGGTTGTTTGCGCGCAGCGTATTGCCGCTCGAGACCAGGTCGACGATCGCGTCGGCCAGGCCGACGATCGGCGCCAGCTCCATCGAGCCGTAGAGCTTGATCAGGTCGACGTGCACGCCCTTGGCGGCGAAGTGCTCGCGCGTGATGTGCAGGTACTTGGTGGCCACGCGCAGGCGCGCGCCCTGGCGCACCGCGGCCTCGTAATCGAAGCCCTTGCGCACCGCGACTATCATGCGGCAGCGCGCGATGCCCAGGTCGACCGGCTGGTACAGGCCCTCGCCGCCGTGCTCGACCAGCACGTCGCGGCCGGCGATGCCGAGGTCGGCGCCGCCGAACTGCACGTAGGTCGGGGTGTCCGAGGCGCGCACCACGATCAGCCGGACGCCGCGGCGGTTGGTGCCGATCACGAGCTTCCTCGAGGCCCCCGGATCCTCGTCCGGCCGGATGCCCACGCGCGCGAGCAACGGCGCAGTCTCGTCGAAAATGCGCCCCTTCGACAGGGCGATGCTGATGGTCATGGCAGGGCAACCCGCGTGAGCAAGCGCGGGATTTTACCGCACCGCGTCAGCGGATCCGCTCGACCCGGGCGCCGAGCGCCGCGAGCTTCTTCTCAAGCGCCTCGTAGCCGCGGTCGAGGTGGTAGATGCGGTCGATGACCGTCTCGCCCTCGGCGGCGAGCGCCGCGATCACCAGGCTCGCCGAGGCGCGCAGGTCGGTCGCCATCACCTGGGCGCCCGACAGGCGCTCGACCCCGGCAACGACCGCCACGTTGCCCCTCAGCTCGATGCGCGCGCCCATGCGCGCGAGCTCCGGCACGTGGGTGAAGCGGTCGACGTAGATCGTATCCTCGATCACGCTCGTGCCCGCCGCCACCGCGCACACCGCCATCATCTGGGCCTGCATGTCGGTCGGGAATCCGGGGTAGGGCTGCGTCGCCACGTTGACCGCCGCCGGGCGCGGCGGGCCGGCCACCGCCACGGACTCGGCGCCGCGCTCGACGGCGCAGCCGGCCTCCTCGAGCTTGTGCAGCGACGCCTCGAAATGCTCCGGCACCACGCCGCAGAGGCGAATACGGCCGCCGGTCATCGCCGCCGCGGCGGCGAAGGTCGCCGCCTCGATGCGGTCCGGAATGATCGTCGCGTCGATCGGGCGCAGCGCGCGCACGCCATGGATCGTCAGGCGCCGCGTTCCCAGTCCCTCGATGCGGGCGCCGCTGCCGGCCAGCGCCTCGCCCAGCGCGGTCACGTCGGGCTCGAGCGCGACGTTCTCGAGCACCGTCGTGCCCTCGGCGAGGACCGCCGCCAGCATCAGCTGCGCGGTGGCGCCGACCGAGACCACGTCGAAGCTGAAGTTCGCCCCGCGCAGCTTCACCCCGTGACCCACGATATAGCCGTGCTCGATCTCGAGCATCGCGCCCATCGCCTGCAGGCCCGCCAGGTGCAGATTGACCGGCCGCGGCCCCCAGGCGCAGCCGCCGGGCAGCGACACGCGCGCCTCGCCGAAGCGCGCCAGCAGCGGCGCGAGCACGTAGATGCTGGCGCGCATGGTCTTGACCAGCTCGTATGGCGCCTCGACCGACGCCACCGCGCTGGTGTCGATCGTCATCAGGTTGCCCTCGAACGTGAGCCTGGCGCCGAGCAGCTCGAGCACCCGGGCGAAGGTCTGGGTGTCGCGCAGGCGCGGCACGTTGCGCAGCCGGTGCACGCCCGGCGCGAGAAGCGTCGCCGCCATGATCGGAAGCGCCGCGTTCTTGGCGCCCGAGATCGCGACCTCGCCCTCGAGCCTGCGGCCGCCCGTGATGCGCAGCTTATCCACCGGCCTTCCACTCCTCCGGGGTCAGGGTGCGCATCGACAGGGCGTGGATTTCCTCGCGCATGCGGTCGCCGAGCGCCTGGTACACGAGCTGGTGGCGCTGCACCCGGTTGCGGCCCTCGAACCGGCGCGAGACGATCAGCGCCTGGAAGTGCTCGCCGTCACCCGCGACCTCGAGGTGCTCGCACTCCAGACCCGCCGCGATGCCCTGTCTGACGCTTTCGACCGTCGCCATCTTTCTATCCCCGCAATTTGTATCCGCGCTTGAGCAGCCACAGCGTAAACGCCGCGAGCAGCACGAAGCTTAACCCGACGACCGCGAGGCTCACCACGGGCGAGACGTCGGAGACGCCGAAGAAGCCGTAGCGAAAGCCGTCGATCATGTAGAAGAAGGGGTTGGCGTGGGACAGCTCACGCCAGAATTCCGGCAGCGAGTGGATCGAATAGAACACCCCCGAAAGGAAGGTCAGCGGCAGGATGACGAAGTTCTGGAATCCGGCCAGCTGATCGAAGCGCTCGGCGCGGATTCCGGCCACCAGGCCGAGCGTGCCGAGCAGCGCGCTGCCCAGAAGCGCGAAGGCGAGCATCCACATGGGCGCCTCGAGCCGCAGGGGAACGAAGAAGACGGCGATCGCCAGCACGCCCAGGCCCACCGCCATGGCGCGCACCATCGACGCGAGCACGTAGGCGCAGTAGAACTCGAGGTAGGACACCGGCGCGAGCAGGACGAAGACCAGGGCGCCGCCGATCTTGGACTGGATCAGGCTGGAAGAGCTGTTGGCGAACGCGTTCTGCAGCACGCTCATCATGACCAGCCCCGGGACCAGGAACGCGGTGTAGCTCACCTCCCGGTAGACGTTCACCCTGCCCTCGAGCGCGTGGGCGAAGATGAGCAGGTAGAGCAGCGCGGTGAGCACCGGCGCCGCCATGGTCTGGAAGCTCACCTTCCAGAAGCGCAGCAGCTCCTTGTAGACGAGCGTCGCGAAGCCGGTCATCACGATCGCCTCATCACGCTCATGAACACCTCCTCCAGGTCGGGCTGCTCGAGCTCGAATTCCTTGACGCCGACGCGCGCCTCGCGCAGCCCGGCGAGCACTGGCTCGATCTCGGCGTAGCTCTCCAGCCTCAGGGTCACGTTCGCCCCGTCTCGCCCGACCAGCCGCGCCGCCAGCGCCTCGGGCAGCGCCTCGGCCTCGAGCGCGAGCTTGAGGTAGAGGCCGGAGAGGCTGGCGAGCAGGTTGCGGGTCGAGTCGAGCGCCACCAGCCGTCCGGCTTTGAGCATGCCGATGCGCGTGCACAGCGACTGCGCCTCCTCGAGGTAGTGCGTGGTGAGCACCACCGTGTGGCCGTCGCGGTTCAGCCGCCGCACGAAATGCCACAGGCCCTGGCGCAGCTCGACGTCGACGCCCGCGGTGGGCTCGTCGAGCACGATGACAGGAGGCTTGTGCACCAGCGCCTGCGCCACCAGCACGCGGCGCTTCATCCCGCCCGAGAGCGAGCGCATGTTGACGTCCGACTTCGAGGTCAGGTCGAGATGGTGCATCACCTCGTCGATCCAGGCGTCGTTGCGGCGGATGCCGAAGTATCCCGACTGCAAGCGCAGCGTCTCGCGCACCGTGAAGAAGGGATCGAACACCAGCTCCTGGGGCACGATGCCGAGCAGGCGCCGCGCGCGGCGATAGTCGGCGGCGACGTCGGCGCCCAGAATCGAGACCGAGCCGGCGTCGGCCCGCGCGAGGCCGGCGACGATGCTGATCAGGGTGGTCTTGCCGGCCCCGTTCGGGCCCAGCAGGCCGAAGAACTCGCCCTGCGGAATCGCGAGGCTCACCCCGTCGAGCGCGCGCAATGTTCCGTAGCGCTTCTCGACGCTGCGGATCTCGATGGCGGAGGTCAGTGGTGCGCGCCGGCCGAAGGCAGGAGCCCTTCGACGCCGTAGAGCCGGGCGATTGTCTCGAGGCCCCGGGGGAGGTTGGCGAAAGCGATCTCGGAATCGCGCTGTTTGGCCTCCCGCAGCCAGGCGAGCAGCATCGCCAGGAGCGACGAATCGAGCTCGGTCACCCCGGCGAGATCGACGGTGCGCGCGCCGTCGCGGATCTGCTGCAGGCCCTCCTCCAGCACCCGGGCGACGTTCTCGAGCGTCACCGGGCCGCTCAGCGCCAGCGTGTTTCCGTCGCGCGCGATCATTTCTTGCCCTGCTCCCCGGACCGCTCGAGCGATTCGTTCTTGGCGTGCAGGTTCCGGATCAGGCCGTCGATGCCCTCGGCGCGGACGAGGTTCCCGAACTCGGTGCGGTAGTTCGCCACCAGGCTGACGCCGCCCACGGAAACGTCGTAGACCTTCCAGCCCGCGGAGGTCTTCTCCATGCCGTAGTCGATCGAGATCGGCTGCGCTCCGGACTGGATCACGCGCACCTGCACCGTCACGTCCGTGTCGCTCGGCCTCGCGTGCAGCGGCCGGAAGTCGAACCTCTGGTCGCTGTACGCCGCGAGCGCGCTCGCGTAGGTGCGCACGAGCAGGGTCTTGAACTCCTCGGTCAGGCGCGCCCGCTGCTCGGGCGTGGCTTTCCTCCAGCCCAGCCCGACCGCGGTGGCGGTCATGGTCTGGAAGTCGAAGTGCGGCAGCACCTTCGCCCCGATCAGGTCGATGAGCTTCTCGCGGTCGCCGCTGCGGATGTCCTTGTCGTTCTTGATGATGCCGACAACCTCGAGCGTGACCTTCTTCACCAGGGCGTCCGGCGCCATCATGTCCGCCCTCGCCGGAGCGCAGAGGACGGTCACAGCGACGAGCGCCATATACGCAAGAACACGCTCAATGCGACGCGGCATGGATCAATTCCCCCTCGGGCCGGCGTCCTCGTCCGGCATCCGCTCGCGCGGCGGCCTGCCGTCGTAGACCAGGCTCCTGCGCCGCTGCAGATAGGCGTCGCGCAGGAACGCGTACGGATCGAGCGCGGCCTGCTCGAGCAGCCGGCTGGCGCCGAGCAGGTCGGCGCGCCTGCTGACCAGGCGCAACGCGATGGCGGAATTGCGCTCGTCCACCGGGGTACGGTTCGAGACGGGGTCGGTGTACATGTCGAACGCGGTCCCCACGCCGTCGCGCACGTCGCTCGGGCCGAGGAACGGCAGCACCAGGTAGGGACCGGTGCCCGCGCCCCAGCGGCCGAAAGTCTGGCCGAAGTCCTCGTCGTGCTTTTCCAGGCCCATGTCGGTCGCCCAGTCCGCGATCCCGAGAAAGCCGAAGGTGGTATTGAAGGCGAAGCGCCCCCAGTCGGTCAGGGCCTCCTCGGGCTTACCCTGCAGCAGGTTGTTGACGCCGATGAACACGTCGGCGATGTTGGAGAAGAAGTTGCGAACGCCGGTACGCACCGGGCCGGGCGTGACCTTCACGTACGCGGTCGCAACCGGCTTGGCGATCGCCCTGTCGAAGCCGTCGTTGAACTTGTACACGGCGCGGTTGAACCCCTCGAACGGGTCGCGCGGATCGGGATTCTGAACGCTGGCGCAGCCGGCGACGAGAATCGCCAGCGCCGGCAGGATGAGCTTCGAGCGCGAGATCACTTCGCTCCGTCCTTGCCTTCGGCCGCCTTGCTGAAGAGGAACTGGCTGATCAGGTTCTCGAGCACCACCGCAGACTGCGTGAGCTTGAGCTTGCCGCCGTTCGCGAGCATCCTGGTGTCGCCTCCTGCCTCGAGCCCGATGTACTGCTCGCCCAGCAGCCCGGAAGTCAGGATCTTGGCCACGGTGTCGCGCGGGAAACGGTATTTCGCGTCGAGGCTCATCGTCACCACCGCCTCGTAGGTCTGGGTGTCGAACGAGATCTTGGTCACGCGACCGACGACCACCCCCGCACTCTTGACCGGGGCACGCACCTTGAGGCCGCCGATGTTGGTGAAGTCGCCCGTCACGTCGTATGTCTGGGCGGCCGAGAACGAGGCCAGGTTCCCCACCTTGAGGGCGAGGAAAACCAGCGCGACCAGGCCCGCCGCGACGAAGATTCCGACCCAAAGGTCGATAGTGGAGCGGTTCATGTTGCGGTACCTCCGGTGAACATCAGCGCGGTCAGCACGAAGTCGAGCGCCAGGATGGCGAGCGACGAGGTCACGACGGTGCGGGTGGTCGCCCGCGAAACGCCTTCCGCGGTGGGCGCGGCGTCGTAGCCCTCGAACACCGCGATCAAGGACACGGCGACGCCGAACACGAAGCTCTTCAGAACGCCGTTCAGGATGTCCTCGCGCACGTCGACCGCGGCCTGCATCTGCGACCAGAACGCCCCTTCGTCGACGCCGATCAGCTTCACGCCCACGAGGTAGCCGCCGAAGATCCCCATCGCCGAGAACAGCGCCGCGAGCAGCGGCATCGAGATCACGCCGCCCCAGAAACGCGGCGCGACCACGCGCGCGATCGGGTCGACCGCCATCATCTCCATCGCCGAGATCTGCTCGGTCGCCTTCATCAGGCCGATCTCGGCGGTGATCGCCGACCCCGCGCGGCTCGCGAACAGCAGCCCCGCGACCACCGGGCCGAGCTCGCGCACCAGCGACAGCGCCACCAGCACCCCTAGCGCCTCGGACGATCCGTAGCGCTCGAGCGTGTGATAGCCCTGCAGCCCCAGCACCATGCCGACGAACAGCCCGGAAACCAGGATGATGATGAGCGACAGGACCCCCGAGAAATAGATCTCGCGAATGGTCAGGCTGAAACGCCGCAGGGCGGTCCCCGAGTGCAGCAGCATGTAGCCGAAGAAGCGGGCGGCGAAGCCGAGCTGCCACACACCGGAGGTCACCTGGTTTCCCAGGCGCTCGAAGAACCCGCGCAAGGCCTTGCCCGCCATCTCAGGCCTCGCTCAGCTCGAGGTCGGCGCCGTAGGCCGGCGCCGGGTAGTTGAACGGCACCGGCCCGTCGACCTTGCCGTGCACGAACTGGTCGACGAACGGCTCCCTCGAGGCGCGGATTTCCTCCGGCGTGCCCCTGGCGACGACCTGTCCGTCGGCGACGAAGTAGAGGTAATCGACGATATCGAGACACTCCTGCACGTCGTGGCTGACGACGATCGAGGTCGTGCCGAGCGCGTCGTTGAGTGTCCTGACCAGGCGCGCGATCACGCCGAAGGAGATCGGGTCGAGGCCCGTGAACGGCTCGTCGTAGAGCATCAGCTCCGGGTCGAGCGCAATCGCGCGCGCGAGCGCCACCCGGCGCGCCATGCCGCCGGAAAGCTCCGAGGGCATCAACCGCGCGGCGCCGCGCAGCCCGACCGCCTGCAGCTTGAGCATCACCAGGTCGTGGATCATGTCGTCCGGCAGGTCGGTGTGCTCGCGCATCTGGAACGCCACGTTGTCGTAGACCGACATGTCGGTGAACAGCGCGCCGAACTGGAACAGCATCCCCATCCGGCGGCGCATGGCGTAGAGGCCGTCCTGGTCGAGCTCGCTCGTGGGCCTGCCGAGCACCTCGGCCCGGCCGCGCGTCGGCATGTGCACGCCTCCGATGATGCGCAGCAGCGTGGTCTTGCCGCAGCCCGACTGGCCCATGATCGCCACCACCTTGCCGCGCGGAATGACGACGCTCACGTCGCGCAGCACGGGACGCTTCGGATCGTAGCCGAACCAGACGTTCTCGACCTCGACGATGTTTGAGTCCGGCAAAGGTAGTGTCCGGTCAGAACGGCAGGCGCCGCAGGCAAAGGCCGGATTTTACTCGAATACCTATATATTAGCGCCCATGCCATCGTCCGACGCCCATCAGGCAGCGCCCGCGGCAAGCGTGGTCGGCCTCGAAAAGCGCTACGGCGCGCAAAATGTCCTGTCAGGAATCGATCTCGCGGTCGGCGCGGGCGAGTCCGTCGGACTGGTGGGCGTGAACGGCGCGGGCAAGACCACACTGATCAAATGCCTGCTCGACCTCTGCGGCCACGACGGCGGGCGAATCGAGTTGTTCGGCGTGCCGAGCGGCCGCCCGGAAGCGCGGCGGCGCCTGGCCTACGTGCCGGAGCGCTTCGTGCCTCCGCACTATCTGCGCTGCCGCGAATTCCTCACGCTGATGCAGTCGCTCGCCGGGGCGCGCTACGAGCCGGCGCGCGCCACGGCGCTGCTGGCAGAGCTCGAGCTGGAGGCGGGCGTGCTCGAGCGCCCGGTGCGTCAGCTCTCCAAAGGCATGACCCAGAAGCTCGGGCTCGCCGCCTGCTTCCTGCTCGAGCGCGACTTCTACGTGCTCGACGAGCCCATGAGCGGCCTTGACCCTGCCGGCCGGGTCGCGGTCAAATCGGTCCTGCGGCGGCTCGGCGGCGAGGGCCGGGCGCTGCTGATCACGTCGCACGTTCTCGCCGACCTCGAAGAGCTCTGTTCGGCGGTGGCGGTGCTGGATCGCGGCGCGATCACTTTCCGCGGCGCACCCGCGCAGCTTTGCGACCGTTACTCCGAGCCCAACCTCGAGCGGGCGTTTCTGAGATGCATACGCGGTGATGCCGGGTAATCTGCGCGACGCGCCGGACGCGAAGCCTTCGCTGCTCATCGTCGACGACGATGAGCTGATCACGGACACGCTCTCGTACGCGCTCGGCGCCGACTTCGAGGTCCGGAGCGCCGAGTCGCGCGAGCACGCGGTCGCGTTGCTGCGTCAACTTCCGCAGCCGCCGCAACTCGCGCTGGTGGACCTCGGGCTGCCGCCGGTGCCCAACGTGCCCGACGAGGGATTCCAGCTCATCGCGGACCTGCTGGCGCACTCGCCGAGCATGAAGATCTTCGTGCTCTCGGGCCAGAACGACGCCGCCCACGCGCGCCATGCGCGCGCGCTCGGCGCTGAGGAGTTCATCGCCAAGCCCTGCGATCCGGCGACGCTCAAGCGCACCCTGAGCCGCGCGCTGGAACTGCGCGCCGCAGAGCTGGGGCGCCGGCCGGAGGACGAAGCGGGACTGGTGGGCGACAGTCCGGCGGTGGCCAAGCTGCGCGACCAGATCGCGCAGTTCGCCGATTCGCCGTATCCGGTGCTGATCGAAGGCGAGTCCGGCAGCGGCAAGGACCTCGTGGCGCAGAATCTGCACCGCCGGTCGGTGCGGGCGTCCAAGCCCTACCTCGCGCTCAACTGCGCCGCGATCTCGCCGACGCTGGTCGAGCCGACGCTGTTCGGCTACGTCAAGGGCGCCTTCACGGGCGCGGCGGCCAACAAGTCCGGCTATTTCGAGGACGCGCACGACGGCACGCTGTTCCTGGACGAGATCGGCGAGCTCCCGATGGAGATGCAGGCGAAGCTCCTTCGCGTGCTGGAGAACGGCGAGTACCAGCGCGTGGGCGAGACGCAGGGGCGCGTTTCGCGCGCCAGGGTGGTCGCCGCCACCAACCGCGACCTGCGCCAGCAAGTGAAGCGCGGGGAATTCCGTGCCGACCTCTATCACCGCCTCTCGGTGCTGACCCTGACGGTGCCGCCGCTGCGGGAAATGGACTCCGACAAGCTGCTGCTGCTGAAGCACTTCAGCCGCTTCTATGCCGGGCAGTCCGGCGCGCAGCCGTTCTCCCTCGACGGCGCAGCCGAAAAACGCTGGCTCGCCTACCCGTTTCCCGGCAACGTGCGCGAGCTGCGCAACATCGTCATCAGGCTGACCACCAAGTACGCGGGGCAGCGGCTTTCGGTGGCGGAGCTCGAGCCGGAATTCGATCTCGAGACGGCGTTAGGGCCCGCCGGCGAGGACTCCCCCCTGGTGGCGCAGGCGCTCAGGCACCTGGAGCACGAGCGCAGCGTCGACCTCGACCAGACGCTCGGCGCCTGGGAACACGCCTACATCGAGGCCGCGCTGCGCCTGACCAACGGCAACGTGAGCCAGGCGGCGAAGCTGCTCGGCGTGAACCGGACGACGCTGTACAGCAGAATGAGCGCCGCAAGCGGGGAATCGCCCCAGCAGACGAAACCCTAGCGAGGGCGCGCAGCGCATGTATCTCGAGCACTTCGGCCTCAACGAGCCCCCGTTCCGCATCACCCCGCACACCGACTTCTTCTTCGACGGCGCCGACCGCGGGGCGACCCTGGAAGCCCTGCTCTACTCGATCCTGAACGACGAGGGCATCGTCAAGGTGAGCGGCGAGGTCGGCAGCGGCAAGACCATGCTTTGCCGCGTGCTCATGGAGCGCCTGCCCGAGGAAGTCGAGACCATCTATCTCACCACGCCGTCGCTCGGACGTGACGAAATCCTCTACGCGATCGCCGACGAGCTCAGGCTCGGGTTTTCGCAGGGTCGCATGAGCGTGGCGCTGCGCGAGCTGCAGGAGCACCTGATCCGGCTCTACGGCGAGGGCCGGCGCGTGGTCGTCCTGATCGACGAAGCCCACGCGATGCCGGAGGAAACGCTGGAGCAGGTTCGGCTGCTGTCGAACCTGGAAACCAGCCGCCACAAGCTGCTTCAGATCGTGCTCTTCGGCCAGCCCGAGCTCGACCAGGCGCTCAACCGGCCCTCGCTGCGCCAGCTCAAGGACCGCATCACGCACAGCTTTCGCATGCGCCCGCTCTCCGAGCCGGAAGTCGCGCGCTACCTGTCGTTCCGCATGCGCGCGGCCGGCTACCGCGGACCCGAGGTGTTCACGCCGAAGGCCGTCGCGCTGATCACGCGCGCCTCGGACGGCCTGACGCGCCGCATCAACATCCTGGCCGACAAGTCGCTGCTGTCCGCCTTCAGCGCGGACGCCCACGCGATCACCGCCAGGCATGCGCGCGCGGCGATCGCCGACTCCGAATTTTCGCCGCTGCGAAAAGCGAGGCGCCCGGCGCTGGTCGTCGCCGCGACACTGCTCGCCGG
>CAZLUX010000003.1:35816-38006 GCA_964562815.1 uncultured Enterobacteriaceae bacterium
CGCCCGGAAACCTACAGCGTGGTGGTGAACAACGTCGACGTGCACGACCTGCTGTTCGCGCTCGCGCGCAACGCCAAGGTCAACGTCGACATCGAGCCCGGGCTCACCGGCAAGGTCACGCTGAACGCGATCGACCAGACCCTGCCGCAGCTGCTGACCCGCATCTCGCGCCAGGTCGACATGCGCTACGAGCTGCACGGAAACGACCTGGTGGTCATGCGCGACACGCCCTACCTCAAGGTGTACCGGGTCGACTACGTCAACCTCGACCGCAACGCGACCATGAAGGTGGCGGTGTCGAGTCAGCTCACCAGCGGCGGCGGCTCGACGGCTGCCGCCGCCACGGGAGGCAGCCAGACGAGCTCGTCCTCGAGCCTCGAGATGACCTCGAACAACAAGTTCTGGGAAACGCTGGTCGCCAACATCAAGGACATCCTGCGCGAAACCGACAAGGTCCTGCCCGCGGGCGCGGCGCCGGCGGCTCAGCAGCCCCCCGCCGCGGCGGGGCAGCAGAAGCCGGCGGCCGGGGCCGCCACCCAGACCGCGGCCGCCGCACCGGTGACTTTCCGCGAGGCCGCCTCGGTCATCGCCAACCCCGAGGCGGGCGTGCTGAGCATCCGCGCCACCTCGCGCCAGCACGCCAAGATCCAGCAGTTCCTCGACCAGGTGCTGGCGAGCGCCAAGCGCCAGGTCCTGATCGAGGCGACCGTCGCCGAAGTCCAGCTCAGCAACCAGTACCAGCGCGGCATCGACTGGTCCAAGCTGCGTACCGGATCGGCCGGCTTCGAGATCACGCAGTCCTCGGCCAATACGCCGGCCAGCGTCAATACCAACGCATTCGTGGTCGGCTACGCGCTGGGCAACTACAACTTCACCTCCGCGGTGAAGCTGCTCGAATCGTTCGGCACCGTGCGGGTGCTGTCGAGCCCGAAGATCAGCGTGCTGAATAACCAGGCCGCGGTTATGCGTGTCACCGACGACCTGGTGTATTTCACCCTCCAGCCGGGCACCACGACGGTATCCGCCGCCGGCGGCGGAACCGTCGTCGCGCCCGCCACCTTCACCACCACGCCGAACGTCTCGCCGGTCGGGCTCATCATCAGCGTGGTGCCGCAGATCAGCCAATCGGGCGCGGTTCTGCTCGATGTGCGGCCGACGATCCGGCGCAAGATCGGCGACGTGAGCGATCCCAATCCCGCGCTCGCCGCGGCCGGCGTGTCGAGCCTGGTGCCGGTCATCCAGACGCGAGAAATGGAATCGGTCCTGCGGGTTCAGAGCGGCCAGATCGCCGTGCTCGGAGGCTTGATGCAGGACTCCGTGAGCAATACCGAGGACACCGTGCCGGGCCTGAACCGGATTCCGGGAATCGGCTCGCTGTTCGAGCAGCGCAAGGACACCAACGAGAAGACCGAGCTGGTGATCTTCCTGCGCGCCACGGTGGTGAACGAACCGAGCGTCGACGGCGATTTCCGCAGCTTCCGCAGCCTTCTGCCCGATAAGGACTACTTCAGCAAACCGGTGAATCCGAGCAAGCCGGAGTCGCTCAACTGAGATGAGCCTGCTTCTCGACGCGCTGAAGAAGGCGGAAAAGGCCAAGGAAGAGGCGCAGCGCCAGGCCGAGCGAGCCAAGGCGGCCGCCGCGGCGCCCGGGCACGCGCCGAGCCTCGCCGAGGAACCCCCCGCAGCCCCGGACCGGCCGGTTCGAACGCGCGACCAGCTGCCCGACATTTCGCAGTCGCTCGAGATCCAGAGCGAGGACATCGCGCCGAGTCGGGAGACCGAGGACCAGCACGTGCTCGAGCTCGAGCCCGCCGCGCCGCCGCCTCCTCCGCCGCCGCAGCCGCAAGCCGCCCAACCGGCGGAAACGCCCGGTGTCCAGGCCGCGGAGCGTGCGGCCGCCAGGCAAGTGTTCGAAGCCAAGCTGCGCGAGCCGAACCCGCGCCTGCCGTTCTATATCACGGTCGCCGTGCTCGCCGTGCTCGGCGTGTGCACCGCCGGGTATTTCTGGTACCAGCTGCGCCCCCCTCCCGCGCTGGTGAACAGCGATCCGCCCCGGCCGGCCGGAGAGCAGCCGGTCGTCGCTGCAGCGACCGCGCCCGCGGCCGCAGCGCCGCAGACCTCCGCCGCGCCAGCGCAGACAGCGAGCCCCGGCCTGCCGGGGCTGCCCGCCGCATCGCCGCCCGCGCCGCC
>CAZLUX010000003.1:38106-58379 GCA_964562815.1 uncultured Enterobacteriaceae bacterium
GTTCGCGCGGGCCGCTACGCCGCCGCGGATGCGCTTTACCGGCGCCTGCTCGACGCGGACCCGCGCAACGCGCACGCGCAGGCGGGCCTGCTCGCGCTGCGCGGCGACGAGATGGATCCAGTGGCCGCCGAGAGCCGGGTCAAGACGCTGCTCGGCGAGGACCCGAACGCGAACGTCCTTTACTTCACGCTCGGCAACGAATACGCGCGCCAGGGTCGCTGGGGCGAAGCGCAGCAGGCCTACTTCAAGGCCTACAGCGAGGATCCGGACAACCCGGACTTCGCCTACAACGTCGCCGTGAGCCTTGACCACCTGCGCAAGCCCCGGCTCGCGCTCGAATACTACCGCCGCGCGCTCACGCTCGCCGCCAAGCGCAGCGCGAGCTTCGACCAGGGCTCGGCGCAAAAGCGCGTGAAGGAGCTCGGCGGGTAACAGATTATTGCGCCCCTCGGGCGCAGCGCCCGGTATCATGGATCTCGGATGAATTCGCCCACGAATCCACAGTCCAAGCGCCATATCGGCCAGATCCTGATCGACCAGGGCATCCTCACCGAGGACCAGCTGAGGATCGCGCTGCTCGAGCAGATGAAATCGCACCTGCCGGTCGGGCGCCTGCTGGTGCAGCTCGGCTTCGTCTCCGAGGCCACGCTGCGCGACGCGCTGTCGGAGAAGCTCGGGCTGCAGTCGGTCGACCTGACGCGGATCATCGTCGATCCGGCCGCCCTCAAGATGCTGCCGCGCGACCTGGCGCGCCGCTACCGCATGTTCCCCATCGCGCTCGACCGCCAGGCGAGGAAGTTCATCGTCGCGCTGTCGGACACCAACAACATCGTCGCGGTCGACCAGCTGCGGGCCCACCTCAAGGGCGGGCTGGAGATCGAGCTGCGGCTGGCGGGCGATTCCGAGATCGAGCGCGCGATCGAGCATTACTACGGGCACGAGTTTTCGATCGACGGCATCCTGCGCGAGATCGAGACCGGCGAGGTGGACTACACCTCGCTCGCCGACGACGACGAGTACAGCCAGCCGGTCGTGCGGCTGATCTCGGCGCTGCTCGCCGACGCGGTCGAGCGCGGCGCCTCGGACCTGCACTTCGAGCCCGAGCAGAGCTTCCTGCGCATCCGCTACCGCATCGACGGCGTGCTGCGGCAGATCCGCTCGCTGCACAAGACCTACTGGCCGGCCATGGCGGTGCGCCTCAAGGTCATGTCGAAGATGAACATCGCCGAGACGCGCGCGCCGCAGGACGGGCGCCTGTCGGCGACCATGTCCGGGCGCACGATCGACTTCCGCGTCTCGAGCCTGCCGACGACGCACGGCGAGAACCTGGTGCTGCGCATCCTCGACCGGCAAAAGGGAATCGTCCCGCTCGACAAGCTCGGGCTGGCGGAAGCCCAGCTCGAGCTGCTCAAGCGCATGATCGCGCGGCCCGAGGGCATCATCATGGTCACCGGGCCGACCGGCAGCGGCAAGACCACCACGCTGTACTCGATCCTCAACCACATCAATTCCGACGCGGTCAACATCATGACCCTCGAGGATCCGGTCGAATACCCGATGACGCTGATCCGCCAGACCTCGGTCTCCGAGGCGGCGAAGCTGGATTTCGCCAACGGGATCCGCGCCATGATGCGGCAGGACCCGGACAAGATCCTGGTCGGCGAGGTGCGCGACCGCGACACTGCCGAGATGGCCTTTCGCGCGGCGATGACCGGCCACCAAGTGTACTCGACGCTGCACACCAACTCCGCGGTCGGCGCGATTCCGCGCCTACTCGACATCGGCATCGTCCCGGACATCATGGCGGGCAACATCATCGGCGTGATCGCCCAGCGCCTGGTGCGAAAGCTGTGCCGCACCTGCCGCCAGTCCTACGAGCCCGAAGCCAGGGAGCGCCGCCTGCTCGGGCTCGCGCAGACCGAGCAGATCACGCTCTACCGCGCCGTGGGCTGCGAGCAGTGCGACTACCAGGGCTACCGCGGCCGCGCCGCGATCATGGAAATCCTCAAGATCGACAGCGGCACCGACGAGCTGATCGCTCGCCGCGCCACCACGCGCGAGATCCTCACCGCCGCGCGCGCCAAGGATTTCAGGACGCTGGCGGAGGACGGCATCCGCCAGGTGCGCGCCGGGCTCACCAGCGTCGACGAATTGATGCGCGTCGTCGACATCACCGACCGGATGGCCTGACCCACGGCGCGGCACGGGCGCGACGCAGCATGCCTCTGTACACCTACAAGGCGGTCGACGGGGAAGGCAAGAACGTGCTCGGCCGCGCGGAGGCGGTGAACGTATTCGACCTCGAGCAGCGGCTCTCGCGCATGGGCCTCGACCTGATCAGCGGGGCGCCCTCGAGCCAGAAGAGCCGCTTCATCGGCGGCACCAAGGTCAAGCGCCAGGACCTGATCAATTTCTGCTTCCACCTCGAGCAGCTCATCGGCGCCGGCGTGCCGGTGGTCGAGAGCTTGACCGACCTGCGCGACAGCCTCGAGAACCCCCGCTTCCGGGAGGTCGTGTCGGGAATGATCGAATCGATCGGCGGCGGGCGCAGCATCTCGCAGGCGATGGCGGAATACCCCGAGGTGTTCGGCCGGGTGTTCGTCAGCCTGGTGCGCTCGGGTGAGCAGACGGGGCGGCTGCCCGAGGTGCTCAAGAGCCTGACCGAGTCGATCAAATGGGAGGACGAGCTCGCGGCGCAGACCAAGAAGCTGGTGATGTACCCGGCGTTCGTCGGCACGATCGTGGTGCTGGTGACGCTGTTCCTCATGATCTACCTGGTGCCGCAAATGACCGGATTCATCCGCAACATGGGGCAGGAGATCCCCCTGCAGACGCGGCTGCTGATCCAGGTCTCCAGCTTCTTCGTCAATTACTGGTGGGGCGTGATCAGCGCTCCGTTCTTGATCTGGTTCGGGCTGAAGCTGGCGGCGCGCACCTACCCTTCCGTCGCGTACGCCATCGACCACTACAAGATCTCGATGCCCCTGGTCGGGCCGATTCTGCGCAAGATCATCCTCTCGCGCTTCGCCTCGAGCTTCGCCATGATGTACGCTTCCGGGATCACGGTGCTCGACGCCATCCGCAGCTCGGAGGAGATCGTCGGCAACAGGCCGCTCGAAACCGCGCTGCGCACCGCCGGACAGCAGATCGCCGAAGGCAAGGCTCTGACCGCGGCGTTCCAGGAAGCGGCGCTGTTCCCGCCCCTGGTGATACGCATGCTCAAGATCGGCGAGAACACCGGCGCCCTGGACACCGCCCTGCTGAACGTGAGCTACTTCTACAACCGCGAGGTGCGGGAAGGCATCGCCAAGATCCAGGCGATGATCGAGCCCGCGCTGACGCTGGTGCTCGGCCTGATCCTCGGATGGGTCATGCTCTCGGTGCTCGGGCCCGTGTACGACACCATCTCGAAGATGAAGTACTAGGCCCGCCGCGTGTCCGTCAAGCACCTCCTCTACTTCACCGCGACCGAGCACCGCGTGTACCGCTGGACACGGCGCGCGCTCGTCCTGGACGCGACGTTCGGCGCCAACGACTCCGGGGTTGCCGCCTTCCGCGACTACCTGCGCGGCAAGAAACGCTCGCTGTTCTATGTCGTGGCCGACCTCGCGGGCGAAGACTTCCACGAAGACCAGATCCCCTACCTGCGAGGCGGCGACCGCCAGGCGGTGATCGAGCGCCGCCTCGCGCAGCGCTATCGCGACACGCGCCTCTCCGCGGCCCTTTCGCTCGGCTACGTCACCGGCGAGCGGCGCAACGAGCGCCTCCTGCTCGCCTCCTTCACGAACACGCAGCAGTTCACGCCCTGGCTCGACGCGTTGACCGAGTCCGGCACCAAACTGGCGGGCGTGTACTCCGCGCCGCTGGTCGCGCCGGCGCTCGCGGCCCGGCTTGGCGCGCGAGGCGAGCGGGCCTTCGTCATCACCGCGAACCGCGCCGGCCTGCGCCAGTGTTTCGTCGAGAACGGCAGGCTGCGCTTCGCCCGCCTGGAGCGGACCGCCGACATGGCCCCCGGGGACCTGGCCGCGTTCGTGCGCTCGGAAACGATGCGCCTCGCCCAGTACCTGACGACGCTGCGGGCGCTGCCAAGAGACGGCCCGCCGGTCGAGGTGCTGGTGGTCGCTCCGCGCGGACAGAGCGCCGCGTTCGAGCAGGTCCTGGCCTCCGACGCCAGGTACGCCTTCCGGACGTTCGACCTCGACGGCGCTGCGCGCGCGGCCAAGGCCGGCCGCGCACCCCCGGATGCGCTCGCCGAGCGCCTGTACCTGGACCTGACGATCAGACAGACGCCGAAGGAGCAGTTCGCGCGCCGCGAGGACCGCCGCGGCTACGTCATGTGGCAGCTCCAGCGCGGCATCGCCCTGGCGGGCGCCGCCGCTTTCGCCGCCTGCTCGCTCTACGCGGGCGCAAAGTGGCTCGACGTGATGTCGGCGCGCCAGAAGGCCGCCATTGAGCAGCGCGAGGCGGCCAAGGCGGCCGAACGCTACCGTCAGATCACCGCCGCCTTTCCGGTGACGCAAACCACGACCGACAACCTGAAGGCGACGGTCGTGGAATTCCGCAAGATCGCCGCCCGTACGGCGTGGCCGGAACCATCCTTCGTGCACCTTTCCAAGGTGCTCGACGCATTTCCCCAGATCGAGCTCGAGAGCCTGACCTGGCGCATCGGCCGCCCCGGCGAAGGCGGGGTGGAGAGCACGGAAAGCGCGTCCAGCGTGGTGGCGGGGCCGGTCGCCGTGCTGCTCGAGGTCTCCGGCAAGGTCAATACGACCCAGCGCTCCGACTACCGCGCGATCACTGCCGAAGTCCAGCGCTTCGCGCAAGCGCTCAGCGCCGACTCGCCCTACAAGCTGGAGCGCACCCGGCTGCCGTTCGACATCACCTCGCAAGGCACGCTCACCGGGGACATCGGCGCGATGGACCGCGGTGAGTCGCCCCGCTTCACCGTGGTCCTGGCGAGGCCGCTGAAATGATCATCTCCGCCCAGGAAGCCCGCAAGCTCGCGTTGCCGGCAATCGCCTGCGCGCTGCTGATCGGTGCCGGCGCGGCGCTGATCGGGTTCGTCGATTCCAGGCTCGCCGCGGCCGAGCGCGAGCTGGTCTCGGCCAAGGCGAGTCGCGCCAAGGCCCACGACCGCCTGATGCGAATCGCCGACGAGGAACGGGAGGTGAGGGAAAAGCTGGAGGTCTATCGCAGGCTGCAGCAGCTTCACGTGATCGGGCCCGAGCGCCGCCTGGAGTGGGCCGACGCCATGTCGCGAATCAAGTCGAACCGCGAGCTGCTCGATCTTCGCTACCGGGTCGACCGCCAGCAGCCGCTGGTCACGGTCCCGGGCAAGCCCGGAAACGTCGAGTTCTATTCGAGCTCCATGACGGTCGACCTGGCGCTGCTGCATACGGGAGACCTGCTGCGTTTTCTCGACGATCTGCGCGACTCCGGCAACGCCTACTACTCTGTGCGCAGCTGCACCATCAACCGCACCGGCCAGGTGCCGACCGGCACCAACATCGTCGCGCGCCTGCATGCGCAGTGCGTCATCGACCTGATCACCATTCTCGACCGGGCGGCCAGGTCATGAGGCGCGCCTGGTCGCTTCTGGCCAGCATCCTGCTCGCGGCGGGCGCGAACGCCGCCGCCGCGCAGCAGCTCGGGCGGCTGTTCTTCACTCCGGAGCAGCGCGCCGAGCTCGACGCGCGCCGCAAGGCGCGCGTGCCCGACAAGCCCGCCGCCGTCACGGCCGTTGAATCACCGCGCATCCGTCTCGACGGCTACGTGAAACGCTCCGACGGGGAGTCGACCGTGTGGCTGAACGGGCAGCCGGTCCAGGCCGGAAAAGGGTCGGACGAGGCGCAGATACACTCGTCCCGCACCCGGCCGAATGCGGTGACGCTGCAGGCGGGCGAGGGCAAGAAGCGGCGGGTTCCACTGCGCGTGGGCGAGACCCTCGAGCGCGACAGCGGCGAAGTGAAGGACATGCTCGGCGGCGGTACGGTCGAGGTGTCACCGCCGCCCGGCAATCGCTAAGCGGACGCTTGCATGCGAACGCGGGTGCGGTGCAGGGCTGCGCAGCGCGGGGTGATCCTGTTCGCGCTGCTCGGCGCGCTCGCGGTGGTGGCGACCGCGCTGCTCGCGGCCGCGCTCGGCGCCTCCGGCTCGCGCGCGGCCGAGCGCATGCGAAATGCGGCGGTCCTCGGCCACGCCAAGCGGGCGCTGATCGGCTACGTGGCCGAGCGCGCGGTTCAGCCGGGGGAAAACAACCCCGGCCGCCTGCCCTGCCCCGAGGCGGCCGGTTACGTCGGCACCGCGCGGGAGGGCATCGCGGCGGGCAGCTGCGCCCTGCCCGCGCTCGGGCGCCTGCCGTGGCGCACGCTCGGCCTGGACAGGCTCACCGACGCCGCCGGCGAGCCCTTGTGGTACGCGGTCTCGCCCGGCTGGGCGCTGCCCACGACGCGCAGCATGTTGTCGATCAACTCCGATACGCGCGGCCGGCTTGTCGTTGCGGGGCGCGCGCAGGGCGCGGTGGCGCTGATCATCGCTCCCGGAGCGCCGCTCGATGTCCGCGCCGCGGCGCACTGCGTGGCGCGCCTTCAGTCGCGCGGCGCGGCGACGCACAACTATCGCGACTACCTCGAATGCCAGAACGCGAGCTCCCCGCTGGACGAGACCTTCGCCGATACCGGTCCGGGCGAGTCGTTCAACGATCAGCTCGTGCCGGTGACCGCAGCCGAGCTGATGCCGTTGCTCGAAGCGGCGATCAAGGTGCGCATCGAGCGAGAGATCGCTCCCCTGCTGCGCGGCGCCTACGCCGGGCCCGAGTGGGGGTCCGGCACGCCACAAGTTCCGTTCGCGGCGCCTTTCGCCAACCCGGGCACCTCGAGCTACCAGGGTGCCGCGGGGGTGCATCAGGGTCTGCTCCCGTTCAGCCGCTCGCATGATTGCGACCCGGCGCAGGACCCGCGCTGCGCGCCCGCCTTCGTCGACTGGGTCACCGCTTCGGTGCCGCGCGTGACCGGCGCCGGCGGCGCGGGCCGCATCCGCTCCGCCAACTGCGGCTATACGGCGGAGTCGGTGGCCTACTGCTGGGGCGAGTATCGCGGCGGGCCGCTCGAGCTGAGCATGACGGCGCCGATGCGCCACGTGGCGATGGCGCTCAGGCGGATCGATCCGTCGCACGCGCACGCCTATACTTTCGACCCGGGCGGGGCCTCCGGCACGGAGCTTTCGCCCGCGAGCGTCGGCGGCGCTTTTGCGGCGGACGGCTCGGCCGTGATCCGCGCGACCGCGGCGCTGCCCGCGGCCCCCCGGCGATGGTATTACCTGACGATGGACAAGTCCGTGCTCGCCGACCACGCCCTGCTCGGGCCCGACGATCCGGTCACGGGCTGGTTCGTGCGCAACCAGTGGTTCCGGCTCGTCTACTATGCGGCAGCGCCCGCGTGCGCCGGCGCGACCGCGGCCTGCCTCTCGATCAGGACCGGCCCCGCAACGGATACCGCGCGCGCCATCATGGTTCTCGCAGGCCGCAGTCTGGGCGGGCTCGAGCGGCCCAACGGCAAGCTGGAGGATTATCTGGACAGCACCGAAAATCGGGACAACGATCGCAGCTTCGAGCAACTGCCGGTCGGCGCCCGGCACAACGACAGAATCATCGTGGTGGAAACCGGATCATGACGCGCGGGGAGAAGGGCTTCACGCTGGTTGAAATGGCGGTCGTGCTCGCGGTCGTCGGCCTGCTGTTGACCGGGGTGACCTACACCCTGCAGGCGCAAATCGCGCAGCGGGAGCAGAACGAAACCCGGCAGCGCCTGGACGAAGCGCGCGAGCTGGTCCTGTCGTTCGCGATCGTCAGCGGCAGGCTGCCCTGCCCGGCGCGCGAGGCGAGCTCGGGCGAGGAGGTCCGCAATGCCGCGGGCGAATGCACGGACGCGGCAGGCACCGAGAACTACTACGGCGGGCTGCTGCCCGCGCGCAGCCTCGGCGTGCAGAATATCGACACGGACGGCTTCGCGCGCGATGCCTGGGGAAACCGCATCCGTTACGCGGTGGCGAAGTCGGTCACCGGCTGCGGCGGATCGCCGGCGCTGCCGCACTTCACCTCGGCGGCCAACCTCAAGGCGAACGGCATCGGCTGCCTGCCGGACGACCTCGTCGTGTGCAAGTCCTCGCGCGGCATCGGCGCGGCCGGCTGCGGCGCAACCGGCAACGCGCTCACCAACCAGAATCTCGTGGTCGCCGTGGTCTATTCGGTCGGCAAGAACTTCGCCGTGGCCGGCAGCGGCGGCGGCGGCGCCGACGAGGCCGCGAATCTGAACGCGGACGCGGTGTTCGTCAATCATCCGCCGGCGCCCGCCGGCGCAGCCGGCGGCGAGTTCGACGACCGGCTAACCTGGATCACGGTCGGGGAGCTCTACGGCCGCCTGATCGCAGCGGGAGTGCTGCCATGAGCGGGCGCGCCTCCTTCTCGGCGCTGATGCAGCGCCTGACCACGGCCGGCGTGCAGCCGGGCGATTCCGACGAGCTGCAGCTCAAGAAGCAGGTTCTTCTGTTCGCCTGCGGGCTGATGATCGCGGCCTCGGCCGTCTGGCTTTCGATCTACTGGCTGCTCGGCGTGTCCCTGCCCGCCACCCTGCCCATCGCGTTCCAGCTGCTCGCGCTCGCGACGCTCCTGGCGTACCTCTGGACGCTCAATTTCGAGCTCTTCCGCGCGACGCAGCTCGGCCTGTGGCTGTTCGTGCCGTTCGTGGCGGAGTGGGCGATCGGCGACTTCGTCTCCGCCAGCGGCATCATCCTGTGGGGACTGCTCGCGCCGGTCGGGGCCGCGCTCCTGTACTCGGCGCGCGAGTCGCTGCCGTGGATGGTCGCGTACATCGTGCTGACGGTCGCCTCGGGCTACGTCGACTTCAACCTGATCGGCATGCCGCACACCTCGGTCGCCGTGCCGCTCAAGACGAGCGTGGTCTTCTTCGCGCTGAATTTCGCCGCGGTGGCGACGATGGTGTACTGGTTGATGAGTTTTGCGTTCGCGGAGCGGGCGCGCTCGCGCGCGCGTCTCGAGGTGGCGCACGCGAAGCTGCAGGAGGAACAGAACCGCTCGGAGCGGCTGCTGCTGAACATCCTTCCCGGACCGATCGCCGAGCGCCTGAAGCACTCCAATGCCCAGATTGCGGACGGGTATGCGGAAGTGACGGTCATGTTCGCCGATATCGTGAACTTCACGCACATCGCCGAGAACATGGCGCCGGCCGAGGTGTTTTCGCTGCTGAACAGGATGTTCTCCGAGTTCGACACGATCGCCGAGCGTCACGGGCTCGAAAAGATCAAGACGATCGGAGACGCGTACATGGTGGCGGGGGGCCTGAACGGATCCGTAGCGGACTTCAGCGGCGCGATCGCCGAGCTCGCCCTCGACATGCGCAACGTGGTCGAGAGCAGCTTCGCCGTCAAGGGCGCGCCGCTGCAGCTTCGGATCGGCATCGGCACCGGGCCGGTGGTCGCGGGCGTGGTGGGCAGGAAGAAGTTCATCTACGACCTGTGGGGCGACACCGTGAACATCGCCAGCCGCATCACCAGCGAGGGTGTGCCGGGCGCGATCCACGTGGACGAGCCGACCTACCTTCGGCTTCAGGATCGCTACGCCTTCGATCCCCCGCAGACGATCTACCTCAAGGGCAAGGGCGACACCCGGGTCTACCGCCTGAACGGGCGCGACGCGGCGGCCTGAGCTCAGCGCGCTCGCGCGCTCGCGGAGAGCGCGAAGCAGACCTGGCCGTCCCGATTCTCCGTCAGCTCCAGCGCATAGCCGCTCGCCTCCGCCTGCCGCGCCGCCTGGTACAGGCCGATACCGAGCCCCGAATCCGAGCGAACCGGCGCCCGCAGCAGCGAGGCGGCGACCTCGGACGGCACCGCGTGGCCGGTGTCGCACACCTGCAACTGCGCGCCGTCCCGGCAATCCAGGGTCACGCGAACCCCGACCGCGGCGTCCGCAGCGCGCTTGGCGAGCGCGTTCTGCAGAAGGTTGTCGGCGACGCTGCCGAACAGGCCGCGCGGCACCCGCACCCCGGGACGCAGTCCCTCGGCGGCGAACTCGACCTGCTTGTCCCGGTACTGCAGCGCGAGCGACTCCCACCATTCGTCCGCCGGCATCGTCGGCTCGGTCTGCGAATTGGGCTGCTGCAGCCGATCGAGCGTGTCGCCGAGGCGGCGCGCGATCACGGGCAGCTGCCGCCGGATGAGCGCCTGAAGTTGCGCGGAGTCGCCTTCGGGCTCGCGCGCCGCAACGGCGCACAGCGCATTCAGCGATTGCAGGAGGTTCTTGACGTCGTGCGTCATGCGTGCGCCGGTCTCGTGCACCGCCTCGAGATAGCTCTGCTGCTTGAGCTTCTGCTCGCGCAGCTTGGCGATGTAGAACTCGCCCAGAAGCTGGCCGAGCAAGTTCAGGTGCCAGTGCAGCGCCGGGCTGGTGCGGTAACGCGAATGCAGGGTGAGCGCGAGCTCGCTGTTCTCGTACTCGACGTGATGCGTGGTCCTCTCTCCCGCCGCCCCCTGGCCGTGCGCGCCGCGCCACTCGACGCCGGCGATCCACGGCAGTCGCATCAGCGCCGCGACAGATTCTGCCAGAAAGCGCTCTGGCCTGGTCTCGACCTGCGAAAGCTCGGCCAGGAAATAGAGCCATTTCTCCATCGGCAGACCGATCGAGAAGAGATAGCGCGACACAAACACGTTTAGCCCCGCGTAACCGGTCCGAGGATCCCAGGTGAGCCCGATCACGAGAACCATTCCGGCAATCACGAACACCGTGTAGGTCAGCGCCTGCAAATACGCTACCCGGCCAAGCGTCATGAACGTGAAACTTCCGAGAATCACGATTCCCAGCACCAGCATAACGAAGACGCTGTAGAAGAAATCGACGACCTGCGGCGTGTCCGGCGCTTCCGGCTCGGTCGGCAAAAGCGCCGCTACCAGCAGGATCAGCGGCAGACCGTATTGCGCGCCGAGCCGCAACTCTTCCGAGATTTCCTGCCGTGGAGCGATCTCGGGCAGGATTACGACGGCGAGCAAGCCAAGCAGGTAGATTAGGATAAGCAGGTGAAAGAGACGCTGCCAGCGCGCGTTCTGCTGGTAGACCTTGCCGCCCACGAGTCCCGCTAGAGTGACCACCCAAAGGGCGAGCAGCCACCAGTCCAGCCACAGCATCACGCCCGCCGCGGCAATCACGATCAGTAGGGTCTGGCCGGTGGTGACCTGGTACTGCCCGCGCAGGAATGGCTGCCAGAGCAGAAACAGCCCGAGATGGGCAAGCAGCAGGCCGCGCGCCCAGCTGTCAGTCACGCCTCGCACCACCGCCACGTGTAGCAGAACGAACATCGCCACCACCACGAAGCTCCAGTAACGCTGGCTGAGCCGGGTGACGTGACCCGTCAGCGGGTCAGGCGATATCACGATCATGGTATTTGGCGTAAATTGAGCGCGTTTTCCAGCGCCATTGTAGCCATGCCTGCCGCATCCATCGCCCGCTTCGTCCTCCTGGAGGCCCGCCGCAGCGGCCTGCCGTGGCTCGTCGCCGCGAGCGTCGCGGCCGGCCTGGGGCTGGCGGCGTTCCTGTCGCAGGTCGCGGTAACCGAGAGCGTCGCGCTGCAGACCGCGACCGTCGCGGCGCTGCTGCGGGCGTGCGCGGTGTTTCTGGTCGCCTTTCAGGTCATCACCAGCACGCAGCGCGAGCACGACGACAAGGGCCTCGAGCTGATGCTCTCGCTGCCGCTGTCGCGCCACGTCTACTACCTCGGGCGGCTGGCCGGGTTCGCGGCCTGCGGCGCCGCCGTCTCCATCTGCTTCGCGCTGCCGCTGCTATTTTGGAGCCCGCCACAGGCGGTGCTGCTTTGGGCACTTTCGCTGTGCGCGGAGACGGCGATGGTCGCCGCCGCCGCGATGTTCTTTTCGGTCGTGCTGGTGCAGCTGTTGCCCGCCGCGGCTGCAACGGCGGGCCTTTACCTGCTCGCCCGCTCGATCGCCGCGATCCAGGCGATCGCCGGGGGGCCGCTCGTCGAGCCGTCGCTGCCGCAGCGCCTCGCGCGCTGGAGCGTCGACGCCGTCGCGCTGCTGTTGCCGCGACTGGACGCCGTGACGCGCAGCGACTGGCTGATCTACGGTCCGCCCGGACTCGGATACTACGCGATGGTGATCGCGGCACTCGCGGTGTACGCGCTCGTGCTGGTCGCCGCAGGACTGTTCGACTTCCACCGCCGCAATCTGTGACCCGGGACGAACGAAAGCTTTCCGCGGTGCCGGGCTGGCTTTGGGCCTTTCTGGCGCTGGCGCTCGCGGCGCAGGTCGCCCTGCACTCGACGGGACCGCGGCTGCGAGCGGCGACGTCGGAGCTGCCGCCCCCACCCGCGCCCGGCGTGCTGCGGCTGGCGAGCTTCGGTGAGCCGGCGGCCGCGGCGCGCCTCGCGATGCTCTACCTGCAATCCTTCGATCAACGCGCGGGCAACGACATTCCGTACCGCGACCTCGATTACGGGCGACTGATCGGCTGGCTGCGGGCCATCCTCGACACCGATCCGCGCAGCATCTACCCGCTGTTCGCCGCGGCCCGCATCTACGCGGAAAACCCGGATCCGCGCAAAGCGCGCGCCATGCTCGAATTCATCTACCGGGAGTTCCTGAAGGATCCGAACCGGCGCTGGCGCTGGCTCGCCCATGCCGCGCTGCTGGCGAAGTACCGGCTCCACGACCTGCCCCTCGCGCTGCGCTACGCGAACGCGATCGACCGCCTCACCACCCGCCGCGACGTGCCGCTATGGGCCCGGCAGATGCGCATTTTCATCCTCGAGGACATGAACGAAATCGAGGCCGCCAAGGTGATCCTGGGCGGGCTGCTCGCGACCGGCAAGATCAAGGATCCCGCCGAACTGCGGTTCCTGAAGCGGCATCTCGAAGAGCTCGAGGCCCGCCAAGCCGGCCCGAACGGCGCCCCCAAGGGCCGGTGACATATGTCACATCTCCGACGGAAGTGTCGGGATTCCGACGCTTTCGCTTGCAGTCGTTAACAAATTTTCTTATCAATCAACGGGTTAAAATCTGGCACGGCGCTTGCTGCTGCTCTATCGTCCGCTCTGAGCAATGAGAGGTAACACCATGAAAATCGCGCAGAAAGGCTTCACGCTGGTCGAGATCGCGATCGTGCTGGTCATCATCGGCCTGCTCCTGGGGGGCATCCTCAAGGGCCAGGAAATGATCACCCAGGCCAAGATCAAGAACGCGGTCGCCGATTTCTCGGGAATCTCGGCGGCCTACTACGGCTACCAGGACCGCTACCGCGCCATCCCCGGCGACGACCCCAACGCGGCCTCGCGCTGGTCGGGCGCGGTCAGTGGCGACGGAAATGGCGTCGTGGCAGGGACGTACAACGTTTCCTGCCCGGTGACGGTCGCCTCCGGCACGGCCGAGTCCTGCCTCTGGTGGGACGATCTGCGCCGCTCGGGGTTCGTCGCGGGTAACGGAGGCAAGCAGCCGTTCAACGCCTTTACCGGAATTATCGGGGTCGAGACCGGCGATGGCGCGTCTCCTTCGGCGCCCGCCCTGGGTGGATTCGCGGGCTTGATCGTTTGCTCTGCGAATATCCCGGACAAGGTGGCGATCGCCATCGACACCCAGATGGACGACGGCCTGATCGGCAATGGCACGGTTCGCGGCCAGCTGCAGACGGCGCCGAATCCAAACATCAATACCGCCGCGACGACAACGGCGTACGCCGAAACGGGGACCAATATCTACACGCTCTGCCGCTCGCTCTGAGCGCGGCGCATCCCCGGGGGTTGGAGGGCCGGCATTGCCGGCCCTTTTTTTGTCCGCGCTCAGCCCTGCAGCAAGCGCGTCTCGGCGAGCGCGAGGCTCTCGGGCACCCCGAGCAGGATCACGACGTCGCCGGCCTCGAGCCCTCTGACCTCGGCCGGCTCGAGGTTGCGCACCGCGCCCGGACGGCGCACCGCCTTGACCTGCACACCCAGGTCGGCGAGGCCGAGCGCATCGAGCGCAAGGCCGACAGCGTGCGCGTCCTCCCCTAGGGTGACGGCGTGCAGGCGCGGCTGCGCTTCCTCACCGATGTCGGGCTCGTCGCCGACGCCGTGAAACAGCCCCCGCAACAGGCCGTAGTGCTCGTCGCGCACCTTGCGCATGCGGCGCATGACGCGCGCCAGCGGCACGCCGATCCACGCCAGCGTGTGCGAGGCGAGCATCAGGCCCGATTCGAACGCCTCGGGCACCACCTCGGACGCGCCGGCAGCGGTGAGCCTCGCGATGTCGCGCTCCTCGCGCGCGCGCACGATCACGGGCACGGTCGGATTGAGGGCCTGGATGTTGGCGAGCACCCTAATCGCCGCGGCCGCGCCGGCGAAAGTGATCACGACCGCGGCGGCACGCGAGATCCCCGCCGCCACCAGCGCCTCGCGGCGCGCGCAATCGGCGAACACCACGGTGTCGCCGGCGAGCGCCGCCTCCCGCACTCGCTCGGGATCCAGATCGAGCGCCACGTAGCGCACCTTCTCGGCTTCCAGCATGCGGGCGAGCCGCTGCCCGTTGCGGCCGTAGCCGAGGATGATGACGTGGCGCTCGGTCTCGAGCGCCTGCACCGCGATCCGGTGGAGCTCGAGCGAGCGCATCATCCATTCCGAGCGCGCTAGGCGCAGCACGATGCGGTTGCTGGCGCCGATCACGAACGGCGTCGCGATCATCGACAGGATCATCGCCGCCAGCAGGGCCTGCAGCACCGGGTCCGGGACGATGCCTTCTCCGCGCGCAAGTGTCAGCAGGACGAAGCCGAATTCGCCGCCCTGCGCGAGCGACAGCCCCACGCGCAGCGCCGTGCCCGGTGCGCTGCCGAACGCGCGCGACAGCAACGCGATCAATCCCAGTTTCGCGGCCATCAGCAACACCAGCAACAACAGCACGAGCCAGAAATGGCCCAGCACCAGCCGCGTGTCGAGCATCATGCCGACGGTGACGAAGAACAGCCCGAGCAGCACGTCGCGGAACGGCTTGATGTCCTCCTCGACCTGGTAGCGGTATTCGGTTTCCGAAATCAGCATGCCCGCGAGGAATGCGCCGAGCGCAAGCGACAACCCGGCGAGGCCGGTCAGGAAAGCCAGGGCGAGCGTGATCAGCAGCACGTTCAGCACGAACAGCTCGGTCGAGCGCCGCCGCGCGACCACGCCGAACCACGTGCGCATCGCGGTCGGGCCCGCGACGAGCAGCGCGCCGAGCGCGAGCGCCGCCTTGGCCAAGGCGAACGCGATGGCGACGCCGGTTTCGCCCGCCGGCCTTCCCAGCGCCGGGATCAGGATCAGCAGCGGCACCACGGCGAGATCCTGGAACAGCAGCACGCCGATGATCTGGCGGCCGTGCGGCGAATCGAGCTCCATGCGCTCGGCAAGGAGCTTGGAGACGATCGCGGTCGAGGACATCGCGGCCGCTCCGCCCAGAACCAGCCCCACCTGCCACGAGCCGCCCAGCCCGACGGACGCCACAACGCACAGCGCTATCGTCGCCGACACCTGCAGCAGGCCCATCCCGAATACCACGCGCCGCATCACCAGCAGCCTCGGCAGGCTGAACTCGAGCCCGATCGAGAACATCAGGAAGACGACACCGAATTCGGCCAGCCGGCGCGTTTCCTGGCTGTCCTCGATCAATCCGAGCGCGTGCGGTCCGAGGACGAGGCCGGTGACGAGGTAGCCGACGATCGGCGGCAGCGAGAGGCTGCGGCATGCAACCACCGCGAGCACGCTGCCCGCGAGCAGCACCAGAACCGGTTGCAGGGCTATACCCGTCGCGTCCATCGGGAAAAGGGGTCGTTGGGCTATACTTCCTCGCTATGATAAGCGCTTCGTCAACGGCGCTGGAGCTTGCGCGCCGCGTCCTGGCGATAGAGGCCGACTCGGTGCGCGCGCTGATCGATCGCCTCGACGAGCGCTTCCTCGCCGCCGTGTCGCTCATCCTCGGCCGCCGCGGGCGCGTGGTGGTGAGCGGCATCGGAAAGTCGGGACACATCGCGCGCAAGGTCGCCTCCACCCTGGCGAGCACCGGGACGCCGGCCTATTTCGTTCATCCGGCCGAGGCGAGCCACGGCGACCTCGGCATGATCCAGCCCGACGACGTGTTTATCGCCATTTCCCACTCCGGCGAGAGCGACGAGTTGCTCTGGATCGTTCCGTTGATCAAGCGCCAGGGCGCCAAGCTGATTGCCCTCACCGGCAATCACGACTCGACGCTCGCCCGGGAGGCCGACGTACACCTCGACGCGGGCGTGGCCCAGGAAGCCTGCCCGCTCAACCTGGCGCCGACGGCCAGCACCACCGCCGCGCTCGCTCTGGGCGACGCGCTCGCCGTGGCACTGCTCGATGCGCGGGGATTTTCGGCCGATGATTTCGCACGCTCGCACCCGGGCGGCTCGCTCGGCAGGCGGCTGCTGACCCACGTCTCCGACGTCATGCGCAAGGAAGCCGACGTGCCTACGGTCGCCGACACGGCGAGCCTGCGCGAGGCGGTTCACGAGATGTCGCGCGGCAGGATGGGAATGACGGCGGTAGTCGACGCGGCGGGCCGCATCGTCGGCGTATTCACCGACGGCGACCTGAGGCGCGTGCTGGACAAGGTGACGGATTTCACCGGCGCGCGGGTGGTCGAGCTGATGACACCGGGACCGCGGACGATCCGGCCGGAGGCGCTCGCCGTCGAGGCGGTGCAACTGATGGAGCGCCACAAAATCAACCAGCTTGTCGTGGTCGACGGCGACGACAAGGTCGTGGGCGCGCTGAACATGCACGACCTCTTCCGCGCCAAAGTCATCTGAGGTGATGAGCACGATCGACGACGCCGCGCTCGAGCGCGCGAAGCGTGTGCGGCTCATGATCTTCGACGTGGACGGCGTGCTCACGGACGGGCGGCTGTGGTACGGCCCCGAGGGCGAAGCCATGAAGGCGTTCCACACCCTCGATGGCCACGGCATCAAGATGCTCGGGGCGAGCGGCGTGGCATCCGCAATCCTGAGCGGCCGGCGCTCGCAGGCCGTCGCGCGGCGGGCCGCCGAGCTCGGGATCGCGCATGTGCTGCAGGGGATCGAGGACAAGCGTGCGGCGTACTCGGAGCTCCTGTCGCAGCTCGGCCTCGCGGCGGACGCAACGGGCTACGTGGGCGATGACGTGGTCGACCTGCCGGTGCTCGTACGCTGCGGCCTTGCGTGCGCCCCGCGCGAAGCGCCGCCGGAGGTGCGCCAGCGCGTTCATTACGTCTGTGCCGCGCCGGCGGGAGCCGGCGCCGCGCGCGAGATTTGCGAGCTCCTGATGCGCGCGCAGGGCTCGCTCGAGGCGGCGCTGGCCCGATATCTGGCGTGAGACTGTCGGCGACCGGGCTGTTCCCTTTGGCGCTCATGCTGGCGCTGGCGATGGTGACCTTCTGGCTCAAGGAAGCGGCGCAGGTGGAGCCGCAACACACCACGCTGCGGCGGCACGATCCGGACTACATCGTCGAAAACTTCGATATTACGAGCTACGGTCCGGGCGGGACGGCCGTCTCTACGTTGGCGGCTGCGAAAATGATACATTACCCGGACGACGACTCGACCGATCTGGTCGCGCCGAAAATGGTACAGACCAAGCCGGGCGAGCCGCGGATGACCGTCACCGCTGACCGGGGCACGCTGTCGCAGGGTGCCGACGAGCTTTTTCTCTACGGCAACGTCCTGCTGGTGCGCGCCGGTGACGCGGAACGGCCGGAAATGCGCATGCGCACCAGTTTCCTGCACATCGTCACCGACAAGTCCCTGGCGCTGACCGACCGCCAGGTCACGATCAGCGACAAGGAGCGAACGATCACGGGTAAGGGCATGGAATACGACAACGAGCTGGGACAGCTGACCCTGTACTCGCAGGTCCACGGCCAGTTCGAGCCGGGAGGGAGCAAGCAGTGAGGTCGCGCACGCTTTCGGCCGCGCTGCGCGCGCTCGCTGCCGCGCTGGCCATGACGACGCTCGCGCCGCACGCCGCTCATGCCGAGAAGGCCGACAAGAACAAGCCGACCGAGATCGAGTCGAACCGCATGATGTCGGACGACGCCCGCCAGATGACGATCTTCGAAGGCAACGTCGTGCTGACGAAGGGAACGCTCGTCGTGCACGCGGACAAGATCGTGGTGCGGCAGGATGCCGACGGCTTCCAGCATGTCACCGCGACCGGAAATCCGGTGCGGTTCCGGCAGAAGACCGATGCGAAGAACGGAACGGACGGCAGCTGGATCGACGGCGAGGCGAAACGCGTGGAGCTGGACGAGCACGAAGACAAGGTCGAGCTGTTCGACAACGCGCGGGTGACGCGCGACAAGGACGTGGTGCGCGGCAACTACATCTTCCTGGACGAGCGCTCGGGCTTCTTCTCCGTCTCGGGCGGCGCCGATACGCCGCAGGGGCGCGTGCGCGCCGTGCTGCAGCCGAAGACGCCCGCCCCACCGTCCGCGCCGAGCGCTTCGCCGGCGCCCGCACAAAAATGAGCGTCCTGCGCTCGGGGAGCCTGCGCAAGCGCTACAAGTCGCGCACCGTCGTACAGGACGTCTCGCTCGAGGTCTCGAGCGGCGAGGTCGTCGGGCTGCTGGGGCCGAACGGAGCCGGCAAGACGACCTGCTTCTACATGATCGTCGGGCTCGTGCCCGCGGATGCGGGGACGATACAGCTGGACGGACGCGACCTCACGCACCTGCCGATTCACCGCCGCGCGCGCCTCGGCATCTCCTATCTGCCCCAGGAAAATTCGGTGTTTCGCCGTCTCACGGTAGAGGAGAACGTGCGAGCGATTCTCGAGCTGCAGGGTCTCGCGCAAGCGGAGATCGAGCTGCGGCTCACCGAGCTGCTGAAGGACCTGAGCATCGCGCACCTGCGCAAGCTCCCCGCGCTTTCGCTCTCGGGCGGCGAGCGCCGCCGGCTCGAGATCGCGCGAGCCCTCGCCACGCGCCCGTCGTTCATCCTGCTGGACGAGCCGTTCGCCGGCGTGGATCCGATCGCTGTGCTGGACATCCAGCGCATCATCCGTTTCCTCAAGGAGCGCGGCATCGGGGTGCTGATCACCGACCACAACGTGCGCGAAACACTGGGCATCTGCGACCGCGCCTACATCATCAACGAAGGCGCGGTCCTGGCCTCGGGGCAGCCCGAGGAAATTGTCTATAATGACAGCGTTCGCCGCGTCTACCTCGGCGAGAACTTCCGCATGTAGCGCGCTTCGCGCTCCGATCCGATTCATGAAGCCGACCCTGCAGTTCCGGCTGTCGCAGCACCTGACGCTCACGCCCCAGCTGCAGCAGTCGATCCGACTGCTGCAGCTCTCGACGGTCGAGCTGAACCAGGAGATCGAGCGTCTTCTGATGGAAAACCCGATCCTCGAGCGCGAGGATGGCGAGACCGAGGCCGCGGCTGCGCCCCCGGCGCAATCCGGCGAGGCACCCTTGCAGGCACCCGCGAGCGAGGCGCCGCCCGCCGAGCCGCGCGCGGACTGGGATGTCGAGCAGGTCGCCGTCTGGCGCGGACCCGACGACGAGGAGAACGATCGAAGCTTCGCCACGCCGGAGCCGCAGACGCTGCGCGATCATCTCTACGCGCAGCTTTCGCTCACGAATCTCGGCCGGCGCGACAGGGCTCTGATCGGCATGCTGATCGACGCCCTCAACGACGACGGCTATCTCACGCAAAGCCTGGACGAGGTGGCGACGCTGCTGCCGGAGGAAGCCGAGGCGGACGTGGAGGATCTGGCGATCGCCCTGCGCCACCTGCAGAATTTCGAGCCTTCGGGCGTGGGCGCGCGCTCGCCGGCGGAGTGCCTCGCGCTGCAGATCCGCGCCGGCGGTGCGGAGGACGCGGTTCGGCGTCTGGCGCTCGCGATCTGCGAGCACCATCTGGAGCTGCTCGCCAAGCGCGACTACGCCCGCCTCAAGAGCGCGACCGGGGCCAGCGACGACGAGCTGCGCGCGGCGCAACGCCTCATCCTCAGCCTCAACCCCCGCCCGGGTGCGGCGTTCGCCGAGGTGGAAACGCGCTACGTGGTTCCCGACGTCGTCGTGCGCAAACTCAGAAACGTCTGGCGCGCGAGCCTCAACCCCGACGCGTTGCCGAAGCTTCGCATCAACCGTCTGTACGCGGAGCTCGCCAGCGGCAGCCGCGGCAAGGCGCTCGCCTCCCAGCTGCAGGAGGCGCGCTGGCTGATCAAGAACGTGCAGCAGCGCTTCGAGACCATCCT
>CAZLUX010000004.1:0-43024 GCA_964562815.1 uncultured Enterobacteriaceae bacterium
ATCACCGGCGACACCGGAACCACTCCTTACGGCGGCGGCACCTGGGCCTCGCGCGGAGCGGGCATCGGCGGCGAGGCGGTGCTGCAGGCCGGCAAGGCGCTGCGCTCGAACATCCTCGATCTCGCCGCGGCGATGCTGAACGAGGACAAGGCACTGCTCGACGTGGCCGGCGACGCCGTCGTCAGCCGCGCCAGCGGCGAGACGAAGCTGCCGCTTGCGGAGGTCGGGCGCGTCGGCTACTTCCGCCCCGATACCCTGCCGCCGAAATTCCAGTCCGAGCTCACCGTCACGCGCCACTACACGCCACGCGAATATCCCTTCACCTTCACCAACGGCATCCAGGCCTCGCTGGTCGAGGTCGACCTCGACACCGGGTTCGTGAAGCTGCTCAAGCACTGGTGCGTCGAGGACTGCGGCACCGTGATCAACCCGATGCTGGTCGACGAGCAGATCCGCGGCGGCATCGTGCAGGGCATCGGCGCCGCGCTGTGGGAGGAATGCGTGTACGACGAGAGCGGCCAGCTGCTCAACGGCAACCTGGCCGACTACCTGGTGCCGATGTCGGGCGAGATTCCCGACATCGTCATCGCGCACGTCTCGACGCCGACCCGCACTTCCGAGCTCGGTGCGAAGGGCGTCGGCGAGGCCGGCACCGCGGGCGCGCCGGCGGCAGTGATGAACGCGATCAACGACGCGCTCGCGCCTCTCGGGGCGCGCGTCGCGGCGCAACCCTGTTCCCCCGAACGCGTGCTGCGCGCGCTCGGCAAGGTCTAGCCGGGCAGGTCGGAGGCCATCAGCTCGGGGCGGATGCCGCGCGCCTCGCTGTTGGCGAAGTTGAGCTCGACCTTGACCCCGTTGGGGTCGAAAAGAAAGAGCTGATAGAGCCCCTGGTCGTCCACCTGACGGCGCTTGAACGGCACGCCGAGCGCGCTGAGGTGCTCGAGCATCTGCGCCAGGCCGGTGCAGCGAAACGCCACGTGATCGATCACCCCGCTGCCCTCGGTCGCCGCCGATTCCTGGCCGACGTAGCGCTTGCGGTTCTCCGAGACCTGCGCGCCGCCCTCGGTGACGTGGATGACGTCCTGGTCGCCGAGGTAGAGCCAGCACACCGGAAACTTGAAGTCCGGATTGGGGCCGACGCGAAAACCGAGCACGCGCACGTACCAGTCGCGCGTGGCCGCCATGTCGGCGGTCTGGATCAGGACGTGCTCGATGTGGCTCAGCGGCATCGCGGTATTCTAAGGCCATCCGGCATTCGAGGAGGCGGCGGTGGCGCAATCGATCGGCATTTGCGGGCTCGGCATCATGGGATCGGCGATGGGGGCGAACCTGGTTCGCGCGGGGTTCAAGGTGGCCGGCTACGATCCGCTGCCGCGCGCGCGGCGGGCGCTCGTGCGGGCGGGTGGAAGGGCGCTCGGCTCGAACGGCGAGCTCGCGCGGCGCTGCGAGATCGTCATCACTTCGCTGCCCTCGGCCGCGGCGCTCGAGGCGGCCGCGCGCGAGCTCGCCGGGCGCGCACGGCGGGGGCTGCTGGTGATCGAAACCAGCACGCTGCCGATCGAGGCCAAGGAGCGCGCGCGCAGGGTGCTCGCCGCGGCCGGCGCGACCCTGCTCGACTGCCCGCTCTCGGGCACCGGCGCCCAGGCGCGCACGCGCGACCTGGCGGTCTACGCCAGCGGGCCGCGCGCCGCGGTGCGCCGCTGCGCGCCGGTCTTCGAGGGCTTCGCCCGCGCGCACTACTACGTCGGCGCGTTCGGCGCCGGCTCAAAGATGAAGTTCGTCGCCAACCTGCTGGTCGCGATCCACAACGTCTCGGCGGCCGAGGCGCTGGTGCTCGGCAGGAAGGCGGGGCTCGATCCGGCGCTGGTCTACAAGGTGGTCGGCGACGGCGCCGGAAGCTCGCGCATGTTCCAGGTGCGCGGACCGATGATGGTGGCCGAAGACTACTCGGACGCGACCATGAAAGTCGAGATCTGGCAGAAGGACATGGCGATCATCGCCGACTTTGCGCGCTCGCTCGGCTGTCCGACGCCGCTCTTCAATGCCTCGGCGCCGCTTTACACGGCTGCGCTCGCGGCCGGGCGCGGCAAGCAGGACACGGCCGCGGTCCACGCCGTGCTGGGAGACATGGCGGGGCTGAAAAGGAGAAAGCGCCGTTAGTGTTCGATCGCCTCGGCCTTGCCGCTCTTCGCGGAACGGGCGATCGCCTCGAGCGCCGACACGGTCGCCAGCATCTCTTCGCGCGTCATCGGATACGGTGCACCGCCCTGCGCGGCTGCGGCGAACGCCTCCAGATTGGCGAGCACCGCGGGCGACGGCGGAATCTCGCGGCGCAAGGGGGGCTCGCCCCGCCGGCAAAGCGTGAGCATCCAGCCCTGCGGGCTCTCGGGGTGCGCTTTGTCGCGCACCTCGAACCAGCCTTTACTGCCGTAGACGGCGAAGCGGCCGTCGAACGGCGTGGCGAGGATCGCGCTGATGAGCGCGTGTCCGCCGCCGCGGAACGTGAGCAGGGCGGCGAGCGTGTCGCCGTTCGCCAGGTGGCTGCCCAGCTGCCGGACGCTCGCAAAGGCTTTCTCGGGCTGACCGAGCACGCTCACCGACAGGTCGACCAAGTGGATCCCGGTGGCGGTGAGCGGCCCGCCGGGCGCCTCGGCCGCCGACAGGCGCCAATTGTCGGCGGGCATGGCGAGAAACTTGTCCTGGCTGAAATTGGCCTCGATCTGAAGCGGCCGGCCGATCTCCCCGGCGGCGATCAGGCGCCGCAGCTCGGCGATCCCGGGCTCGAAGCGCCGTTCGTGTCCCACGCCAAGCACGACGCCGGCCGCCTCGCAGGCGGCGAGCGCGCGCTGCGCGTCGGCGCGCGTGAGCGAAAGGGGCTTTTCGCAGAACACGTGCCTGCCGGCGCGCGCGGCTTCGACGATCTGGTCCGCGTGCACGCTGTGCGGCGTGCAAAGCACGACGCCGCGCACGGCCGGATCGGCGAGCGCGTCGGCGAAGCCGGCCGAGCACGGTATTCCGTGCTGCGCCGCGAAAGCCGCGGCCTCCGGGCTCGGCTCGACCGCGCGCACCACGCGCAGCCGGGTGCTGCCGGCGAGCAGCGAAACGATGGTGCGGCCCCACCATCCCAGGCCGACGACCGCGACCTCCAGCATAGCGAACCCTCCTTCGGCTTGAAGATTATAGGAGCACGCTGCGGTTGCGAAGTGATCGCTCGATCATTTAGCATCGCGGGAAACTTCCGGGAGACGACGTGGGCCCCTATCTGGTCGGAGTGGACATCGGCGGCACGTTCACCGACTGCGTGGTGCTGGACGGCAAGGGGCGCATCACCGCCACCAAGTCGCCCTCCACGCCGGGCGATTTCGCCGAAGGTATGCTGGCCGCGCTCGGCGTCGCGGCCGAGCGGCTGGGGCTGTCTTTCGAGGACTTCTGCTCCCGCATCGGAGTGCTCACGCACGGCACGACGGTGGGGACGAACGCCCTGATCCAGCGCAAGGGCGCGAAGATCGGCCTGATCACGACCAGGGGTCACGAGGACGTCATCCACATCATGCGCGGCTCGCGTGGGGTCACTTCGCGCGACCTGCGCCAGGTGGTGCACTTCCCCGAGAGCCGGAAGCCGGTGCCGATCGTTCCCAAGCGCCTGATCGAGGGCGTGTCGGAGCGCGTCGACTGCTTCGGCGAAGTGGTGGTGCCGCTCAACGAGGGGCAGGTCGAGGCGGCGGTGCGCCGGCTGCTGGAGCAGGGCGTGGGGGCGATCGCGGTCTGTTTCCTGTGGTCGTTCCGTCACCCGGAGCACGAGCTGCGCGTGAAGGAAATCGCGCGTCGCATCGCGCCGAAGCTGTTCGTGGCCTGCTCGGTCGAGATCGCGCCCAAATGGGGCGAGTACGAGCGCACGACGGCGACCGCCCTCAACGCCTATATCGGCCCGGTGATGGCGCGCTACCTCGGCAACCTCGCCCGGCGGTTGAAGAGCGCCGGCTACCGCCAGCCGCTGCAGATCGCCCAGTGCGGCGGCGGCTCGATCTCGGTCGACAAGGCGATGGGCTCGCCGCTGCTGACCCTGGACTCCGGTCCCGTGTCGGGCGTCACCGGCTCGGTCTACCTCGGCGCGTTGATGGGCATCGAGAACATCATCACCACCGACATGGGCGGAACCTCCTTCGACGTCGGCATCGTGCACGGCGGCCAGCCCCAGTATTCCTTCGTCTCGAACGTCGCCCAGTACGAGTACTTCCTGCCCAAGGTGGACATCCAGGCGATCGGCTCGGGCGGCGGCTCGCTCGCGCGCGTGGAGCCCGTGACGCGCACGCTGCAGGTCGGACCCGAATCGGCCGGCGCCGACCCCGGACCCGCGTGCTACGGCAAAGGCGGCGAGATGCCGACCGTGACCGACGCCGACGTGGTGCTCGGTTACATCAACCCGGACAACTTCCTCGGCGGGCGCATCCGGCTCGACCGTGCGAGGGCGGTGGCCGCGGTGCAGAGGGTCGCCGACGGCCTCGGGCTGTCGCTGCACGAGACCGCGAGCGGCATCGCGCGGGTGGCGGAGTTCAAGATGGCCGACATCATCCGCAAGATGACGGTAGAGAAGGGCTTCGACCCGCGCGAGTTCACCCTGTTCGCCTTCGGCGGCGCGGGTCCGGCGCACGCCGGCGTGTTCGGCGCCGAGCTCGGCGTGAAGAGCGTGATCATCCCGCAAAAGGAGATTGCGTCCACCTGGTGCGCCTTCGGCGCCGCTTCCGCCGACATGCTGCACGTGTACGAGCATACCGACATCCAGTCGAGCCCGTTCAGCGCCGCCCGCGTCAATCGTGCGCTCGGAGAGCTCGAGCGTCGCGCGCACGAGCAGATGCGCAAGGACGGAATCGCGCCCGCCCGGCGCCGCCTCGCGTTTTCGCTCGACATGCGCCATCGCGGCCAGATCAACGAGGTCGAGGTGCGGCTGCCGGACGGGCGCCTGAAGGGCGATTTCGGCGACCGGCTCGCGGCGCGGTTCTATGCGCGCTACGAGCAGCTCTACGGCAAGGGCTCCTCCTACCGCGGTGCGCGGCTCGAGATCGTCACGCTGCGCCTGCGCGCGAGCGCCGCCACGCCGCGGCCGAAGCTGCCGCGCGCAAAGGCGCTGAGCGCGCGGGTCGCGCCGTCGGCCTCGAGGGGACGCCGGGACATCTACTGGCCCGACTTCAAGCGCGTCGTGGCCACGCCGATCTACGATGGCGCGCGCCTCAAGCCGGGCAACCGGATCGCCGGCCCGGCCGTGATTGAGACCACCGACACCACGATCGTGGTCTATCCCAAGCGCAGGCTGCGCGTGGACGCCTTCGGCAACTTCGAGATGCACTTCGCAAAATAGGAGCCGTCATGCCGAGAGTGAGCGAGATGAAGGGCGCGGCGTTCGACGGCCGGGGCATGGGCTATGTGCCGCCGAAGACGCTCAAGGTGTCGAAGAAGCTCAAGCTCCACACCAGGCGCGCGCGGCGGATCGACCCGATCACCTACGAGGTGGTGCGCCACAGCCTGTGGCACGTCAACGAGGAGCACGGCGCGACGATCCAGCGGCTGTCGGGATCGCCGGTGGCGATGTACGCGCTCGACCTCAATCCCTCGATCCTCGCCGAGGACGGCGAGTTCGTCTATTTCGGCCCTTATATGCAGTACATGTCCGGGGTCACCGACACCCAGGTCAAGTGGATCCTCGAGTACCGCTCGGACAACCCGGGGATCCGGGAGGGCGACATGTTCCTCGCCAACGATCCCTGGGTCGGCGCCGCGCACCAGCAGGACGTGATGCTGATCTGCCCGGTGTTCTGGAAGGGCGAGCTCTTCTGCTGGGTCACCAACTGCCTGCACCAGTACGACATCGGCGGCATCACGCCATCCTCGTTCTGCGGCTCGGCCGAGAACGCCTTCGAGGAGGGAATCCTCATTCCGCCGGTCAAGATCATAGAGAACAACGAGATCCGGCGCGACATCGAGGAGCTCTATCTGCGCGCCTCGCGCAAGCCCGAGTCGGTCGCGCTCGATTTCCGCGCCCAGCTCGCCGGCAACCTCACCGCGCGCGACCGCGTCCTGGCGCTGATCAGACGCTACGGCGCGGACGTGGTCAAGGGCGTGATGAAGCAAATCATGGACAACGCCGAGCGCGCCTTCCTGGCCAAGCTGCGGCGGCTGCCGGACGGGGTGTGGCGCGAGCGCGCCTACGTCGAGTGCTGCCGGCCGGGCGACCGGCGCACCCACCGCGTATGCCTCGCCCTGACCAAGAAGGGCGACCGGCTCATCTTCGACAACGACGGCACCGCGCCGCAGGACGGCGCGATGAACGCCACTTATTCCGGCTGGCGCGGCTCGATCATGGTGGCGCTCAACCAGCTACTGTGCTGGGACCAGTACTTCTGCATCGGCGGCGCGCTGCGCCACGTCGAATTCGACCCGACGCCGGGAACCTTCAACTGCGCGAACTTCCCGGCTTCGGTGTCGACGGCGCCGGTGCAGGCGATGGAGATCTCGCTCTACCCGGCCTACAACGTGCTCTCGAAGATGATCTACGGCGACGCCGAAATGCGCGGGGACATCATGTGCATCGGCGGCACGAGCCAGTGGCCGGCGACGATCTTCCGCGGCACCGACCAGTGGGGCGAGCGTTACGGCTATCTGCTGGTGGATCCGATCGGCGGCGCGATCGGCGCGTTCTCGAACGGCGACGGTATCAACACCGGTGGCCAGTCCCGCACGCCGATCTGCAAGCTGCCCAACGTCGAGCACACCGAGCAGACCTTTCCGCTGCTGTTCCTGTACCGCAAGGAAGTGGTCGACTCGGGCGGCGCGGGGAAGTGGCGCGGCGGCATGTCGGCCGAGTCCTGCTTTGTGCCGCACCGCACCGAGCGCATCACCCACGACACGCTCTCCTCGGGCAACGCGACGCCGACCTCGCCGGGAATGATGGGCGGCTATCCGGGCAGCGTGAACGCCTACAAGTTCCGCCGCGGCACCGACGTGAAGAAGCGCCTGCAGCGGCGCGAGATGATTTCCGACATCGCCGAGCTCGACGGGCGCGACGAGGTGCTGCAGCTGCGCCAGGAGAACTTCCAGCAGGAGCCGGAAGACGTCTATGCGGTGCTGTGGTCCGCCGCCGGCGGCTACGGCGATCCGTTCGAGCGCGATCCCGAGCGGGTGCGCGAAGACGTGGTCGAGAACCTGGCCGTGTCGCGCGACGCGGCGCGGGAAATCTACGGCGTGGTGATCGGCGAGCAGGGCACGCTCGACCTCGAAACCACCCGCCAGTTGCGCGCCGAGCAGCGCGCGCGGCGGCTCCGCAAGGGCGCTCCTCCGGATGTTCTCGCCGGCAAAGTCGCGGCCCGCGCGAGCGAGAATCTGGACCTGCGCCGGGAGCGGGGCGGGCTGCGCTACGCCTGCGCCAAGTGCGCCGCCGACCTCGGCGCCGTGCGCGACAACTACAAGGACCAGTGCGTGGTGGAGGAGCGCGACATCGCCGCCGCCAACCCGAACATCGGCGACTGGCGCCGCTACATCGACGACCGGCCCGTGTTCCGGCAGTTCTACTGCCCCGGCTGCGGCGCCCTGATCGAGAACGAGGTCGCGCGCGCCGACGACCCGGTGCTGCGCGACATCGAATTGAAACTCAAATAAGGAAGATACCGTGATCCACGAACTTCGCGTCTACCACTGCGTCCCCGGTCGGCTGCCCGACCTGAACCGCCGCTTCGAGACCGTCACGCTGAAGCTGTGGGACAAGCACGGCATCCGCCCGCTCGGTTTCTGGACCACGCTGATCGGCACCGACCATCAGGCGCTTCACTACCTGCTCGAATGGGACAGCCTGGCCGAGCGCGAGCGGCGCTGGAGCGCCTTTCAGAGCGACCCGGACTGGATCTCGGCGCGGGCGGAAACGGAGAAGGGTGGACAGATCGTCGCCCGCATCGAAAACCAGATTCTGGTTCCGACGGCCTACTCGAAGCTGCGCTGAATGGCGCCCGCCGCCGGCCGGGCCTCAGCGGCCGCCGAACAGCATCATCGTGGCGCCGATCGCCGGAACCAGCGCGCCGAGCGCAATCAGAGTCCCCGCGATGCGGGGATAGGCGCGCACCACGTTGTCGATCGTCAGATCCATCGCGTCGGCCTTTCTCGCCAGCCGGCGGGCCGAAATCCAGCGGTTGGCGCGGGCGGCCAGCGGCTCCAGCATTTGCGGGAAGAACGCGAGCACGACGCCGATCGCGAGCGCGATGGCGTTCGCTGCGATCAGCGCCCAGCGAATGCTGTTGGCGAACCACAGCAGCGGCGCCATCGAGCCGCTGGTCGTCAGCACCGCGGTAAGATCCGCTGCGCCGACCCGCAGAAGCAGGAAGTACAGTGAAAACAAGGCACCGATGAGGACCGCGACACCAAGCCCCCGTGGGTGCCGGCGTGCGCCTTGCTCGACGTCGTGCGGGATCTCGAGCGGCCTCAGTGCAGGCCGGATCGAGGTCCACTGATTCAGCCGGTCGAGCAAGCGCAGCGCCGATTCGTTGCGCGCGATCAACGCCAGTCCGAGGAGCACGCCGACGACGCCGACGATGAGAACGAAGACGAGAACCGACGGAACCACCACATGAGCGACGAAATAATTGTTCCAGAACCGCATGTCTCCCTCGCCCTTTGCCGGATGAAGCGGGTTGCGATCGATTCTAGCCCTTTCCGACCATGACGACGACCGGCTCACATCTTCTGACGCGCGCTTTGCGGCAGGAAGGGGTCGACACGATCTTCACGCTCGCGGGAGACCACATCCTGCCGTTGCTCGATCTGCTGGCCGACGAGGGCTTCCGGCTGATCGACTGCCGCCACGAGCAGGCGGCGGTGCACATGGCCGACGCCTGGGGGCGGATCACGGGGCGGCTCGGGGTGTGCGCCTTCACGACGCCGGGCCACGCCAACGCGATTCCCGGGCTGGTCAATGCCCTCGCCGCCGAGAGCCCGGTGCTCAACATCGCGGGCTCCTCCGACCTGCGCAACTATCACCGCGGCATCATGCAGGAGATCGATCAGGTGGGTCTCGCGCGCCCGGCGACCAAAGGCGCGTGGCTGGTGCACGACGCGCGGCGCATCCCGGACATGGTGGCGACCGCGGTTCGCACCGCCTTCGAGGGGCGGCGGGGGCCGGTGCACCTGACGGTTCCCGTCGACGTACAGACTCAGCGTGTCGAGGAAGCCGAAGTCGGGTTCTTCGATGCGACCGCCTATCGGCCGCAGGCTCCGCGCCCGGCCGCGGACGCGCAGATCGGCGCGGCGCTGCAGCTCCTGCGCGCGGCCAAGCGGCCGCTGATCGTCGCCGGCACGCCGGCGGCCTACGGCGACTGGGGGGATTCGCTGGCGCGGCTGATCGAAATCACCAGGCTGCCGATGATGACCGAGGAGGCCGCGCGCGGCATCGTTGCCGACGACCATCCGTACTGCTTCGGCTTCTTCGACCTGTCGCAGCACCAGCCGGCGAACCTGGTCCGGGAAGCCGACGTGGTGCTCTTGCTGGGCAAGCTGCTCGATTTCACCGTCGGCTTCGGCCTGCCGCCGATCGTGGCGCAGAACGCGAAGCTGATCCAGGTCGACCCGGCCGCCGTGCAGGTCGGGCGCAACCGGGGCGTCGAGGTCGGCATCGTCGGCGACATCGGGCCGGTGGTGGATCAGCTCGCCGCCGCGGCGGCGTCGATGCCGTGGCGTGAGCTGCCGTGGCTCGAGCGCCTGCGCGAGGTGCGCGTGGCCGAGCGCGCGCGCATCGAGGCATTCGCGACCGAAGAGGCGCCGCTGCGCTCGATGTTCGTGCACAAGACGCTCGCCGCGACGCTGCGCCCGGACGACGTGCTGGTCTTCGACGGCGGCGACTTTGCCTACTACGCGCGCGCCTACCTGCCGGCCCTGCGGCCGCGTTCCTGGTATTACCTTCCCAGCCTGGGCATGCTGGGCCAGGCGGTGCCGACCGCGATTGCGGCCAAGCTCGCGCGCCCCGGCAGCCGCGTCTTCTGCATCACGGGCGACGGCTCGTTCGGCTTCAACGGCATGGAGCTCGACACCGCGGTGCGGCACGGCCTGGACATCGTGGTGCTGCTGGGCAACGACGCGGCCTGGGGCATCGACAAGAACATCCAGATCGGGCTGTACGGCAAGCCTGTCATCACCGACCTCGCGCCGTCGCGCTACGACCGGGTCGCAGAGGGCCTCGGTGCCCACGGCGAGCTGGTCGAGCGCCCGGAGCAGCTCGCCCCGGCGCTCGAGCGCGCCCTGGCGGCGGGGCGTCCGGCGCTGCTCAACATCCAGGTGCAGAGCCAGATCAGCATGCGCGCGCAGGGCATCGTCGACAGCCGCAGGAAGGGCGGGGCGTTCTGAGATGACCGGCCGGATCATCGTTTACGGCATCGGCGCCATCGGCGGCCAGGCCGCCGCAAGGCTGCACAGTGCGGGCCACGACGTCGTCGCCGTCGAGCCCTGGGTCGCGCAGCGCGAGGCGGTGGCGCGCGAGGGGTTGCGTATCGCCAATCTCGACGGCAGCGTGGAGCGGCACTACCCGCCGGTCGTTGCGCCGGAGGAACTGCGCGGACAGGCGGAGCTGTGCCTGCTCGCGGTGAAGTCCTACGATACCGAGGCGGCGCTCGAGCACGTGCTGCCGAACTTGGCCGCAGATGCGCCGATCGTGAGCCTGCAGAACTCGATCAACGAAGAGTGGATCGCTCCGCGCGCGGGGGCGCAGCGCGTCCTGGGCGGCGTGGTGCTGGTCAACGCGGTGTTGCTCGAGCCCGGGCTGGTGACGGCGACGGCCTCGGTCAGCCGCGCCACGGCGGGCGTGCGCCTGCCGGGGCTCTACGTCGGCGAGTATCTGCGCCCGCCCGGTGAGCAGGCGCGGCGGATCGCCGCGCTGATGGACGCGGTGTGGCCCTCCGAGGTGATCGAAGACCTGATGCACGAGCGCTGGACCAAGCTGCTCACCAACACCGCGCTCAACCCGGTCTCCGGCATCGCCGGCCTGCGCTCCGCGGCGATGCTCGCCGACACCGCGGCGCGCCGCGCGATCGTGCACATCGCGGCCGAGGTGCTGCAGGCCGCGACCGCCGAAGGCCATCCCTTCGAGCGCGTGATGGGCGACTTCAGCGCGGCCGAGGTGCTCGAGGGCGCCGCGGATCGCTCGGACGCGTTCGAGCGCGGGCTCGCCGAGCGCGCCTCGCGCGTCAGCGCCGACGCGGCGACTTCGCTCTACCAGGACGTCCTGCGCGGGCGCCGCACCGAGGTCGACTATTTCAGCGGCCTGGTGGCGGCGAAGGCCCGCGCGCACGGCCTCGCCGCGCCCTGGTGCGAGGCGGCCACCTCGCTGGTGCACGAGGTCGAGCAGGGGCGGCGCCGCCCCGACCCGTCGAATCTCGACGAGCTCGCGCGGCGCGCGCTCAGCGCCGCCTAGAAGCGGGCACGGACTCCGTCTCGGTGCGCGGATCCAGCTGCAGCAGCGCCTGCGACGAATCCGCCATCGGCACGTAGCCGTAAGGCTCGCCCACCGGCCGCCGCGTCACCAGCTTGTAGCGATACAGCGCGTAGGCCCCCGCCGCGCAAAGCACCAGCGCGAAATACACGAGCAGGCTCCCCGGCCCCAGTGTCTGCATGAGAAAGCCGGCGGCCGAGGGCCCGATCACGGCGCCGATGCCGTGCAGCAGGAGTAGCGTTCCGGTCGCTTCCAGGACGCGCGCCGGCTCGAGCAGGTCGTTGACGTGCGCGACGCTGATGCCGTACACGGTGAACGCTAGGCCGCCGTAGAAGAACGCGACCGTCAGGAGCAACGGCCCGGAGAAGCGCTCGGCGAAGAACGCCAGCGCGGCGAGCAGAGCGGCGCTGGCGCAGACCGCGGCGAGCACGAGGCGCCGGTCGCGGCGATCCGAGAGCTGGCCGATCGGCCACTGCAGCAGCGCCCCGCCGATGATCGTCGCGCTCATGAACGCCGCGACGCCGGCTTCGTCCATGCCGACCCGCTGGGCGAACACGGCGCCCATGCCGAAGAACGCGCCGTTAAGCAGCCCCGAGGCGAGCGCGCCGACGAAGCCGACCGGCGCGACCGCGAACAGGCGGCGCAAGGCGGGCCGCGGCGCGGCGACGGGCGGCGGCTCGCGCACGCGAGTGAGCGCGACCGGCACCAGGGCGAGCGAGAGCAGAATCGAGACCAGCGCGAAGGGCGTAAAGCCGACCACGTCTCCGATCAGGATCAGGTACTGGCCCAAGGCCAGGGCGCCGAGGGTGGTCGCCATGTACGCGGCGAAAATCTTGCCGCGCCCCGAGTTGGGTGCGAGCTGGTTGAGCCAGCTCTCGATCACCATGTACAAGCCGACCACGCAGGCGCCGGTGAGCAGTCGCAGCGCGCCCCAGGCCCAGGGCGTGAGCACCAGCGCGTGCAGGATCGGCATCGTCGAGGCCACCGAAGCCATCGCGGCGAAGGCGCGGATGTGCCCCGCGCGGCGGATGATCGCCGGGCAGACGTAGGTGCCGAGAATGAATCCGGCGAAGTAGGCCGACATCACCAGTCCGGTGACCGTCACCGGATACCCCATCAGTCCGGCGCGCAGGCCGAGCGCGGTGAATAGCAGGCCGATCCCCACGACGAGGATCGCGATGCCGGTGAACAGCGAAAGGACGGGTCTTAGCAGGGCGCCCCGCGCGACAGCACTAGATGCCGAGATAGTACTGCTTGATCATGTCGTTGCTTTCGAGCGCGAGCGCGCTCTCGCCCTCGAACTCGATCTGGCCGTGGACGATGATGTAGCCGCGGTCGGCCATCCGGATCGCCTGGTTGAAGTTCTGCTCGGCCATCAGCACGGTGAGATTGCGCAGCTCCTTGAGTTCCTTGATCTTGCTGATCATCTGGTGCACGAGCAGTGGTGATAGCCCGACCGACGGTTCGTCCACCAGCAGCAGGTGAGGCTCGGACATCAGGGCGCGTGCGATGGCGACCATCTGCTGCTCGCCCCCGCTCATGCTGCCCGCGGTCTGCCCGCGACGCTGCTTGAGGCGGGGGAAGACCTCGTAGGCGAATTCGAGATTGTGCGCGAGCTTCGTCCGGGCGCCCCGGCGGTAGGCGCCGAGGATCAGGTTCTCCTCCACCGTCAGCGTCGGAAACAGGCGGCGTCCCTCCGGCACCAGCGCGATGCCGAGCTCGACCACCTGCTGCGGGCTCCTGCCGACCAGGTCGATGCGCTCGCCGTCGCGCTCGAGGTAGATCGCGCCGGCGGTGGGCCGCACGATACCCATGATGCACTTGATGAGCGTGCTCTTGCCGTTGCCGTTCGAGCCGAGCAGGACCACGCCCTCGCCTTCCTCGACGCGGATCGACAGTCCGTGCAGCACCCTTACCGCCCCGTAACCGGCCTCGATCCCTTCCGCGACGAGCCTATTCGCCAAGGTAGGCCCTCTCGACGTGGGGGTTGCGCACGATCTCGGCGGGCACGCCTTCGGCGATCTTCTGCCCCGCGTCGAGCACCACGATGCGCTCGGAAAACCGCATCACGGCGCGCATGATGTGCTCGATCATGATGACCGCGACGCCGCGCTTGTTCAGCGCCAGCAGGATCTCGAGGATCTCGTCGACCTCCGAGCTGGACAGGCCGGCCATCGCCTCGTCCGACACCAGCAGCCTCGGTTTGGCGGCGAGCGCGCGCGCGAGCTCGAGCTTGCGCATGTCGACCTGGGTCAGCCCGGCGGAATTTTCGTGCGCGCGCCCCTTGAGGCCGATCTGCTCGAGCACGTCCATGGCCTCGTCCGTGACGCGCCGATGCTCGGCGCGCGACCAGGCTGCATATTCCAGCGGCACGCGCAGGTTCTCCAGCACCGACATGCTGCGGAACGGCTTGGGAATCTGAAAGCTGCGCGCGACGCCAAGCCGCGCACGCTGGTGCGGCGCCATTCGCGTGATGTCGCGCCCTTCGAAAGTGATCGTGCCCTCGTCGTTGAGTAGCGCGCCCGAGATGCAGTTGATGAGCGTCGTCTTGCCCGAGCCGTTCGGGCCGATCAGGCCGAGCCGCTCGCCGGCGTTCACGTGCACGTCGACCTTCTGCAGTGCGACGAAGCCGCCGAAACGCTTGGTGACGCCCCTGACGTCGAGGACCGGGCCGCTCATCTCGTGCGCCTCCGCCAGTACTTCTGCACCAGTCCGACGATGCCTTGCGGCGCCAGCGTGACGAAGCCCACCAGCATCACTCCGACCAAGAGCACATTGAGCTCGGAGGACACGGTGACGGTGATGACCTGCTGCATCGAGCCGAGGAGCACTGCGCCGATCACGGGGCCGATCCAGTGCGAGGTGCCTCCTATCATGGGCATGGCGATGGCGTTCACCGCCACGAAGAGGCTGAACGCGGAGGCCGGATCGACGAAGGTGACGAAGAAGGGGTAGGGCGCGCCGGCGACGCCCATCAGGGCGCCCATCAGCGTCGTGGAAATCAGCTTCAGGCGCAGCGTCGGCACGCCGGCGCACTCAGCCGCGACCTCGTCGTCCCGGATCGCGGCGAGCCCGTGGCCGAGCCTTGACGTATTGAGGTGGCGCGAGATCGCTACCGCGCCCAGGGTGAGCAGCAGCATCACCATGAACAGCATCTGGATATAGCTGTGGAACCAGAGGTAGGTGTCCGGCGTCAGGATGTAGGCTCCGCGCGCGCCGCCCATGTAGCGCCAGTTGCTGATCAGGGTCGCGAACACGATCGCCATCGCCAGCGTGGCGATCGAGAAATAGACGCCCTTCAGGCGCAGGCTGAGGTAGCCGACGCCCAGTCCGATCAGCGCGCAAACCGCGGCCGCGGCGGCGATCAGCACCGGCAGTGGCAGGGTGTGGCCGAAGTACTTGTCGAGGAAGATCGAGGTGTAGGCGCCGACCGCGAAGAATCCGGCGCTGCCGAAATTCACGTAGCCGGTGAACCCGCCGAGGATGTTCCAGGCCACCGCCATCAGCGTGCCCTGCAGGATCACGTACAGCGCGTTGAAATAGTAGTCGTTGTGCAGCACTTCCGTGAGCACCAGTCCGCCGCCGACGACCGCGGCGCAGCTCAGCCAGAATGCGTTGACGCGCAGCTTCATCTAGCGCCTGCCGAACAGTCCGGAAGGCCGCAGCGCCAGCGTCAGCAGCAGCACGCCGAAGGCCACCGCCGGGGCCCAGGACGGGCCGGCGAAGGTCGAGACCACGCTTTCGACGACTCCCAGGATCATCGCGGCGATGAACATGCCGCTGATGCTGCCCATGCCGCCCAGGACCACGATCGCGAAGACGCGCCCGATGTAGTCGCGTCCGATCGACGGCTCGACCGGACCGATCATGATCAGCAGCGAGCCCGCGATGGAGGTCGTCGCGATCGCCAGCCCGAACGCGAACTGCTTGATGCGCACCGGATCCGCGCCCATCAACTGCAATGCGAGCGGATCCTGCGCGACGGCCAGGATCGCGCGGCCCGTGAAGGTGCGCGACAGGTAAAGCCATATCCCGCCGGTCATGACGAGTGCGACGGCGAAGGGCACCAGCATCCGGAACGGAACCCCGACCCAGCCGAAATGGAGGCTCTTGCCGATGTAGCTCGCGCTCACGAGGCGATAGTCCACCCCGTACACCAGCATGAGGCCCACCTCGAGAATGAACATGACACCGAAGAAGAACGCCAGGCCGCTGAGCGACTCCTGGCCGGTGCGCTCGAAGGCGGCGTAGTAGATGCGGTACATCACCATGCCGACCAGGAAGAAGGCCGGCGCGGCGAGCACGCCGACCAGCACCGGGTCGAACCCGAACCGGCTGTTCAGGATCCAGGCGACGTACGAGCCGACGATGACGAACGCCGGGTGGGCGATGTTGACGATGTCGAGCTGGCCGAAGCTGATGGCGAGCCCGATCGACACGGCGGCATAGAAGCCGCCGAGCAGAATCCCCGCGACGAGGGCGTTCGAAAGGAGATCGACCGAAAGCACCGTCGCGCGGGGCCCTGCTCAGGCAGGTTTACTTGTTGAAGGGATAGACCATGTTGCCCGACTTCCATTGCCGCGGGTAGAGCACGACCTGCGTTCCCTCCTTGCGGAACTGGTCGAGGTCGTTCGGCTTCACGTTGCGGAACTGGGTCATCAACACGCGGGTGTGCGCCCATTCGCCGTTGCTGCCGAACTTCACATTGCCGACCACGGTGCTGAAGGTGTGCTTGTGCATGTATGCCGCGAGCTTGGCCTGGTCTGTGCCGTGGGTGGCTTCGATCGCCTGGCCCAGCACCTGCATGTAGGCGTAGGCGTACGGCGGCAGGTACTGACCGAGCGGATCGACGCCCTTGCCCTTGGCGGCTTCTTCGTACTTCTTCAGGAACTCGTTGACCCCGGGGAAGTTCAGCGTCTTGGCCGGAACCCAGAAGTGGTAGTTGACGATGTTGTCCAGCATCGGCCCGAGGTTCTTCTGGATGCCGGCGAACTGCAGCCCGACCATGCCGCCGCCGAACATTTTCGCCTTCAGCCCGACTTCGCGCGCGGCCTTGACCATGCCGACCGATCCGGGCGGATACGAGGCGACGTAGACGAGGTCGGGCTGCGCGGCCTGGATCGCGCGCACGATCGGGGTGAAGTCCGGTGTGCCGGGCGGATAGGTCTTGTCGTAGACGATCTTGAAGCCGTACTTCTTGGCGTTCACTTTGGCGCCGGCCGCGGCCGCGAGGGCGAAGTCGGAGTCCGCCGCGAGGATCGCCACGCTCTCCGGCTTGGGATGCTGTTCGGACGCGAGCTCGAAGAAGCCCTTGGACCAGTCGGTCTTCGGTTCCGGGCCGGCGGGCATGATCTGGAAGTAGCGGTTGTAGTGGAACTGGTCGTTGACCGCGAGCCCGAACAGCGACGGGAACACCAGCTTCTTGCGCATCACGATCGGCATCGCCGGCGAGATCTCGTTGGTGCCGTAGCTGGACACCACGAGGTCGACCTTGTCCACATCGAGCAGCTTGGTGTAGATGCCGGGCACCGTGGACGGGTTGGTGGCGTCGTCGTAGTAGACGAATTGCACCGGCCGGCCGAGCAGGCCGCCCTTCTTGTTGATATCGTCCTTCCAGATCTCCATCGCGATCAACGCGGCCTTGCCGGCGCCGGCCAGGCCGCCGCTCAGCGCCATGCTGAAGCCGATCTTGAGCGGCTTCGCGGCCTGCGCCGGGAAGGATATGAGCGAGCCGGTCGCGGCCGCCAGGGCGATGACGCCCGAGGCCAGCGAGGCACGCATAAACGAACGACGCTTCATCATTTCCGAGCCCTCCTCTCCAATGGTGATGACTACAGAAGTGTCCTCTATTCGACCGTCACGGGACTTGCGCAAAAGTGTATCAGCAAATCAAGAATGCTGGGTCAGGTACCAGTCGAGGATCTGCTCCCCGGTCCAGAGCAGGACGCCGGGCCTGGCCTGAATATGCTGGTAGAGCTTTTCCAGCCAGCCGATCCGGTGCGGCACGCCCGTGATATAGGGATGCACGCTGATCGCCATCACGCGCGTGACCGTCTCGCTTTCCTCGTACAGGCGGTCGAACTGCGCCGCGCCGCGCCTGAACATCTCGTCGGCGCTGTGGTGCTGAAGCGCCATCATCGGAATGTCGTTGACTTCCAGCGTGTACGGCACCGAAACGATGTGCCCCTTCGTGGTGCGGATCTTCACCGGCTGATCGTCGAGCACCCAGTCCGCGACGTACTCGATGCCTTCTTCGTGAAGGATGTCGATCGTGTCGTAGGTTTCGGTCAGGCCGGGGCTTTCCCAGCCGCGCGGCGCCTTGCCGCTGAACGAGCGGATCACTTCGATGGTGTCGCGGATCGCCTGGCGCTGGTCGGCGAGGGCATGCATCGGGCCCTGCAGGTAGCCGTGGCCCATGAATTCCCACTTCGCTTCGCGCGCGGCCTCGGCGATGCGCGGGTAGCTCTTCAGCACCGAGCCGTTGACCGCCATGGTCGGGGTCACCCCGCAGCGCGCGAGCACGTCGACGAAGCGCCAGAACCCCACCCGCATGCCGTACTCGTGCCAGGCCCAGTTCGGCAGATCCGGCTGCAGCGGTTGCCCCATCGGCGGCGGCAGCACCGTGCGCGGCATGTTGCGCTCGATCGACCACTCCTCGACGTTGACGATGGTCCATACCGCCATCCTCGCGCCGTCCGGCAGCTTGAGCGGCGGCCGGTCGACGATTGCGGAATAAGGCACGCGGTCTCGCGGCAGCTTGCTCTGCGACATCAATGTCCTCCGGTTGCGCGGTTGATCGCTGGCATGACTCTCTCCGCCATCAGCTCCATCGAGCGGCGCGCGAGCTTGGGATCGACCCAATCGACGCCGCAGTAGAGCAGGGTGCCGAAGTCGCCCGTGGTCTCCCGCAAGGCGAGCAGCTCGTCGGCGACCTTGTCGGGGGTGCCCGCGATCACCAGGCGGTCGAGCACGGTCTCGAGCGTCACCTGCTCGTCGGGGGTGTCCTTCGCGGGCTTGAACAGGTTGATGCGGCCGGCGCGTTTGAGCTTGAAGAAGAGCTGCTGGTAGTAGAACCGGTAGGGACTGCTCGCGCCGAAGCCGTATTCGCGCGCCGTGGCCGCGTCGTCGGCGACGAACACCGTCTTCGCCACGCGCCAGTTGGCCGGATCCGCCGCACGGCCGGCCGCGGCGCAGCCCTCGGCATACTTCGGCCAGTGCGACTTGACCCACTGCGGCAGAAGGAAGTTGGCCGAGATCGGGTCCCAGCCGCGCTTGGCGGCCTCGGTGACGCCCTTCGAGAAGGGCTCGACCGCCGTGACCACGATCGGGGGGTAGGGCTTCTGGTAGGGCTTGGGGATGATGCCCTGGCCGATGTCCGGGATCATCGTCTTCTCGGTGGAGACGTTCCAGAAGCGGCCTTTGAGATTGTAGGGCGGCTCCCCGGTCCAGATGGCGATCATGTGGTCGATGCACTCGACGAACATGGCGGTGCGGTCCGCGCCCATGTTGCCGAACACCTCCCAGTCGGAGGGCAAGCCGCCGGGGCTAATGCCGACGATGAAGCGGCCCTCCAGCATGTTGTCGAGCATCGATACGGTGGCGGCGAGCTGCGCCGGATGGCCGTTGGGCAGGTTGAGGGTGCCGGTGCCGAGCCTGATCCGGCGCGTGTCGTGGACCAGGCTGGCGAGGAAGGCCGCGCAGCTCGTGACCGATTCGGCGATGTCGGTGACGTGCTCACCGACGTAAGCCTCGCAGTAGCCGAGCCGGTCGGCGAGCAGGATCGCCTCGCGGTCCTCCTTCAGGGTCTGGACGTAGCTGCGCTGCGGCGGATGCAGCGGCATGGTGAAATAGCCGAGTTTCATCGCTTTGTCCGTCGCATGCTTGCGGCCCGCCGCTAATGATCAGGCGATAATCTACACGCATGAGCACGAATCGCGCAAAGCCCCGACCGGCGCCGCGGCGGCTGCTGCCCGGCGAGCGTGAGAAGCTGATCGTCAAGGAGGCGATCCGCTTCTTCTCCGAGGTCGGCTTCTCGGGCCAGACCCGGGAGCTGTCGCGGCGCCTGGGCATCACCCAGCCGCTGCTGTACCGCTACTTTCCGTCCAAGCGCGCGCTGCTCGAGCGCGTCTACCGCGAGGTGTTCCTCGGCCGCTGGGATCCGGCCTGGCGGACGCTGCTCGAGGACCGGTCGCTGCCGCTGCGCGCGCGCCTGATCGAGTTCTACCGCCGCTATACCGCGGTCGTCTTCCGTCCGGAATGGATCCGCCTCTACATGTATGCGGGACTGGCCGGGACCGGCTTCAACCGCCGCTACATCGACATGCTCGAAAAACAGCTGCTGCAGCGCATTTGCGCCGAGCTCCGGGTCGAGCTGGGACTTCCCGACGCCCGCCGCGCGCCGATCTCGCCGTTCGAGATGGAGCTCGCCTGGGACCTGCACGGCGGGATCTTCTATTATTGCGTGCGCAAGTTCATCTACCGCAGTCGGGTGCACGAGGACCTGCCGGCCCTGATCGAGCACGCCGTCGACAGCCTGCTGCTCGGCGCGCCGACGGTGCTCGACCGGCTGCTGGGCAGGACACGAACCGCCAAGGCAAAGGGAGGCAAGAGCCGTGACATACCGTGAAAAGCTGCGCCGCAGCCGCGTCTCGCGCAAGGACATGCTCAAGCGCGTGGCGCGCTTCGACAAGTTGAAGGGCTTCGACGGCGGGCTGCCCGACAGCCGCTACCCGGGGTGCGAGCGCATCCTCTACAACGTGATCGGTTTCCAGCCGCCCAGGTCCGAGGGCAAGGGCGGCGTCAGCTCGCCGGTCGGCGCGAAGGCGGCACGCATGGCGGCGATCAAGATCTCCGAGGGCTTCAACCTCGGCTACTGCCGCGCGCTCCCCGGACACGGGCCGATGTTCCACAACCACGACACCAACGAGACCTTCATCGCCATGACGGGAACCTGGCGCGCGAGCTGGGAGAACGAGAAGGGGCGGATCGAGCACGTCGACCTGAAGCCGCTCGACGTCATCTCGTTTCCGGCCGGGGTGTCGCGCCGCTTCATGAACGTCACGCGCGGCAGCAAGCGAAAGTATTCGGTGCTGATGTTCGTCATCGGCGGCAACGCGCCGCAGGCCGAATTCACCCGCGAGTCGATGCTCGAGCTCGCCGCCGGAGGCTACCTCAGGAAACGCTGAGCTTGCTGTAAAATCAAACACTTTTGTCCAGCGCGGGAATCATGAAGTCAAGCGAGATCCGCTCGAGCTTTCTCGAGTACTTCAAGTCCAAGGGCCACACCATCGTCGCCTCGAGCCCGCTCGTGCCGGGCAACGACCCGACGCTGTTGTTCACCAACTCCGGCATGGTGCAGTTCAAGGACGTGTTCCTCGGCAAGGATCGGCGTCCCTACAGCCGCGCCACGACCTCGCAGCGCTGCGTGCGCGCCGGCGGCAAGCACAACGACCTCGAGAACGTCGGCTATACCGCTCGCCACCACACGTTCTTCGAGATGCTGGGCAATTTCTCCTTCGGCGACTACTTCAAGAAGGACGCGATCCGCTTCACCTGGGAGCTGCTGACCAAGGTCTACAAGCTGCCGCCCGAGAAGCTCTGGACCACGGTCTACGAAAGCGACGACGAGGCCTACGACCTGTGGACGCGCGAGATCGGCGTGCCCAGGGAGCGCTGCGTGCGCATCGGCGACAAGCCGGGCGGGCAGAAATACCAGTCGGACAACTTCTGGCAGATGGCCGACACCGGCCCCTGCGGCCCCTGCAGCGAGGTGTTCTACGACCACGGCGAGGGCATCCCCGGCGGGCCGCCGGGCTCCCCTGACGCCGACGGCGACCGCTACATCGAGATCTGGAACCTCGTCTTCATGCAGTTCAACCGCGACGAGGCGGGCGTCATGCATCCGCTGCCCAAGCCCTCGGTCGACACCGGCATGGGCCTGGAGCGCATCGCGGCGGTGCTGCAGGGCGTGCACTCGAACTACGAGATCGACCTGTTCCAGGACCTGATCCGGGCGGCCGCGCGCGAAACCGGCGCCAAGGACCTGAAGAATCCGTCGCTCAACGTGATCGCCGACCACATCCGCGCCTGCAGCTTCCTGATCGTCGACGGCGTCATTCCCGGCAACGAAGGCCGCGGCTACGTGCTGCGCCGGATCGTCCGCCGCGCGATCCGCCATGGCTACAAGCTGGGGCAGCACAAGCCGTTCTTTTACCGCATGGTGGAAGACCTCGACCGCGCGATGGGCGAGGCCTACCCGGAGCTGACCGCGGCGAAAGAGCGCGTGGCGCAGGTGCTCAGGCAGGAGGAAGAGCGCTTCGCCGAGACGCTGCATCACGGCATGCAGGTGCTCGAGGCGGCGCTGGCGGGAGAAGGCCCTATGCTCGACGGCGAGACCGTGTTCAAGCTGTACGACACCTTCGGCTTTCCGGTCGATCTCACCGCCGACATCTGCCGCGAGCGCGGCGTGCCGATCGACTTCGCCGGCTTCGAGGCGGCGATGGAGCAGCAGCGCGAGCGGGCGCGGGCGGCGAGCCGCTTTTCGATGGCTGCGGGGCTGGAGTACGCGGGCGGCAAGACCGAGTTCCGCGGCTACGACACGCTTTCGCTCAAGGGCAAGGTGATCGCGCTCTACCGCGAGGGGACGCAGGTCGGCGAGCTCGGCGCGGGCGAAGCGGGCGTGGTGGTGCTCGATCGCACCCCGTTCTACGCCGAGTCGGGCGGGCAGGTCGGCGACCGCGGCGAGATGGTAGGCCCGGCGGGAACCTTCGCGGTGGCCGACACGCAGAAGATCCAGGCCGAGGTCTTCGGCCATCACGGCGCGCAGGTCACCGGGCGGCTCAAGGTCGGCGACGCGGTGAGCGCGCAGGTCGACGTGACCTCGCGCCGGCGCGCGATGTGGAACCACTCCGCCACCCACCTCATGCACGCCGCCTTGCGCAAGGTGCTGGGCGCCCACGTGCAGCAGAAGGGCTCGCTGGTCGACGCGCACCGTACGCGCTTCGACTTCTCGCATCCGCAGCCTATGAACCCGGACGAAATCCGTGAGGTCGAGGCGCTGGTGAACGACGCGATCCGCCGCAACGTCGAGGTGAGCGCGCGGATCATGAAGTTCGACGACGCGATCAAGGCCGGCGCGCTCGCGTTCTTCGGCGACAAGTACGGCGACGAGGTTCGCGTGGTCGGAATGGGCGAGGTCTCGACCGAGCTGTGCGGCGGCACGCACGTTGCGCGCACCGGCGACATCGGCATGTTCAAGATCGTCTCCGAGTCCGGCGTCGCGGCCGGCATCCGGCGTGTCGAGGCGGTGACCGGGGAGGGCGCCCTCGAGTACGTGCAGGAGCTCGAGCGGCAGATGAGCTTCGTCGAGGGCTTCTACCAGACCACCCGCGACCGGCTCGAGGAGCGCATCCAGGCGACGCGCGAGCACGAGCGCGCGCTCGAGAAAGAGCTCGCGCGGCTGAAGTCGAAGCTCGCCGCGAGCCAGGGCGACGAGCTCGCCGACCAGGCGAGCGAGGTGAAGGGCGCCAAAGTCCTCGCCGCGGCGCTCGAAGGCGCCGACGCCAAGACGCTGCGCGAGACGATGGACAAGCTGAAGGACAGGCTCAAGTCGGCGGCGATCGTGCTCGGCACGGTGAGCGACGGCAGGGTTTCCCTGGTGGCGGGCGTGACCAAGGATCTCACCGCGAAGGTCAAGGCGGGAGAGCTGGTGAACTTCGTCGCCCAGCAGGTCGGCGGCAAGGGGGGCGGACGCCCCGACATGGCGCAGGCCGGCGGGGCCGAGCCGGCCAAGCTGCCCGGGGCGCTGCGCTCGGTGCAGGGCTGGGTCGAGAAGAAGCTGTGACGCCGGCGCAGGCGCTCGCGGCCTCACCGCTGGCGGTAGCGCTGCGCGGCTCGAGCGCGCTGCACGCCGCCGTGGCGAGCGTGCACCTGGTCGGCGTGGCGCTGCTGGTGGGCTCGATCGCGGTGCTGGATCTGCGCCTGCTCGGCCTGTCGCGCAGGCTTTCCGTGCGGCGCCTGGCGGCGCACCTGCTGCCGTGGAGTGCGGCGAGCTTCCTTCTGATCGTCCCGAGCGGCCTGCTGATGTTCCTCGCGCGCGCCGAGGAGCTGATCGGCAGCCCGCTGTTCGCGCTCAAGATGACGCTGATCGCCGCCGCCGGGATCAACGCGGCCGTGTTTCACGCCGCGGTGTTCCGCGGCGCCTCCGATTGGGACGTGGACGTGGCGCCGCCCTGGCAGGCGCGCGCGGCCGCGGCGCTCTCGCTCGCGATATGGGTCAGCGTGATCGTCTGCGGACGGATGCTGGCGAAAGCCTAGCGCCGTCTAGAAACCGATCCTCGATTTCTTCACGCCGCGCCCGTCCTGGATGTCGTCCGGGTTCACCTCGTCGCGGCCGGCGAGCTTGGCGTTGCCGAAGCCAAGCTGCACGGCGCGCCGCATCTCGCGCGGCGTGAGCACCGCGAGCTTCTCGAGCACGGTCTGCGACGGCGTCTCGGGGAACTTCCGGCCCCAGTCGTGGGCGCAACGGATCTCGCGGTAGATCGCGAGCGCGATTCGCGCGGCGCCCGCCGCATCGGGCGGCTCGATTTCGTAGACGTTCATCCGGTTGAGAATCGGCTCCGGAATGCGGGCCGGATCGTTCGCGGTCGCGAACCACACCGCCCCGGACGCGTCGATCGGGATCTCGACGAACTCGTCGACGAACTGCGTCGCGGTGTGGGCTTCGAGCAGGGCGTAGAGGGCGCCGAGCGGATCGTACTGGCCGCCGTCGGCCGCCTTGTCGATCTCGTCGACGACCATGACCGGGTTGGCGTACTCGCCGTGCAGGAAGGTGTCGAACACCTTGCCCGGCTTGGCGTTCTTCCACTGCGAGGAGGCGCCCGACAGGATCCAGCCCGCCGTGAGCGAGCTCATCGGCACGAAGCCGAAGCCGGTGCCGAGCAGCGCGGCGACGCGCTTGGCGAAGTGCGTCTTGCCGATGCCCGGCTCGCCCAGCAGCAGCGTCGGCGGCAGCTCGACGGAGTCCTCCGAGTCGATGCACAAGGCGAGGTGCTTACGGATGTCCTCGAGCACCTCGCCGAAGTTGGGCAGCTCGTCGAACAGCCCGTCCATCTGCGGCATCGACGAAGGCTTGACGGTGAAGCGCTGGCCGCCCATGCGCAGCATCTTCTCGTACAGCGTGCGCAGCCCTTCGTTGGCCGAAGGGGTGAGCTCCTGCAGGGCCTTGTCGACGTCCGCGACGCTGTAGACGTCCTTGAAGCCCGCGACCGGAATGGCGACGTTTGCCGACATTGTTCTACCTCCTCGGTTTTCGGCGGCATGCCCGCGCGAAAAACGTAACATGACGCTCGAAGCCTAAGCAATACTCGGGCCATACCTTGGCAGCCGATTGCCGCGAGTGCTGATGGCCGACACGCTCGTCGTGTAGAGTCGGAATTGCCATGGAAGGCCCATCGACATCTTCGCGCCCGGACTTGAGCGCGCAAGCGTTCAACCGGCGCGGTGCGGGGCACCTGCCCGGATTGGTCGGGCTGGAGATCATTTCGGTCACCTCGGAGGCAATCGAGAGCCGCCTCCCCGTGCGCCCGGAGCTGCTCGCGCCGAACGGCTACCTGCACGCGGCCTCGGTCATCGCGCTCGCCGACACGAGCTGCGGCTACGGCTGTGTCGTCAATTTGCCGCAAGGCGCGCGCGGGTTCACCACCATCGAGCTGAAGACGAATTTTCTCGGTACCGCGCTCGAAGGCGCGCTGCGCTGCCGTGCGGTCCCGGTCCACCTCGGGCGAACGACCCAGGTCTGGGACGCGAACGTGACCGTCGAAGGCAGCGGCAAGGGCATTGCCCTGTTCCGCTGCACCCAGATGGTACTGTGGCCGAAGGAAGGCGCCAAAGTTGCCAAACAGCGCCCCGCGTGATTCAATCCCCCTTGAGGTCGATGCGATGAAACGCTGGTTTTACGGCTTTTTCTTCTTTTTCCCGCGCCCGCTGGCGGAAGGGAACGGCTAGCCGCATCCCGACAGATCCCGAAAAACCGCCAGTGCCCCAAAGCCTGGCGGTTTTTTTATGCCCACCACCCAAGACCCCTGCCATGACGACGCCCGCTGACAGCTTCCCGACCCATTCGCCGCTCGACAAGACCTCGCTCACCGACGATGAGCGGATCGAGAACATCGTACCGCTGCCGCCGCCGGAGCACCTGATCCGCTTCTTTCCGATCCAGGGCACGCCGGTCGAGACGCTCATCGACGACACGCGGCGCCGGGTGCGCGACATCCTGCACGGGCGCTCGGACCGGCTGCTGGTGGTGATCGGCCCTTGCTCGATCCACGACCCCACTGCGGCGCTCGCCTATGCCGAGCGCCTCGCCGCCGAGCGGGCCCGCTTCGCCGGCGAGCTCGAGGTGCTGATGCGGGTGTACTTCGAGAAGCCGCGCACCACCGTGGGCTGGAAGGGGCTGATCAACGATCCCTACCTGAACGGCAGTTTCCGCATCAACGAGGGGCTGCGCATCGCGCGCGACCTGCTGGTGCGGATCAACCAGGCCGGCGTGCCGGCCGGCTGCGAGTTCCTCGACGTGATTTCGCCCCAGTACATCGGCGATCTGGTGTCGTGGGGCGCGATCGGCGCCCGCACGACCGAATCCCAGGTGCACCGCGAGCTCGCCTCGGGCCTTTCGGCGGCGGTCGGCTTCAAGAACGGGACCGACGGCAATGTGCGCATCGCGGTGGACGCCATCCTTGCCGCCCGGCAGAGGCACCACTTCCTCTCGGTGCACAAGAGCGGACAGGTGTCGATCGTCGAGACGCGCGGCAACGACGACTGCCACATCATCCTGCGCGGCGGCCGGCAGCCGAACTACGATGTGGCCAGCGTCAAGACCGCCTGCGACGAGCTGCGCAATGCGGGGCTCACCGAGCGCCTGATGATCGACTGCTCGCACGCCAACAGCCGCAAGGATTACCGGCGCCAGCGCGAGGTCTGCGGCGAGATCGGTGCCCAGATCGCGGCCGGCGACGGCCGTATCCTGGGCGTCATGATCGAGTCGAATCTCGTCGAGGGACGCCAGGACCTCAAGCCGGGGCGCGCGCTGACCTTCGGCCAGAGCATCACCGACGGCTGCCTGGGGTGGGAAACGTCGGTGTCCCTGCTCGAGCGCCTCGCGCAGGCGGTTGCCGCGCGCCGCGAGGTGGCCGCGGTGGGCGATACGACCGCGGCCGGGGACTGAGCCCTGGACGCGCTCTCGCCCGAGCTGATCGGCGCCGCCGCGCTGGTCGTGCTCGGCGCCTATGTCGTGTACGGGATGACGGGGTTCGGCTCGACCGTGCTCTCGATGCCGCTGCTCGCGCAGTTGCTGCCGCTCAAGTTCGCCGTCCCGCTGATGCTCTTGCTCGATCTCGGGGCGTTCGCGCTCTTCGGCGCGCGCTTCCGGCGCGGCATCCGCTACGACGAGATCCGCTGGCTCGCGGCGTTCATGCTTGCGGGCATCGCGATCGGGCTGACGCTGCTGATCCGCGTCTCCGAGCAGCGCCTGCTCGCGGGACTGGGCCTTTTCGTGCTTGCGTACGCGGCCTACGGCCTGCAGCGGCGCGGCGCGCCGCTCTCGCTTGCACGCGCATGGAGCGCACCGATCGGGATCACCGGCGGGGCGCTGTCGGCCATGTTCGGCACCGGCGGCGTGCTGTTCGCGATCTTCAACAGCGGACGCATCCGCGACAAAGGCGAGCTGCGGGCGACCAACGCGGCGATGATCATGGCGTCCTCGATCGTGCGGGTAGTGCTCTTCGGAGCCGCCGGTCTGCTGTCGCAGAGCGGGCTGATCGTGACCGCGCTCTGGCTCGCGCCGGCGATGATCGCCGGCCTCTTGATCGGCAACAGGCTGCACGCCGCGGTTCCGACCGGTGCCGTGGTGCGCGTGGTCTATCTGCTGCTGGCGGTGGCGGGCGTGTCGCTGCTGATTCGCGCGGCCTCGTCCTGACGGTCGCGCGGCGGCGACTATAATCGCCGCTTTGCGCGCGTACGGCCGATTTTGATTCGAATCTCCACCCGACGCTGGCTCGCAATCGCGCTCGTCGCTACGCTGGCGTTCCGCTTCTGGCTCTCGGCGGTCCTTCCCATGACCGGCGACGAAGCCTACTTCGTGCTGTGGGGCCGTCATCCGGACCTGGGCTTCTACGACCACCCGCCGATGGTCGGCTGGCTGCTCGCGCTGATCCTGCACTGGTCCGACACCGAGTGGGCGTTGCGCCTGCCGGTGACCCTGCTGCCGCCGGCGCTTGCGCTCGTGCTGCGCGCTGCGCTGCGCGGCTGGTTCGGCCGCGACGAGGACACCGCCAACCTGGCTGCGCTGTGCGTGCTGCTGGTGCCGCTGAACTTCATCAATGTCCTGATCACGACGGACACGCCGCTGATCTTTTTCTCGACGCTGTCGGTGCTGTTCTTCGCGCGCGCGGCGCAGCGCGGCTCGGCCGGCGTTTTTCTCGCTTCGGGCGTGTTCCTGGGGCTCGCATTCCTGTCCAAATATTTCGCCGTGCTTCTCGGCCTGGGCTACTTCGCCTGGGCGCTGGCCTCGCCCGGCGCGAGGCGCCGCTGGACGGGGCCGCTGCTCGTCTTCGTCGGTGCGCTGCCATTCGCGCTCGAGAACCTGTACTGGAACTACGAGGCCTGCTGGTGCAACCTGATGTTCAACGCGGTCAACCGGCAGTCGGACGCCGCCTGGTCGCTGTTGACGCCGGCGCTCTACCTTCTCTCGCTTGCCTACCTCGCGGCGCCGCTGCTGTTCTGGGCGTGGAAAGAGCGCGCGCAGCTGCGCGCGAGCGCGGCGTCGCCGGAGGCTCGCGCGCTGCTGCTGGCCTGGGCCGTTCCGTTCGCGGTATTCGCGCTGGTGTCGCTGCGCAAGGAAATCGGCCTGCACTGGATGCTTTCGTTCATGCCGGCGCTGATCGCGAGCCTGGCGCTGCTGCCGGGGCGCAGGCCGCTTGCCTCGAGCGCGCGCTTTTTTGCGTGGTTCGTCGCCCTGCACGCGCTCGCGATCGTGACCATCGCGAATCTGCCGATGCAGACATGGAAGGGCTGGACGCGCATGTATCCGCGCATCGTCGCGTTCGTGGACACGCGCGGCGTGCTGAAGAGAGTCGAACCGTACTTCGGGCGCTACCGGCTCGCCGCGAGCAGCTACGCGGCCGCGGCCAGCTACGAGTACTACGCGGGCCGGCGGGTGATCGTGTTCGGCCCCGGCTCGTCGCACGCGCGCCACGACGACATCCTGACCGACTTTCGCAAGCTCGACGGGGCCGACATCCTGGTGCTGCGGCCCTCGCCGCCGCCCGAGGGAGAATACCGGCCGTACTTCCGCAGCATGCGGGTGCAAACGTTCGAGGTCCGGGGCGTCACGTTCTACGCGGTGCTCGGCCAGGGCTTCGACTATCGCGCCTACCACGACCGCGTCCTGACGTTCGTGCGCGATCACTACTACCGCCGGCCGTGGTGGCTGCCGCCGGGCCGCTGCTACTTCTGCGAGCGCTACTTCGGCAGCGGCGACTGCGGCTGGAGGCACTGATGCTGCGCGCACGCGAGCTGGTGCGCCTGTTGCGCCCGCATCAGTGGGTCAAGAACGGCTTCGTTCTGGCCGGCCTCGTTTTCGGGCACGGCTGGGACGACCCGCACATGGTGGTGCTTGCGCTGTCGGCGTTCCTCGCCTTCTGTCTGGCGTCGAGCGCCGTGTACGCGTTCAACGACGCCATCGACGCGGAGCAGGACCGCGGCCACCCCGAGAAGCGTACCCGCCCCGTGGCGAAGGGCGCGGTGAGCATCGCGGAGGCCCTCACGCTCGCCGTGCTGCTCGCGCTGGGCGGGCTCGGGATCGGCGCGCTCGTATCGCTGGGGGTCGCTGCGTCGGTCGCCGGCTATCTGGTGCTCAACGCCGCCTACACGCTCGGCCTCAAGCACGTGCCGGTGATCGACGTGCTCGCGCTCGCCGCGGGCTTCATGCTGCGGCTGCTCGCCGGGACGGCGGGGATCGGAATCGTGCCTTCGAACTGGATTCTCGCCTGCGGCGTGCTGCTGACCTTGTTCCTGGGTTTTGCCAAGCGCCGCGCCGAGCTCGACCGGCTGGCGGACGACGCGCATCAGCATCGCGCGGTGCTGGCGGCCTACAGCCCCCGGTTTCTGGACATTGCGATAACCGTGTGCGCGGCCGGAATGATCGTCGCTTACGTGTTCTACACGCTCGCGCCGGAAACGGCCGAGCTGCACGGCACGAACCGGCTCGTGCTGACGGTGCCGTGGGTGCTGCTCGGCACGCTGCGTTATCTCTTTCGCCTGCGCTTCCGCGGCGGCGGCGGCGACCCGTCGTCCGAGCTGCTTCGAGACCCCGCGCTGACGGCGGCGGTCGTGGGATGGCTCGCCACCGTGCTGTGGCTCATCTCCTGAGCTTTTCGGCATAATGGCCCGATGGCCGCTGCCACCGAATCTCCGCTCCGCTCCCAGCTGCTCGCGCATCTCGAGTCGCTCGGCGACGCGTCGAAATTCTCCGACCGCATCCACGCCCTGATTCCGAAGTGCCGGCTGCTGGAGAATTTCTCTGCCGGCGAGGTTCGCCTGCTGGCGCATTTCATGGATGTCTACCGCGCCGAAGTCGGCACCGAGATCATGCGCGAGGGCGAAGGCGGCGACTTCATGATGATGATCATCGAGGGCAAGGTGGAAGTGCAGAAGCGGGATCGCTGGAACACGCCCCAGGCGCTCTCGGAAGTCGAGGCCGGCCGCACGCTGGGCGAGATGTCGATGATCGACGGCGAGCCGCGCTTCGCCACCTGCATGGCGATCGAGCCGACGCTGATCGCGGTGCTCGACCGCGAGCGGCTGGCGCGCATCATCGTCGAGCAGCCGATGCTCGGCGCCAAGATCCTGATGGAGTTGGTGTTGATGCTGTCGCAGCGCTTGCGCGCGACCAGCGAGCGCCTGCTCGGCCTGCTGGACGAAAAGTCGCGGCGCGGCGTCGGCAGCCTGTGACGGGCCGTCGGCGGGGCGGATCTGTAAGGCTTCGCGCCCCCGCGCGACTGAGTCATAGCGACAACGACAAGGACGCCACATGCACGCGACCCTGCCCCTGATGCGGCATTACGGGTTCCCGCCGGTCCGGCGCGGCCGCCTCGAGACGCTCCAGGTCAACCTCGGCTACCGCTGCAACCAGAGCTGCCTGCACTGCCACGTCAACGCCGGCCCGAACCGCAGCGAGCAGATGTCCGCGGAAACCGTCACCGACGTGCTCGCGTTCATGGAGGTGGCCGGAATCAAGAAACTCGACCTCACCGGCGGCGCGCCCGAGCTCAATCCGCGTTTCCGAGACCTGGTCCGGCGCGCGCGGGCGCTGGGGGTCCATGTGATGGACCGCTGCAACCTGACGATTCTCGAGGAGCCGGGCCAGGAGGACCTGGGCGAGTTCCTCGCCCGCGAGGGCGTCGAGGTGATCGCGTCGCTGCCCTGCTATCAGGAGGACAACGTCGACCGGCAGCGAGGCAGCGGCGTGTTCGGGCGCAGCCTGCGCGCGCTCGCGCGCCTGAACGCGCTCGGCTACGGCAAGGGTGTCCCGGGCCTCGAGCTGAGCCTGGTGTACAACCCGCAGGGTGCGGTACTGCCGCCATCGCAGGCGCAACTCGAGGCGGACTACAAGCGCGAGCTGGGCGAGCGCTACGGGATCGCATTCGACCGGCTGTACGTGCTCGCCAACATGCCGATTCAGCGCTTCGGCTCGATGCTGGTCTCGAAGGGGCAATTCAACGAGTACATGCGGCTGCTGCACGGCGCCCACAGAAGCGAGAACGTCGAATCGGTGATGTGCCGCAGCCTGATCTCGGTCGACTGGCGCGGCTACGTTTACGACTGCGATTTCAATCAGATGCTCGAGCTGCCGCTCGAGATGGAAGGCACGCAACGGCCGCAGCTTTCGGATCTGATCGGACGGGATCTTGTCGGCAACCCGATCGCGGTCCGCGACCATTGCTACGGCTGCACCGCCGGCCAGGGCTCCTCCTGCGGCGGCGCGCTGCATGACTGAGCAGCGGCCGGGGCGCGCCTGTCCGGCCGGCTATCGCTACGGCGCGCGGGCGCTGGCGGCGCCGGCCGCGCTTCGGGTCGATACGCTCTGGGTCGCGGGCGGGCTCTACGGCAACGGCCTGGCGCTCGAGCGGCTGCTCGAGCTCTTCGAAGGCGAGCCCGGGTCCAAGGCCCTGGTGTTCAACGGCGACTTCCACTGGTTCGACGTCGACCCGCAGCGCTTCGCCGAAGTGAACCGCCGCGTCCTCGGGCACGCCGCCACCCGCGGCAACGTGGAAACCGAGCTGGCTGACCCGGCGGCGGGAGCCGGCTGCGGCTGCGGCTATCCGGATTGGGTCGACGATGCGGACGTGGAACGATCCAACCGCATCATCGAGCGCCTGCGCGAGACCGCCCGGCGCCTGCCGCAAGCCGTCGCGGCGCTCGCGAAATTGCCGATGCATCGGGTCGCGCAGGTCGGCGATGAGCGCATCGGCGTCGTACACGGCGACGCGGAGTCGCTCGCCGGCTGGGGTTTCTCGCAGGAGGTGCTCGCCAGCGCGGCCGGCGCGCGGGCCGCGCACGAGGCCTGCGTGCGCGCCGGCGTTCGCGTGTTCGCCTCCAGCCACAGCTGCCTGCCGGTGCTGCAGCGCCTGGATGCCGGTTGCGTGATCATCAACAACGGCGCGGCCGGGATGCCGAATTTCGCGGGAACGCGTTTCGGCCTGGCGACCCGGATCTCGGTCAGGCCCGGCAGGCAGCCGTTGTACGGGGCGCGCGCGGGCGGGCTGTGGGTCGAGGCCGCGGCGCTCGAGTACGACTTCGCGGCCTGGGAGCGGGAGTTCGTCGCGCAGTGGCCGCCGGGGAGCGACGCCCACCGTTCGTATTACCAGCGCATCGTGCGGGGGCCGCGCTACGCCCGCGAGCAGGCGCTGCGCGTCGCCGAGGCGGTGGCATGAGCAGGTCGCGGCTCGCGCTCCTCGTGGTGATCGTGCTTCTGGTGGCGGCTTTCTTCGCCGCCGGCGGCCAGCGCTACCTCAGCTTCGAGACCATCAAGTCGGAGCAGGAAGCGATCCTCGGCTACTACGCCTCGCACCCGTGGCAGACCGCCCTCGGCTTCTTCGTCGCCTATGTGGCCGTCACCGGTCTCTCGCTCCCCGGCGCGGCGCTCATGACGCTGGTCGCGGGGGCGATCTTCGGCCTGCTGTGGGGCACCGTGATCGTGTCGTTCGCCTCGACGATCGGGGCGACGCTTGCCTTCCTTGCCAGCCGCTTCCTCTTGCGCGACTGGGTCCAGCGGCGCTTCGGCCACGCGCTGCGCGCGGTGAACGAGGGCGTCGCGCGCGAGGGCGCGTTCTACCTGTTCACCCTGCGGCTGATCCCGGCGGTGCCTTTCTTCGTGATCAACCTCGCGCTGGGCCTGACGCCGATCCGCACCGCCACCTTCTACTGGGTGAGTCAGCTCGGCATGCTCGCCGGGACGATCGTGTACGTGAACGCCGGCACCCGGCTGGCGGCGATCGAGTCGCCTGCGGGGATCCTCTCTCCTGGCCTGCTGGGCGCCTTCGTCCTGCTCGGGCTGTTTCCGCTGCTGGCGAAGAAGGCGCTCGACGCGGTCAAGGCGCGTCGTGTCTATGCAAGATGGAAGCGCCCGCGGCGCTTCGACCGCAACCTGGTGGTGATCGGCGCCGGCTCGGCCGGACTGGTCAGCGCGTACATCGCGGCCGCGGTCCGCGCCAAAGTGACGCTGATCGAGAAGCACCGCATGGGCGGCGACTGCCTCAACACGGGCTGCGTGCCGTCCAAGGCGCTGATCAGGACGGCGCGGGTGCTGGCCGAGATCCGGCGCGCCCCGGAATACGGCCTGAAGTCCGCCCACGCCGAGTTCGACTTCGCCGAGGTGATGGAGCGCGTGCAGCGCGTCGTGCGCGCGGTCGAGCCGCACGACTCCGCCGAGCGCTACACCGCGCTCGGCGTCGAATGTCTGCATGGGGAGGCGAAGATCGTCTCCCCCTGGGAAGTGGAGGTCGCGCTCGAGGGCGGCGAGACGCGGCGCCTGTCCACCCGCGCCATCGTGATCGCCGCCGGGGCGCGCCCTTTCGTGCCGCCGATTCCGGGCATCGAGCAGGTCGGCTGCCTCACCTCCGACACGGTCTGGGCGCTGCGCGAGCTGCCGCGGCGGCTGGTGGTGCTGGGAGGCGGGCCGATCGGCTGCGAGCTCGCGCAGTGCTTCGCCCGCTTCGGCGCGAAGGTGACGCAGGTCGAGATGCTGCCGCGACTCATGGTGCGCGAAGACCCCGAGATCTCCGCGATGGTGATGCAGAAATTCCGCGACGAGGGGATCGAGGTGCTGGTCGGGCACAAGGCCAAGGCCTTCCGGGTCGAGAACGGGGAAAAGGTTTTGATCGCCGAGCACGACGGAGCCGAAGCGCGCATCGCTTTCGACGCGCTGCTGTGCGCGGTGGGGCGCGTGGCGAACACCGAGGGCTACGGGCTCGAGGCGCTCGGCATTCCGGTCACGCGCCAGCGCACGGTCGAGACCAACGAGTTCCTGCAGACGGCCTTCCCGAACATCTACGCCTGCGGCGACGTCGCCGGGCCCTACCAGTTTACGCACGTCGCCGCGCACCAGGCCTGGTACGCTGCCGTGAACGCGCTGTTCGGAGGCTTGCGCAGGTTCCGGGCGGACTATTCGGTGATTCCGTGGGCGACCTTCACCGACCCCGAGGTGGCGCGCGTCGGCCTGAACGAAAACGAGGCCAAAGAACGCGGCGTGCCGTACGAGGTCTCGACCTACGGCATCGACGACCTCGACCGCGCGATCGCGGACGAAGAGGCGCATGGCGTGGTCAAGGTGCTCACCGTGCCGGGCAAGGACCGCATCCTCGGCGTGACGATCGTCGGCGCGCACGCGGGCGAGCTGATTGCCGAGTTCGTCGCCGCGATGCGCCACGGCCTGGGGTTGAACAAGATTCTCGGCACGATCCATGTCTACCCGACGCTCGCCGAGGCGAACAAGTACGCCGCCGGCGTCTGGAAGAAGGCGCATGCGCCGCAGGGCGCGCTGCGCGCGATCGAGCGGTTCCACGGATGGATGCGCGGCGGATGAGGCTTGCGGCCGCCACTTTCGTGCTGATCGTGACGGCCGTGCCCGGAGCGGCGCAGGGTTTTGACCCGTCGCACGCGGCGTGGACCGCGTTGCTCGGGCGGCACGTGGTGGTGCTCGATGGCGGAAAAGCCTCGCGCGTTCGCTATTCCGGGTTCGCCCGGGACCGCGTTGCGCTCGATGCCTATCTCGGCGCGCTGGCGGCCGTGACGCGCCCGCAGTTCGAGCGCTGGCCGCGGGCCGAGCAGATGGCCTTCCTGATCAACACCTACAACGCACGCATGGTGCAGAAGGTGCTGACCCGCTATCCCGACCTGCGCTCGGTGTGGGATTTCGGGAGGTTTTTCGGCAATCCCTTCAAGGACGATTTCTTCACCCTGCTTGGGCGCAAAGCCTCGCTCGACGACGTCGAGGGAATGCTGCGCGAGCCCGGCGCCTACGACGATCCGCGCGTGCACTTCGCGCTCAACTGTGCCTCGGTGGGATGCCCGATGCTCAGACGGCAGGCCTATGTCGGCGCGAAGCTCGACTCCCAGCTCGAGGATCAGGCGCGCCGCTTCCTGACCGATCGCAGCCGCAACCGCTACGATGCGGTGTCAGGGCGGCTCGAGGTCTCCAGGATCTTCGACTGGTACGAGAGGGACTGGCCGCCACGTTATCTCGAGCGCCACGCCGCGCAGCTTGCCGACGACGCCGCGGCGCGCGCACGAATCGCGGCGGGTGGGTTCGAGCTTGCCTATCTCGACTACGATTGGACACTGAACGACGCGAAGGAGTAGCACCGCGGATCACCGTGGTGATCCCGGCGCTGAACGAGGCCGCAGGCATCGTGCGCGCGCTGCAGGCGCTCGCGCCGCTGCGCCGCCGCGGGCACGAGGTGATCGTGGTCGACGGCGGCAGCGAAGACGCCACCGCGGACCTCGCGCGGCCGTTCGCCGACCAGGTGCTGACGGCGTCGCGCGGGCGCGCGCTGCAGATGAACGCCGGCGCACGCGCCGCACGCGGCACGTCCTTGCTCTTTCTGCACGCGGACGTGCGCCTGCCCGAGGGCGCGGATCGCATGGTGGCGAACGCGCTCGGCGAGCGGTGCTGGGGCCGTTTCGACGTCGCGCTCGACAGCCCGCGCGCAGTGCTCGCGCTCATCGGCGCGATGATGAACCTGCGCTCGAGGCTCACGGGCATCGCCACCGGCGACCAGGCGCTGTTCGTGCGCCGGGACGTGTTCGAGTCGGCGGGCGGCTATGCGGAAATTCCGCTGATGGAGGACATCGAGCTCTCGGCCCGGCTGCGCCGCTTCGGGCGCCCCGCCTGCCTGCGGGCGCGCGTGCGGGTGTCCGCGCGCCGCTGGCAGGCGCGCGGCGCGCTGCGCACGGTTGTGCTCATGTGGCGCCTGCGGCTGGCCTATTTCCTCGGCGCCGACCCGGCGCGGCTGGCCGAGCGCTACCGCTGATGCGCGCCGGGGCGCTGGTGATCGTGTTCGCGCGCGCCCCACAGCCCGGGCGGGTGAAGACGCGCCTCGTGCCGCGCCTGGGCGAGTGGGGCGCGGCACAGCTGCACCGGCGCCTCGTAAGGCGCACGCTGCGCGTCGCCCGGGCGGCGCGCTGCGGGCCCGTCGAGCTGCACGGCACGCCGCGCGCGAGGCACGGGTTCTTCCTGCAGTGCGCGCAAGCCCACGGCGTCGCCCTGCGCGAGCAGCGCGGCCGCGACCTGGGTGAGCGCATGTTCAATGCCATCGCCGGGGGCCTGCGCAGGCGGCGCGCGGTGATCCTGGTCGGCACGGATTGCCCGGCGCTGGAAGCGCGCGACCTGCGCCGTGCCGCGCGCGCGCTGGCCGGCGGCTGCGACGCGGTCCTCGCTCCCGTCGAGGACGGGGGCTATGCGCTGATCGGCCTGCGGCGCGCGTCGCCGGGCCTGTTCGAGCGCATCGCCTGGGGCGGATCCGACGTGTTCGCGCGCAGCGCGGACGCGCTCGAGCGCCTGGGCTGGCGCTGGCGGCGGCTGCGCACGCTATGGGACGTCGACCACCCGCAGGACCTGACGCGTCTGGGCGGGTGGAGCCAACGTCGCCGCTTTACTTGCGATCGGGAAACAGGCGCGAGGCGTGCCACATGTAGAAGCTGACGGGCGCCGAGGCGGCGAGCCGCTCGCCGTCCGCGCCCACGAGGATCGCCTGCACGGTGTGACTGCCGCGATAGATGCCGTGAAGCTTGATCACGTCGCCGCGATGGATCTTCGGCCGCGCATTGCCGTCCAGCACGAGCCTGACTCCCGCGCCCGGCGGAGCGTCCACTCGATGCAGCTTGACCGTGAGCTTGCCCTGGTTGCTGTGGATCGTCGTGTTGTTTGCCGGTGCGACGACCGAAATCTCCGCCGCCTGCGCGGCCGACGCGGCTGTCAGGATCAGCATGGAGATTGCAGAAAGTATGACGCGTGATTTCACATTGCACCTCCGAATGCCTGTGTGACCGCTTCCGGCCTCAGGAATTCATTTTCCGGCGGCCAGCGCGCCGCGCTCGCGCAGGAGCTCGGCCAGCCGTTCGGCGATGAGCCGGTAGCCCTTCGCGTTGGGATGGATCGGGTCGGACTTCAGCTCCGCGTGCCGGAGCACGTAGCCGATGACCTTGCCCTGATACGGAACCGCGAATTGCTCGGCGATTTCGGCGTAGAACTCGGGCGGCGTGACGGTCAGGCCCGGCTCGGGCGTGCCGATGAGAACCACGTCGATCTGCCGCGCCCTGGCCAGTCGCACCATCTCGCGCACGTTCGCCGCGGCCTGCCGCTTGCCCAGCTGCCGCAGGAAGTCGTTGCCGCCGATGCAAAGCAGGAGCAGCCGCGGCGAATACTCATCGAGCGCGACGGGCAGGCGCTGCAGGGCATGCGCGGTCACCTCGCCGGGAACGCCGGCGCTGATGACGCGCCGGCCGATCAGCTGCGCGAGCTGCGCAGGGTAGCTCTCTTGCTCGCCCACGCCCGTGCCGTAAGTCAGGCTGTCGCCGAAGGCAAGCACCACGTCCGCCGGGGCCAGGCGCTGCAGTTGCGGAGGTTTGCTGCAGCCCGCGAGCGCCACGGCGCACGCGAGCAGCGCGAGGGCGACTCCCAGCGCCTGCGCGCGGTAACGGGCTCGGAGGGGGCTCAGAGCGCGGCGACGGTCTGCACTTCGACCAGGAACGGCTCGGCGACGAGCCGGTCGACCATCAGCAGCGTGTTGGGCGGGTAGGCGCCGTTCGGAAACATGCGGGGAAATTCGCGTAGCCGAAAGGACATGAACTTGGGAATGTCCTGCGAGTGCACCAGGTAGGTGGTGAACTGCACGACGTTCCCCCAACCCGCGCCCGCCGATTGCAGAGCCGCCTCGATGTTGCGGAAGACCTGGCCGCATTGCGCCTCGAAATCGTCGCCCCCCACGAGCTTGCCGTCCCGGTCGGCGGCCAGCATGCCTGCGATGAAGAGGTACTCGGAGGCCTTCACACGGGTCACGTGCGAATACTGTCCGAGGGGCTTGCCCAGGGAATCCGGATTGTGGATCTTGATCTCTGGCATGGGTGCTCTTCTCCTTGCGACAGTCAGCTCTTGGGACGCGGGGCGCGCTTGCGTCCGGCGATTTGCGCTTTGACGGCAGCCGCGAGCGTGGCGCGCTCGATCGGCTTCACCAGATAGGCGTTGGCCCCCGCGCTTTCGCACTGCTCTTGCATCTTCGGATCCGAAACCATGGTCACGACGATGATCGGCGTCGACATGTTGGGCGGATGGGACCGGATCTCCTTCAGGACCTCGAATCCGCCGATGCCCGGCATCAGCAGGTCGAGCACGATCGCGTCGTAGGCGTACTCCTCTGCCAGGCGCAGCGCCTGCTCGCAGGTGCCGGCGAGCTGGACTTCGACGCTGAGCTCGCTGCTGAGGATGCGCGCGAGCAGCAGCCGGGTGGCTTCCTCGTCGTCGACAATGAGAACGCGGTGGCGAGGCTTGGCCTTGTCCGCATCGGCCATGAGCGCTAGGCCCCGAGTTGCCGCGCCAGATCGATGAAATCGCTCGCGTTGAAATCGAACGCGGGCTCCGGTGTCACATCCACTTGCGCCTTCGGTCCACGCTCGCGCGGCCTCGCCACGAATGCGGTGCGCAGGCCGCAGGACTTGGCTGCGTAGAGGTCGTCCTTGTGCGCCGCGACCATCATCACCTCGTCGTTCGCCAGCCCGAGCAGGCGCGCGGCCCCGTGGTAGACCTCGGGGTCGGGCTTGTAGTGATTGAACAGCTCGGCGGACAGGATGCAGTCCCACGGCAGGCCGGCCGACTTGGCCATGTTGGTGAGAAGCGCCACGTTGCCATTGGACAGCGTCGCAATGACGTAATGGCGCTTGAGCTCGCGCAGGCCCCTGCGTGCGTCGCGCCAGGGCTTGAGGCGGTGCCAGACCCGGTTGAAGGCCTCGACCTCGTGCTCCGGCAGGCCCCCGATGCCGAACTGCCGCAGCAGATCGTCGAGGATCATGCGGTGCAGCGCGTCGATCGTCGTCCAGGGCAACTCCCCCGAGCGCACCCGAGCCATCGCGGGACGGTAGCCGGCGCGCCAGGCGTCGGCGAAGGCCCGCCAATTGACTCGCAGGTCGTGCGCCCGGCCGAGGCGTCGACCCTCCGCGATGATCGATCCGCGCCAGTCGACGACGGTGCCGAAGACGTCGAAAACCAGAGCCTTCACCGTGGGCGCAGCACTGAGCATGGTGGAACTATTCTAGGGGTTCGTGCTGTGCCTCACCAGTATTTCACGCAGGGCCCGCTGTACATCACCGGGCCGGTCGGTTCGCCGGTAGGCGAGCCGCCCATGGGCTCGAGGCTCACCGCCAGCATCGGCACGTCCGCGAGCGAGCGGTCGGCCTCCGCGTGCAGCGGCAGCATGGTCTTCTGGCCCTTGCCCACCATGCCGAGGGACTTGGGCGGCTGCCCCGCCGGCATCACGGCCCAGAGCTCGAGCTGTTTGTTCGGCACGTAGATCGAAGGATCGAGCGTCTTCACCCACAGCTGGTTGGAGGTGCGCATCGCCGACACGATCAGCATCGGCTTGCGGGTCTTCGGGTCCGAGAGCACCGCGAGGTAGGCCGCCGGCATCTCGTTTGCCGGCACGCGCAGCACGACCGGTGCCGGGGCGGGCCGTGGCGCGCCGGGCCCGACCGTGACCATCGCCACGATCATCGCGGCCGCGGCGCCGCTCGCGACGAGCCCGAGCCCGCGCCAGAAGGCGAGGCTGTTCCATAGCCCGGCGCCCGTCGGCGCCGCCGCGCGGATGCGCGCCTCGATCGCGCGCCACACGCGCGCGGGAGGACGCACCGGACGCACCGACTCGGAAAGCGGACCGAGCCGCGCCGCCCACTCTTCGGTGCGCCGCGCGAGCGTCGCGTCGTCCTGCAGCCAGCGGCGGAAGCGCGCGCGAGCCGGGCCGCGCAGCGTGCCGAGCACGTATTCCGCCGCCAGCCTGTCCTGGAGCTCGGGTTTGTCGCGGTAGCGCATACGTGGTCCGCGCCTCAGACCGCGCCGGCGAGACAGGCTTTGAGCCGCAGCAGGCCGCGGCGAACCCATGTCTTCACGGTGCCGAGTGGCTGGCGCAGATGGCTCGCGAGCTCGGAATGGGAGAGGCCATCGTAGAAGGCGAGCGCGATGGCCTGGCGCTGTTTCGCCTCCAGCTCTTGCAGGCAGCGTGCAAGCGCCTGCGCATCCTTGCTGCGCTCGAGCTCGGCGAGCGGCTCCGGGTTGTCGCTGATGGCTTGGTCGATCATCTCGCCGTCGCTGTCACTCACCTCGAGCCTGGGCTTGCGCAGCCGGTCCAGGCAGCGGTTGCGCACGATGCTGGTCATCCAGGTCATCGGCGCGGAAAGACCGGGATGGTAATCCTGCGCATGGTTCCAGATGCTGACATAGCAGTCCTGCAGCACCTCCTCGGCCCAGTCCTCTCGTCTCAATATACGCAGCGCAACGCCGAACAGTTTCGCCGAGCTCGACTGGTAAAGGCGGGTGAACGCCCGCCTGTCGCGTCGTCCGCAGGCCGCGAGCAGCGTTGCGAGAGAATCCTCGGCGCCGGCCATTCAGCCCTTTTTCTTCTCGTGACGCCACTGCACGTCGCCGCGGCCGGCGTGGCGATTGAGCCTGCGGCCGGCCACGAACAGAAGGTCCGAGAGACGGTTGAGATATTGGCGCGCGCGCTCGCCGACCGTTTCGCGCCGCGCCAGCGCGACCAGGCTGCGCTCGGCGCGCCGGCAGACCGAGCGCGCGAGGTGCGCGCACGCGGCGGCGCGCGAGCCGCCCGGCAGGATGAATTCCTTGAGCGCGGGCAGCTCCGCGTTCCATGCCTCGAGCCAGGCGTCCAGCCGCGCCACGTGCGCCTCGGTGACCATCGCGTGGCCGGGAATGCTCGCCTCCCCGCCGAGATCGAACAGGTCGTGCTGAACCTGCTCGAGCGCAGCGCGCAGCGCGTCGGGCAGGTCCTCGGCGAGCAGCATGCCGAGCGCGGAATTGAGCTCGTCGATGTCTCCCAGCGCCTGGATGCGGGCGCTGTCCTTGGGCACGCGCGAGCCGTCGCCGAGGCCGGTCTCGCCGGCGTCCCCGGTTCGCGTGGCAATCTTGGTCAGGCGGTGTCCCATGCAGACGGCGTCGAGTAGGGGGGGTGGATCATTATCGCATCGCGGGCCCCGATCAGAGTTACGATAGACCCGGCCCGCCGGATGCGGGCGACACGCAAGCAAGGAGGAGCCATGGCGGCACGTATCAAGAAAGTGGACTACTTCTCGACCAAGGTGCCCAACCGCGCCGGAACGGGCGTCAAGCTGCTGGAGGCGATGCGGGCGGAGGGCGTCAACCTGCTCGCCTTCACCGGTTTTCCCGAGCGCGGCGGGGCGCAAGTGGACTTCGTGCCCGAGAACAGCGCGGCCTTCCGGCGCGCCGCGAAGAAGGCGGGGCTCAAGGTTTCGGAGCGCAAGACCGGGTTCCTGGTGCAGGGCGACGATCGCGTCGGCGCGCTGACCGGCATCCTGGGCAAGCTCGCTCAGGCGCGCATCGGTCTTGTCGCGCTCGATGCCGTGACGGCGGGCAAGGGGCGCTACGGCGCGATCTTCTGGGTCAGGAAGAAAGACGTCGCCCGCACCGCGCGCCTGATCGGCGCGCGTTGAGCCTTTAGCGGCCTTTGCGCCGCACTTCGCTCTCGATCCAGCCCTTCGACAGCGTGGTGTGCAGGCGCTCGCCCTCGGCGGCGCCCGCGGCGTCGCGCAGCACCTGCCCCGCGGCGTTGCGCGTGATGCTGTAGCCGCGCGCCAGCACCGCGGTCGGGTCCAGGCCCGACAGGCCGGTGCGCAGCCGCTCGAGGCGCGCCGCGGCGCCGTCCAGCAGCCTCGCGTTCGCAGACGCGAGGCGGGCGGCGAGCTGGGCGACGAGCTGGCCCGAGGCGCGCATCCGGTCCGCCGGGTGCACCAGCCGTCGCGCGAGCGCGTCCACCGTCTGCATCGCGTAGCCGATGCGGCGCGAGGACTCGCGCCCGGCGCGCAGCGCGAGCTCGGCGATGCGCGCCAGCAGCTCCGCGCGCGGCGCGCTGACCAGCTCGGCCGCGGCCGTCGGCGTCGGCGCGCGCCGGTCGGCGGCGAAATCGGCGATGGTGAAGTCGGTCTCGTGGCCGACGCCGACGACCACCGGAATGCGCGAGGCGCGTATCGCCCGCGCCACGACCTGCTCGTTGAACTGCCACAGATCCTCGAGCGAACCGCCGCCGCGCACCAGCAGCAGGACGTCGCACTCGCCGCGCTCGCTCGCGGTGCGGAGCATGGCGGCGATCCGATCCGCCGCGCCCTCGCCCTGCACCGGGACGGGGTAGACGATCACGGGGATCGACGGATTGCGGCGCGCGAGCGTCGTCAGGACGTCCCGCAGGGCGGCCGCCGCGAGCGAGGTCACCACCCCGATCGCGCGCGGATGCTCCGGCGGCTCGCGCTTCGCGGCGGGATCGAACAGGCCTTCGCGCGCGAGCTGCTCCTTGAGGCGCAGAAAGCGCTCGTAGAGCGGACCGAGCCCGGCGTGGCGCATGGTCTCGACGTTGAGCTGAAACCGGCCGCGCGGCTCATAGAGCGTCACCAGCACGCGCGCTTCCACCCGCGTGCCTTCGGTGGGCGTCCAGTCCAGTCCGGCGGCGCGGCCGCGGAACATGACGCAGTCGACCTGGGCGTCGTTATCTTTCAGCGTGAAGTACCAGTGCCCGGAGGCGGCGCGCGTCAGATTGGAGATCTCGCCCGCGACCCACATGAGCGGATAGCGGCGCTCGAGCGTGTCGCGCACGCTGCGCAGCAACTGGGAAACGGTGATCGGCGCCGCGCGGGCACCGTCGATGTCGGCAAAGTCGCCGTTTGGCGTCGGCATTTTGGCGGTTGCGGGGGTTAGCGGCAGCTTACACCTATCCACACGGC
>CAZLUX010000004.1:43124-48954 GCA_964562815.1 uncultured Enterobacteriaceae bacterium
TGTTGCGCCGCGGCATCAACTTGCCGCAGCACGGCGCATTGGCTAAAGTGCGCGCTCCGGCGCAGGGCCATCGGCAAGAAGGAGAAGGGGTGTTCGCGATCATCCAAGAGGCAGGCTGGCCAATCTGGTTCCTGCTGCTGGCCTCCATCATCGCGGTCGCCCTGATTATCGAGCGCTCGGTTTCTCTGCGCGACGTGAAGATCATTCCTCCCAGCCTCTTCGAGCAGGTGGTCGCCGTCTACCGGCGCCAGGGCCTGTCCGATGACGTGATCAACAAGCTCGCCGCCGATTCGCCGCTCGGCCAGGTGCTCGCGGCGGGGTTGCGCAACTTCAGGAGCTCCCGCTACGTCATGAAGGAGGCCATCGAGGAGGCCGGGCGCGCGGTCGCGCACGACCTCGAGCGCTTCCTCACCACCCTCGGCACGATCGCGAGCGCGGCGCCGCTGCTGGGCCTGTTCGGTACCGTGATCGGAATGATCGAGATCTTCGGCTCGCAGTCTCCCACCGGGACCAATCCGCAGCAGCTCGCCCACGGGATTTCGGTCGCGCTGTACAACACCGCGTTCGGCATCGGGATTTCGGTTCCGTCGCTGATCTTCTACCGCCACTTCAAGAACAAGGTCGACGGTTTCGTGGTGCGCATGGAGCAGGAGGCGGCCAAGCTGGTGGACGTCGTCCACGGCGAGAGGGCATGAACTTCCAGCGCGGCCGCGCAAAGGAGGAACCGGAGATCAATCTGGTTCCCCTCATCGACGTGATGATGGTGATCCTGATCTTCCTGATGATCACCACCACCTACTCCAAGTACACGGAGCTGAAGATCAACCTCCCGACCGCGGATGCCGAGCAGCAGCGCGCGCGGGCGAACGAGATTTCGGTGCTCGTGAACGCGCAGGGCAAGTACGTCATCGACCATACGCCGGTCGTATTCTCGAGCATCGATTCCTTTGCCGACGAGCTCAGGCGCGCGGGCGCGTCGCTCAAGGACCCCGTGGTCGTGATCAGCGCCGATGCCCAGGCGACCCACCAGTCGGTGATCCGCGTGATGGAGGCCGCGCGCGTCGCGGGCCTGACGCGGATCACGTTCACCACGCAAAGCGGCCCGGGCGGGTAACCGCCGCGGCGCACACGCCCTGAGCCGGCACTGGACCCGCCGCGGCGCGCTGGCGTGGCTGCTGTGGCCGGCCAGCCTCGCGTTTCGCTGTCTGGTGTTCGCACGGCGCCTGCTGTACCGCCTGCGCATCCTCAAGAGCCACCGTGCGGGCGTGCCGGTGATCGTGGTCGGCAACCTGGTTGCGGGGGGCAGCGGCAAGACGCCGCTGGTGCTGTGGCTGACCGAATTGCTCAGGGAACACGGCTGGACTCCCGGCATCGTCTCGCGCGGCTACGGCGCGCGCCTGGAGGCGCCGCGCGAAGCCACGATCGCCTCCGAGCCGGGCGAGGTGGGCGACGAGCCGATCTTGCTGGCCCGCCGCAGCGGCTGCACGGTGTGGGTCGGCCCCGACCGGGTGCGGGCGTGCGAGGCGCTGCGCCATCGGCATCCCGACGTCGACGTCATCGTGCTCGACGACGGGCTCCAGCACTACCGGCTCGCGCGCGATCTCGAGGTCTGCGTGGTCGACGCGCGCGGCTTCGGCAACGGATTCCTGCTGCCTGCCGGGCCCTTGCGCGAGCCCCGCGCGCGCCTGCGCTCCGTCGACGCGGTGGTGGCGCACGGCACCGATGCGGTGAAGGGCTACGCAATGCGCCTGGAGGGCGATCTGCTCAATTGCCTCGCCGACGCGCGCGAGCGGCGGCCGGCGGAGAGCTTCGCGGGGGAGCGTGTACACGCGGTGGCCGGAATCGGCGTCCCGAACCGGTTCTTCCTGCACCTCGCGCGGCTCGGCCTGAAGGTGGTGCCGCATCCGTTCCCGGACCACCATCCCTTTACTGCCGCCGACCTCGAGTTCGGCGACGGCCTTCCGGTCGTGATGACCGAGAAGGACGCGGTAAAATGCAGGCGCTTCGCGAAACCGCACCACTGGGTGCTCCCGGTGCATGCGGTGGTCGATCCTGCTTTTGGCAACTTGTTACTGGAGAAGCTCGGTGAGCACCGCCGTTGATCCACGTCTGCTCGAAATCCTCGTCTGTCCGCTGTGCAAAGGACCGCTCGTGTACCGCAAGGAAGCCGCCGAGCTGGTGTGCAAGGCGGACCGGCTGGCCTACCCGGTCAAGGACGGCATTCCGGTCATGCTCGAGGACGACGCGCGCAAGCTCGACCCGGCCGAAGAAGTCGCCGGCTGAGGCGCCGCCGGGCCCGGCCATGGCAGGCTTCTGCGTCATCATCCCGGCGCGCTACGCCTCGACCCGGTTTCCGGGCAAGGCGCTGGCCGACCTGGCGGGCAAGCCGATGGTGGTGCGCGTGTGCGAGAAGGCCCAGGCGAGCGGCGCCGAGCGGGTCTGCGTCGCCACCGACGACGAGCGGATCGCGCAGGCGGTGCGCGCGGCGGGGTTCGAGGTGCGCATGACGCGCGCCGACCATCCTTCCGGAACCGACCGCATCGCCGAGGCCGCGGCGGCGCTCGGCCTCGCCGACGACGCGATCATGGTCAACGTGCAGGGCGACGAGCCGCTGATCCCGCCGGCGCTGATCGGCGAAGTGGCGAAGGTGCTCGATCGCAGCCCGGACGCCAGCGTGTCGACCGCTTGCCACCCGATCCACGATGCGGCATCCATCTTCAGTCCCAACGTCAACAAGGTCGTGCTCGACGCGCGCGGCTACGCCCTTTACTTCAGCCGGGCCCCGATCCCGTACGCGCGGGACGCGTACGCTGGGGGCGGGCGCGAGCCGCCCGCCGGGCTGCCCTGCTATCGACACCTTGGAATCTACGGCTACCGCGTCGGTTTTCTCGGGCGCTACGCCGGGCTCGCGCCGTCACCGCTCGAGCAATTCGAGTCGCTCGAGCAGCTGCGCGTGCTCTGGCACGGCTATCGAATCGCGGTGACGGTCTCCGCGGACGACGTTCCACCGGGCGTCGACACGCCGCAGGATCTCGAAACCGTGCGCTCGCTGTTTGACCGGATTCGCGAATCCGGCTAAGGTCAGCGGCGTTTCTGGCAGTAGAAAAAGCGCTTATGGCGCCCGGCCTGACGTCTCTTACCGCGACGGAATATCAGACATGCGCTTGATCCTGCTGGGGCCGCCGGGCGCAGGCAAGGGAACGCAGGCAGGCTTCATCATGGCGCGCTACGGCATCCCGCAGATCTCGACCGGGGACATGCTTCGCGCGGCGGCCAAGGCCGGAACGCCGCTCGGCATCGAGGCCAAGAAGCTGATGGACGGCGGACAGCTGGTGTCCGACAGGATCGTGATCGACCTCGTGAAGGAGCGATTGCGTCAGCCCGACTGCGCCAAGGGCTACCTTTTTGACGGTTTTCCGCGCACCATAGCGCAGGCGGAGGCCATGAAACAGGCTGGCGTCCCGATCGATTGCGTGCTCGAGATCGAAGTCCCGGACGAGGAAATCATCGTGCGCATGAGCGGTCGCCGGGTGCACCCGGGATCGGGCCGCACCTACCACGTCAAGTTCAATCCGCCGAAGGTCGAGGGCAAGGACGACGTGACCGGAGAGCCATTGATCCAGCGCGACGACGACAAGGTCGAGACGGTGAAGAAGCGTCTCGAAGTCTATAAGGCGCAGACACGGCCGCTGCTCGAGTATTACGACAAGTGGGCGGCGACGGGCGATGCGCGCGCACCGCGCTGCTGCCTCATCGACGGCAGCGGCTCGGTCGAGCAGATCCGCGACCGCGCCATGGCGGCGCTCGAGAAGGGACGTTGAGGGGAGACTGCGAATGCCATCCGCGAAGACACGCAACGCGCTGTACGCCCAGTCCGGCGGGCCGACGGCGGTCATCAACGCCTCGGCCTGCGGCGTGATCGAGGCCGCGCGGCGCGCGAAGGGCCGTATCGGCAGGCTGTACGCCGCCCGCAACGGCATCCTCGGCGCGCTCAACGAGGACCTGATCGACACCTCGAAGGAGAGCCTCGCGGCGATCCGCGCGCTGAAGCACACACCGGGGGCGGCCTTCGGCTCGTGCCGCTACAAGCTCAAGAGCCCGGAAGAAGACCGCGCCAAGTACGAGCGTCTGGTGGAGGTGCTGCGCGCGCACGACATCGGCTGGTTCTTCTACAACGGCGGCAACGACTCGGCCGACACCACCTTGAAGCTCTCCAAGATCAGCGCCGAGATGGGCTACCCCTTGAGCGCGATCGGCGTGCCCAAGACGATCGACAACGATCTGGTCGAGACCGACTGCTGCCCGGGTTTCGGCTCGGTGGCGAAGTACGTGGCGACCTCGATTCGCGAGGCCGGGCTCGACGTGGCGTCGATGGCGAGCACCTCGACCCGCGTGTTCGTGCTCGAGGTGATGGGGCGCCATGCCGGCTGGATCACCGCCGCCTGCGCGCTTGCGGCCGAACGGGCCGGCGAGGCGCCCCACGTGCTGCTGTTCCCCGAGCTGCCGTTCGACGAGGCGGCTTTCCTCGCGCGCGTGAAGCAGACGGTCGAAACCGTCGGCCACTGCGTTATCGCGGTGTCCGAAGGCGTGAAGGACCGTGAGGGCAAGTTCCTCGCCGAAGCGGGCTCGGTCGATGCCTTCGGCCACAAGCAGCTCGGCGGGGTCGCGCCGGTCATCGCGCAGATGGTCCAGGAGCGCCTGGGCTACAAGCCGCACTGGGGCGTGGCCGATTACCTGCAGCGTGCGGCGCGCCATATCGCCTCGAAGACCGATGTTGAGCAGGCCTACCGCGTGGGCCAGGCCGCCGTGAAGCTCGCGCTCGAGGGGCGCAATGCGGTGATGCCGGTCATCGTGCGGACCTCGAACCGGCCGTACCGCTGGAAGATCGGTGTCGCCCCTCTCGACAAGGTGGCGAACCACGAGCGGCGCGTGCCGCGCGATTTCGTCAGCGCGGACGGCTTTCAGATCACCGCGGCCTGCAGGCGCTACCTCGCGCCGCTGATAGCGGGGGAGCTGCCGCCGCCGTTCCGCAACGGCCTGCCCGAATACGTCAGGTTGCGAAACGCACCTGTGCGCAAGCGGCTGCGCACGCCCTTCAAGGCCTAGCCGCGCCGCGACCCGCGCGGCTTTTCTGCTAAAATCCGCGCCTTCCTGCGGGCGTCCCCGCCCGCACACCCAAACGTTCAAATAAGGGGAGCGAGAACATGTCCGGAGGAGTCATTTTCGCACTTGCGTGTGCCGTCATCGGAATCCTTTATGGCGCCATCTCGATCAAGTGGATCCTGGCGCAGCCCGACGGCAACGAGCGCATGCGCGAGATCGCGACGGCGATCAAGGAAGGTGCGACCGCCTACCTGTGGCGCCAGTACACCACCATCGCCATCGCCGGCGTGGTGCTGTTCCTGATCATCGGTTTCGTTCCGCAGCTCGGCTGGTCGACCGCGTGGGGCTTCTTCATCGGCGCGGTGTTCTCCGGAATGTCGGGCATCATCGGCATGAACGTCTCGGTGCGCGCCAACGTGCGCACCGCCGAGGCAGCACGTACCGGGCTCAACGAGGCGCTCAACATCGCCTTCCGTGGCGGTGCGATCACCGGCCTGCTGGTGGTCGGGCTCGGCCTGCTCGGCTGCGCCGGCTACTTCTGGCTGCTGTACGCGAACGCGCTCGACAAGGGCGACCTCGCCCACCTGATCCACCCGCTGGTGGGGCTGGGCTTCGGCGGCTCGCTGATCTCGATCTTCGCGCGACTGGGCGGCGGGATCTTCACCAAGGGCGCGGACGTGGGCGCTGACCTGGTCGGCAAGGTCGAGGCCGGCATCCCCGAGGACGA
>CAZLUX010000005.1:0-6381 GCA_964562815.1 uncultured Enterobacteriaceae bacterium
GTCGATCTGGGGATCGGCCGCGCCCCGGGCGGCGATGCGCGCACCGCCCAGGCGGTCGGCGGCGGGCGCTTTCCCGATGCGCGCGACTTCCCGCAGCAGGTTTGGGAGCTGGTCGGCCACCTCGACGGCAAGCTTCCCGATGACCACCCTTTCAAGCGCGTGCGCGCCCAGCCCGAAGGGGAGACGGCACCGCAGGTCTGGCTGCTCGGGTCTTCGGATTACAGCGGCGCCCTCGCCGCGCAGCTCGGCCTGCGCTTCGCGTTCGCTCACTTCATCAATGCCCAGGGCGGCGACGCCGTGACGCGCGCCTACCGCGAGCAATACCATCCCTCGGCGCGCGAGCCGCATCCGCAGACGCTTGTTTGCACGTTCGCGATCTGCGCCGACAGCGACGCGGAAGCCGAGCGCCTCGCCGCGCCGATCGACCTGCGCCGGCTGCACATGGCGCTCAACCTCGACACCACGGTGCCGACGCCCGAGGAAGCACTGAGCCACGAATATACCGAAGAGGAGCGCCGCTACGTCATGGGACAGCGCTCCCGCGCGGTGATCGGTGGCCCGAAAAAATGCCGGCGTGAAATCGAGTCGATGGCGGAGCGCTACGCCGCCGACGAAGTGATGCTGCTCACGATCACCGGCGACTATGCCTCGAGACTGCGCTCCTACGAGCTGCTCGCGGATTTGATTTAGCGCGCCCTCAGCGCGCGCGCCAGGACCTCGGCGAAGTGCAGCGTCTCCCGGCCGGCGAGATCCTCGATCTGCTCGCGGCAGGAGAACCCGTCCGCGATCACCGTAGATTCGGCCCCGGCAGCGCGCAGCGCCGGCAGCAGCGCGAGCTCGGCGATGCGGCGCGAAGCGGCGTAATGCTGCGGCTTGAAGCCGAACGAGCCCGACATGCCGCAGCAGCCGGTGTCGGGCGCTGACACCTTGACGCCGGCCGCGCGCAGCAGCCCCGCCTCGGCGCCGAGCCCGCCCAGCGCCTTGCGATGGCAGTGGCCGTGAAGCAGCGCGCGGCCGCCGACCGCGGGCGGCCTCCAGCCGCGCGCCTCGAGGAGCTCGCCGAGCGACTGCGCGCGCTCGGCCACCTGCGCGGCTCGTGCGTCGCCGGGCAGCAGCTGTACCAGCTCGTCCCTGAACACGGACAGGCATCCCGGCTCCAGGACAACAAGCGGGATGCCGGCCTCGAGCCGCGGCGCGAGCGCACCGACCAGCTTTTCGAGCGAGTCACGGGCGCGGTCCAGCATGCCGAAGTCGAAGTAGGGGCGGCCGCAGCAGATGCGCTCGCGCGGCACCTCGACCGCGCAGCCGGCGGCTTCGAGCACCTCGACTGCCGCGACCGCTGTGCCGGGGCGGAAGTGGTTATTGAAAGTGTCGGCAAAGAGCAGAACCGGGTCAGCCGTCCGACGGCGATTCGCTCGCTCGAACTGTTTCTTGAAGGGCGTTGCGGCAAGCCGCGGCAGCTTGCGTTCCGCCGCCACGCCCGCGACGCGCTTGGCGATCGCGGCCAGCCCCGGCGTCTGGCTCAGGAAGTTCGCCAGCCACGGCGCGCGCGCCGCGAGCGGCGCCCACTCGCCGATACGTCCCATCGAGTGCGCCTGGCGCGGGCGCGCGCGGCGCTCGTAGTAGTGCGACAGGAACTCGGCTTTGTAGCTCGCCATGTCGGTATGCGTCGGACAATCGCTCCTGCAGCCCTTGCAGGCGAGGCACCACTCGAGCGCCTCCTTGACGTCCTCGCTCTCCCAGCCGTCGGTGATCACCTCGCCGCGCAGCATCTCGTTCAGCAGCCTGGAGCGGCCGCGCGTCGAGTAGCGCTCCTCGCCCGTCGCGCGGTAGCTCGGGCACATCGTCCCGCCCGCTGCGGCGCGGCACTTGCCCATTCCGATGCAGTGCTCGGTGGCGCGGGTGAAGCCGTCGCCGACATCGGACTTGAAAGCCAGGCGCGTGGCGAGGCTGACCGGCCGGTAGTCGGGGCCGAGGCGCAGGTTCTGGTCGGTGCGGTAGACCTCGCCGCGGGCGCTGACCAGCTTGCCCGGATTCATCCGGTCTTCGGGATCCCAGATCGCCTTGAACTCGCGCAGCGCCGCCATCAGCTCCGGGCCGTACATGGCGGGCAGGAATTCGGCTTTGGCCTGGCCGTCGCCGTGCTCGCCGGAAAGCGAGCCGCCGTACTTGACGACCAGCGCCGCGGCCTCGCCGAGGAAGCGCCGCCAGTGCGCCAGGCCCTCGGGCGTGCGCAGCTCGAAGGTAATGCGGGCATGGATGCAGCCGTCGCCGAAGTGGCCGTAGAGCGAGGTGCGGTAGCCGTAGCGGTCGATCAGCGCCTGGAACTCGCGCAGGTAGTCGCCAAGGCGCAGCGGGTCGACCGCGGCGTCCTCCCAGCCGACCACCGGATCCGGCCCCCGTCCGCCGAGATTGAGCGCCGTGGCCGAAGCCCCGGTCTCGCGGATCGTCCACATCCTGGCGATCATCGCCCTGTCCTCGATCAGCCAGCGGCTGACCTCGGCGCGCGCCGCGAACTCCGATTCGAGCGCGCGTGCCCGAGCAAGCGCCTCGGCGTGCGAATCGGCGCCGAATTCGCACATCAGCCAGGCCTTGCCCTCCGGCAGCAGACCGACGTCCTCGAGCTTGAGGCGACGCTCGCGCAGGCCGCCGATGATCTTCTCGTCGAGCCCCTCGCAGGCGATCGGCCGCGCGGCGAGGATCTGCGGCACGACGTCGCCCGCCTGATAGATGTCCGGAAAGCCGAGCACCAGCAGGACGCGATGCGGCGGGCTCTCGACCAGGGTAGCTTCGGCGGCGAGTGTCAGCGCGCAGGTTCCCTCCGAGCCGACCAGGGCGCGCGCCACGTTGAAGCCGTTTTCCGGCAGGAGCTGGTCCAGGTTGTAGCCGGAGACCCGGCGCCTGATCCGGGGGAAGCGGGCGCGGATGAGGTCGCCGTACCTGTCCGCGAGCGCCTTGAGCCGGGCATAGATCTCCCCCTGGCGGCCGCCGGCGGCGACGATGCGCCCGTACTCCTCGTCACTGGTCGGCCCGCACCAGAAGCGCGCGCCGTCGTAGGTCAGAACCTCGATTCGCTCGATGTTCTCGACCGTCTTGCCGGCCATCACCGAGTGCGGCCCGCAGGAGTTGTTGCCGATCATGCCGCCGAGGGTGCAGCGCGAATGGGTCGCCGGATCGGGGGCGAAGGTCAGACCGTGTCGCTCGGCCGCATCGCGCAGCGCGTCGCACACCGCGCCCGGCTCGACGTGCGCGCGGCGCGCCCGGGGGTCCACCTCGAGCACCCGGTTGAGGTACTTGGAGCAGTCGATCACCACCGCGACGTTCACGCTCTGGCCGTTCTGGGCCGTGCCGCCGCCGCGCGCGAGGATCGGCACATTGTGGGCCCGGCATACCGCCGTCGCGGCGACGATGTCCTCGACCGAGCGCGGCAGCACGACGCCGATCGGCACCTGGCGGTAATTCGACGCGTCCGCGCTGTATGCGGCGCGTGCGCCCGCGTCGAAGCGCACTTCGCCCGTGACCGCGCGCGCCAGCTCGGCCTCCAGATCCCGCGTCACTTCAAGGTCGCCGGGTCGAGGGTCGCAAGGACCGGGGGCAGCGGGCAGTCGAGCGTCGCCGCCACCATGCGCGTCAGCTCCGCCTGCGCCAGGGTGATGACGCCGTCGGCGCCCGCGACGTCGAGACAGGCCTTGATCACGCGCGGCTTGGAGAGCGGCGCGAGCAGGCGCAGGCGCTCGAGCGCCTCGCCGACACGGCCGGTCGAGAGCTCGGCCGGCGGCACCGGCTCGCGCACGTTGAGCGACAGGTACTCGGCGCCCTTGGCATAGGCCTGCGCGGTGTCGGCGAGCGCGGCGTGCGCCACCAGCGACAGTACCGTGCGCAAGTCGCCGTCGACCTCGCCCAGCGTGCGGTAGCGGGTCGGAATCGGCTTACCAGCCCCCTCGCGCAGCCGCTGCCTGAGAACCGTCGCCAGCACGAACTCGGCGAGCGTCACCTTCCTGTCGGCCTCGACGACCTTTGCGACGTCGGCCACGAGCGCGTCTCGCCGGGGCTGGGGCAGGCTCTTGAGCGTCGGCACCGCGAGACTGAGCAGCGGTAGCGCATAGCCGCGATCGAGACGTGCCAAATCCTCGTAGGTCTGCTCCACGGCGCGCGCCACGTCGTCGCCGCGGCGCGTGCGCAGCTCCGCGAGCTTCGTCTTGCGCGAGGCCTCGTCGCCGGCGATCGCGAGCGTGAATACGACTTCCTGCGCGCCTTCCGGATCGGCCAGTCTTGCGCGCAGCGCGGGCGGAATGGCGGCCAGAAGCTTTTGCGCGAAGTCGACGTGCGCCGCGGTCGGCTTGCCGACCGACGCCGCCACGGCGGCGACCGTCACCGCGGTTTGCGCAGCCGCCATCCGGCGGTCCGTGCCGCCGACCGTTTTCACCACGTTGCCGGCGCCGTCGAGCACCGCCACCGGCTTCTCGCCGGTGCCCATCAGGGCGGCGCGCGCGGCGCGGTAGCGGCTGCGCTGGAACCCCGGCCGAACGCGGCGGATGCGCTCCTCGACCGGCGGATGGGTGTCGAACAGCCCGCCCATCCAGTTCGCCACGCCCTGCGCGAAGAACATGTGCGACAGCTCCTCCGCATGCGCGTCGCCGATCAGGGTCGAGCGCGAGGCGATCGTATCGAGCGCGCCGGCGATGCCGTCGGGATTGCGGGTGAACTGCACGCTGGAAGCGTCGGCGAGGAACTCGCGCTGGCGCGAGATCGCCGCCTTGATCAGGCGGGCAAACTCGAGGCCGAGGAAACCGATCATCGCCAGCGCAATACCGAGGAAGACCAGCGCAACCCCCGGCCCGCGGTTCTCGCGGCTCACGCGCACCGTGCGGTAGGCGGTCGTGCGGATAAGGAACTGCCCGAACTGCCCGATGCAGACGATGCCGAACAGCACGCCCAGCAGGCGCACGTTCAGGCGCATGTCGCCGTTCAGGATATGGCTGAACTCGTGCCCGATAACGCCCTGCAGCTCGTCGCGCGAGAGCGTGTCGAGCGTGCCGCGGGTCACCGCGACGATCGCCTCGTTCGGCGAGTAACCGGCGGCGAAGGCGTTGATGCTTCGTTCCTGGTCCATGACGTAGGCCGCCGGCACGTGCACCCCCGACGCGATCGCCATTTCCTCGATCACGTTCAGCAGGCGCCGCTCCCCCGGATCGGTGCTGGCGGGATCGATGCGCCGCGCGCTGACCATGTCGGCCACCGCCTCGCCGCCGTCCGAGAGCTGGAATATCCGGTACACCGTGGCGGCTGCGATCACCAGCAGCGTCACGCCCGCGCCCCATGCGTACAGCTTGGGCGGCACTCCGTGGCGCATGATCTCGACGAAGGCCGAGCCGAGATAGCTGCCGTCGATGACGACGTCGCGCACCGGCGCCGCGGCGCCGTACATCACCGCCAAGGTATAGGCCGCGCCCAGCCCCAGACACACCGCGCCGGCCACGGCAGCGACCGCGAGCAGGTACAGCAGCACCAGCCGCCGCGTGGCCCGCCGCGCGAGCTCCTGTGCCTCGAAGAAATCCAAGGATTACTTGAAGGACACTTTCGGCGCCTGGCGCTCGGCGGCCGACTCGGTCGCCTGCAGCAGCTCGGCCTGAGTGAAGCCGAAGAAGCCGGCGAGCAGGTTGTCCGGAAACGACTCGCGCGTGGTGTTGTATTGCATGACCGAGTCGTTGTAGGCCTGGCGCGCGAAGGCGATCTTGTTCTCGGTGCTGGAGAGCTCCTCCTGCAGCGCGAGGATGTTCTGGTTCGCCTTGAGGTCGGGATAGGCTTCGAACACCGCCATCAAACGCCCCAGCGCGCCGCCCAGGGCCCCTTCGGCCTGGGCCAGGCCCTGCATCGCCCCCGGGTCGCCCGGGGCGCCGGCTGCGCGCTGCGAGGCGCTCACCGCGGCGCCGCGCGCCGCGACCACCGCCTCGAGCGTGCCGCGCTCGTGCTGCAGGTAGCCCTTGGCGGCCTCGACCAGGTTCGGGATCAGGTCGTAGCGGCGCTTGAGCTGGACGTCGATCTGGGCAAAGGCGTTCTTGAACCGGTTGCGCAGCGCGACCAGACGGTTGTAAATGGTGATGCCGAAAACCACCAGCAGGACCACCACCGTGATGAAGATCCAGCCTCCAGTGCTCATCTTTCCTCCCTGTCGCGCGATTACGCGCCACGGCTATTCTAGAATGAAGGCATGGTTCGCCGCGAGTTCCGCCCCGGACGCCGGCGCGCGCTCGGCCTGCTGGCCGGCGCGCCGGCGGCGCTCGCGGTGAATCCGGCCATGTCCGCGCCGTCTCCCCTCATCACGCGCCCGATCCCCTCCAGCGGCGAGCGGCTGCCGGTGATCGGCCTGGGCACCTGGCA
>CAZLUX010000005.1:6481-8057 GCA_964562815.1 uncultured Enterobacteriaceae bacterium
ACAGCTCGCCCATGTACGGCTCAAGCGAGTCGGTGGTCGGCGACCTGGTGGCGGAACTGAAGCTGCGGCCGCGGCTCTTCCTCGCGACGAAAGTCTGGACCAGCGGCCGCGAAGAAGGGATCCGCCAGATGGAGCAATCCTTCAGGCGGCTGCGCGTCGAGCAGCTCGACCTGATGCAGGTCCACAACCTGGTGGACGTCGCCGTGCACACCCGGACGCTGGCGGACTGGAAGCAGGCCGGGCGCGTGCGTTACGTCGGCATCACGCATTACACCTCGTCGGCGTTCCGGGAGGTGGAGCGCTGGCTGAAAGGCGGCAACTACGACTTCCTGCAGATCAACTACTCGCTCGACGAGCCGGAAGCCGCCGAGCGGCTGCTGCCGCTCGCGCACGACAAGAACGCCGCGGTGATCGTCAACCGGCCGTTCGGCAAGGGCAGCATGTTCCGCCGCACGCGCGGCAAGCCGCTTCCTGACTGGGCGCGCGAGCTAGGCATCGCCAGCTGGGCGCAGTATTTCCTCAAGTGGATCGTCGCCCATCCCGCGGTCACCTGCGCCATTCCGGGCACCAGCAAGCCGGAGCACATGCAGGACAACCTCGGCGCCGCGCACGGCGCGCTGCCCGACGCGGCGATGCGCGCTCGCATGGCCGAGTATTTCGCCTCGCTCTGAGCGGTTAATCCGCCCGCGCGAGATGGCGGCCGGCGATCCAGCCGAAGGTCATCGCCGGGCCGAGCGTGATGCCGGGTCCGGGGTAGTTGCCGCCCATGATCGAGAGCGCGTCGTTGCCCGCGGCGTATAGGCCGGCGATCGGACGCTTGTTCTCGTCGAGCACCTGGGCGTTGCCGTTGGTGACGATGCCGTCGTAAGTGCCCAGGTCCCCCACCACGACCTCGACCGCGTAGAACGGCGGCGCGGCGAGCGGGGCGACGCAGGGATTGGGGCCGATGTCCGGATCGCCGTAGAAGCGGTTGTAGGCGGTGCCGCCCTTGCGGTACGCCGGGTCCTCGCCCTGCGCGGCGTGGCGGTTGTACTCCGAAACGGTCGCCTCCAGCGCGGCCGCGTCGATCCCGGTCGCCCGTGCCAGCTCGCTCATGGACGCGCCGCGCCTGAGGTAGCCCGAGGCGAGATGCGGGCCGAGCGGCAGCGGGCGCGGCTTGACGAAGCCCAGGCCGTAGGCGCGGATCGCGCGGTGATCGGTGACGAGCCAAGCCGAGGTCTCGCCCGCGGCAAGCAGCGCCTGGATGAAGTCGTGGTACGAGTTGCCCTCGTTGACGAAGCGCAGGCCCTTGCTCGTCACCGCGATGACCCCGGGCTTGGCACGGTCGATGAAATGGGGAAACAGGCCCCAGCTTCCGTCGCTGCGCGGAACCCGCGACACGGGCACCCACGCCGCCGCGTTGGGCAGGGACTCGTCGATCTTCGCGCCCGCGGCCGCCGCGAGCCGCAGGCCGTCGCCGGTGTTCGAGTCGGGCGCCGGCGAGTGGTGCTCCCGATGCGGAAACAGCCGCGCACGCCGCGCGCGGTCCTGCGGGAAGCCGCCGCAGGCGAGCACCACGCCGCGGCGCGCGGTCACG
>CAZLUX010000005.1:8157-10390 GCA_964562815.1 uncultured Enterobacteriaceae bacterium
GAGCGTCCGCCCGGCTTGCCGCCCGGCGCGTCGGGGTGATAGTCGGAGAAAGTGGCCGAAGGATCGAAGCGCAGCGCGGTTTCGCGCGTGAAGAATTCGACCATGCGCGGGCCGTTCGTCAGGAAGGCGTTCACCCGCTCGGGGTCGAACTTCTCGCCGGCCTGATCGAGCAAATAGGTGCTCGCTTCCTCCAGGCTGTCGGAAACGCCGATGTCCTTCTGCATCGGGTGGTTCGGGATCCACAGCCAGCCGCCCGAGCGCGCGGTGGTACCGCCGAAGAGGGGCGCCTTCTCGGCCACGATCACCTCCAGGCCGTGCCTCGCCGCGGTCACCGCCGCAGACAGCCCGCCGGCGCCCGAGCCGACGACCAGGACATCGCATTCGACGTTTTGATCCATCTGTCCTCCCGACACGGGAATTATGCCTTCCGACGGCCGCCGACTCTGCGAACCACTACGTTGACAAGCGGCTTACGGCGGAATCTAATCGCCGCGCGGCTGACGCTTGGGGGGCGGCGGCTCAAAGGCACAAGAACAACAATCCACTGTCGGTGAATGCACGAAGAGGAGGCACCAAGATGTCACGCAATCCGAAACTGCTGTTGGGCGCGGCCGTACTCGCCGCGGCGATGCTCGCCGCTGCCGGCGCGCAAGCGCAGGGACTGAAGCATTACGACTCAAGCAAGAAATCGTTCTGGGAGCATCCGCCCGCGGACTGGTTCCTCGGCGACGAGACCGCGGCGCAGAAGGGCCTCGCCCCCAAGGCGCCTCCCGCGACCGGCGTGCCGCTCGAGGAGATCCAGGCGACCCTGAAGAAGATCAAGCTGCCCAAGGGCTTCCACATCAGCCTGTGGGCGCACGACGTGCCGAGCGCGCGCCAGATGGCGTGGGGCGACAAGGGCACGCTGTTCGTCGGCGCGTTCGGAGTCGGCAACGTCTACGCGATCACCGGCCCCGAGGGCAACAAGCAGGTCAAAGTGATCCTGAAGGGCATGAAGATGCCGACCGGCATCGCGTTCCGCGACGGCGCGCTCTACGTCGCCGACATCGACAAGATCTACAAGTACGCCGACGCCGAAGCCAACCTGGACCATATGCCGGCGCCCCAGGTGGTTTACGACGACATGCCCTCGTACGTGGCGCACGGCTGGAAGTACCTGGCCTTCGACAGGCACGGCTGGCTGTGGCTGGCGTTCGGGCCTCCGTTCAACATCGGCATCCCGCCGACCAGCGTGTCGCAGATCCGGCGCGTCGATCCCGCGACCGGGCTGGCCGAAATCAGGGCGCTCGGCGTGCGCAACAGCGTCGGCGGCGACATCGATCCGCGCACCGGCGACTACTGGTTCTCCGAGAACGCGCGCGACTGGCTGAGCGACAACACCCCGAGCGACAAGCTGAACCACATCTCGCGCATGGGCGAGCACTTCGGCTATCCGTACTGCCATCAGGGCAACATCCCCGATCCGAAGTTCGCCATGGGGCACAAGTGCTCGGAGTTCACACCGCCGGTGCTCAACCTCGGTGCGCACGTCGCCCCGCTCGGGATGAAGTTCTACACCGGCAAGATGTTCCCGAAGAAGTACCGCAACAACATCTTCCTGGCCGAGCACGGTTCGTGGAACCGCCACGTCTACCAGGGCGCGCGCATCATGCGCATCGTCGTCGATCCGAAGGGCAGGCACGCCAAGCAGTACGTGTTCGCCTCGGGCTGGCTCAAGGGCAAGCAGGATTTCCATGGCCGCCCCGCCGACGTGATCGTCGCCCCCGACGGCGCGCTGCTGATCGCCGACGACTGGGCGAACGCGATCTATCGCATTAGCTACGGAATGTAAGTTCTGCGATCGATAATCATAAGAACGGCGCTGGCCGCGGCGGCGATTTCCGTCGCCGCGGCCGCGAGCGCCGCCGATCCCGCCGCGGGCAAGGCGAAGTTCGAGCCCTGCCTTGCCTGCCATGGCAGCGGCACCGCGCCGCAAGGACGGGTCGCACCGCTGCTCGCAGCGCAACCCGATAACTTCATCCAGTGGCAGCTGGTCTACTTCCGCACCGAGACGCGCAATGATCCGGTGATGACGCCGATGTCGCAGCCGCTCAGCAACGCCGACATCCGCGACATCGGCGCCTATCTCTCGTCTCTGCCGCCGCCGAATCATCCGTCGGGCAAGGACGAACGGCCCGACCTCACCGAGGCCGGGGAGCAGCTCGCGATCGCGAACCATTGCGCGAGCTGCCAC
>CAZLUX010000005.1:10490-48072 GCA_964562815.1 uncultured Enterobacteriaceae bacterium
GAAGATTGGCCGGCGCGACATGCTCAAACGCGCCGCGCTGGTTGCCGCGGGCCTGGCGGCAATCCCGGTGATCGCGCGAGCCGGGGGCACGGTGCCCAAGGCGGCGATGAAGTACCAGGATCATCCGAAGGGCAACGAGGATTGCAGCAGCTGCATGCAATTCATCCCCGGCAAGTCGCCCACCGCGATGGGCGAATGCAAGGTAGTCGCCGGGCCGATCAGCCCCAAGGGCTGGTGCGTCGCCTACGTGAAGAAGAGCTGACCGCCCCTCAAGCCGGCGCCGCGGTCGGCACTTTGATGCCGTCGTAGAGCCAGGCAATACCCTCGAAGCTCGGCTGCCCGGGGTCGGCACCGGGCTTCGGGGCGAGAAACTGGTTGCGCAGCTCGCGCACCACGCCCGCCGCGTGGTACAGGTCCCCGTAGTAGCGCGAGGTGATCTGCACCCTCGCGGTGCGCAGGTAGCGCTCGTCCTGGTACCAGCGGAACGTTTTTTCCCAGTCGCGGCCCGAAAGCTCGGCGTAGGCGGCGAGCACCACCGCGTCCTCGATCGCCATGTTCGCGCCCTGCGCCATGTACTGCAGGGTCGGGTGCGCGGCATCGCCGAGCAGGGCGACGCGCCCGCGCGACCACTCGCGCACCGGCTCGCGGTCGCACAGTACCCACATTCTCCAGGCGTTGATCTTGGCCAGCAGGCGCAGCACCTCCGGCCGCTCGGACGAGAATTTCTGCTCGAGCTCCTGCGGGTCGCCGTAGACGTTCCAGCCTTCCTCGTACCGGTCGCTGTGGAAGACCGCCACCAGGTTGTAGAGCTCGCCGCGGCGCAGCGGGTAGTGCACCAGGTGCGTCTTCGGCCCGGCCCACAGCACCACGTTGTTCTGCCAGAGGTCCGCAGGCACTTCGGCGCGGGGCAGCACGGCGCGATAGGCGATATGGCCGGAGACACGGGGCTTGGCATCGCCGAGAAGCTGGTTGCGCACGCGCGACCAGAGCCCGTCGGCGCCGATCAAGGCGCAGCCCTCGATGCGCTCGCCGCTTTCCATGTGCAGCGTCACGCGCGCGCCGCTTTGCTCGAAGCGTAGCGCCTTGGCCAGCACGTTCAGCTCGACGTTCTTTTCGCCCTTGCAGGCGTCGAGAAACACCTGATGCAGATCGGCGCGGTGGATGACCCCGTAGAGGTAGCCGTCGAAGCGCTCGCGGAACGCGGCGCCTCCGACCGGAAGGCGGATCACCTCCTCGCCGGTCAAGCCGTCCATCATCACCATGTTGTCCGGGTGCACCGAGTAGCCTTCGATCGCCTCGGTCAGACCCAGCACTTCGAACATCCGGTAGACGTTCGGACCGAGCTGGATGCCCGCGCCGATTTCCTTGAACTCCGATCCCTGCTCGAACACGCGCACCTTCAATCCCTTGCGCGCCAGCGCGAGCGCCGCCGCGAGGCCGCCTATGCCGCCGCCGACGACCAGTATCGGAAGGTCTTGCGCCATGTCTTCACCTCACCAACAGGTCGGGGCCGACTTCGGCCAGGGTGCGCGCGCCGCACAACCGCAGCGTGCGGTCGATTTCGTCGGTCAGGATCTCGAGCGCGCGGCGCGCCCCCGCCTCGCCCGCCGCCGTCGCACCGTACAAAGTCGGCCGGCCGATCGCCACCGCCTGGGCGCCGAGCGCGCGCGCCTTGATCGCGTCGGCGCCGCGCCGGACCCCGCCGTCGATCAACAGCGGCAGCCTGCCACCGAGCGCTTGCGCGGCCGCCGGCAGCGCGTCCACCGCCGCGACGGCCGCGTCGAGTTGCCGCCCGCCGTGATTCGACAGCCAGACCGCGTCCGCGCCGAGGCGCGCAGCGCGCTCGGCGTCCTCGGCGCGCGAGACGCCCTTGACGATCAGCTTGCCCTTCCACATGTCGCGCAGCCTCGCGAGCCCCTTGTCGTCGAACGAAGCATCGTGCTGCTGACCGACCGAGGACGCGGTGGAGATCATGTCCGCGCGCTGCCGGCCCGCCAGCCCGCGCATGTTGATGAGCTCGGGGATGCCGCCGGCGGCGGCGATGCGCAGGGCCCACGACGGGTGCGCGACGCCGGCGAGCAGCTCGCGCCATCCGGGCCGGAACGGCAACACGAGGCCATTGTGCGTGTCGCGCTCGCGCTTACCGCCCACCGGCAGGTCGACCGTGACCACCAGCGCCTCGTATCCCGCGGCGCGCGCACGCTCGACCAGGCGGTCCGTGAAGTCCCGGTCGTGGAGCACGTAGAGCTGGAACCACAGCCGCCCCGGCGCCTTGTCGGCGATTTCCTCGATCGAGACCGTGGCCGCGGTGGAAAGCGTGAACGGGATCCCGTAGGCGGCGGCCGCGCGGGCGATCGCCAGATCGCCGCCAGGCCATCCCATGCCGATGCCGCCGACCGGCGCGATCACGAGCGGATACTGCGACGGCCCGCCCAGGATCTCGGTCGAGGCGTCCACCTCGGCGACGTCGCGCAGCACCCCGGGCGCGAAGCGGATACGCTCGAATGCCTTGCGGTTGTCGCGCAGGGCGACTTCATCCTCGGCCCCGCCATCGAAGAAGTCGAAGACGACCTTCGGCAGGCGGCGGCGGGCGAGCTCTCGCAGGTCGTCGATGTTCGCAGTGCGCGTCAGGTCCATGGCCCGCGAGTCTACCGCGGCAGGGTCGCTTCTTACATATAATCGCGGACATGAAAAACCTCAAACGCATTACCGGCGTCCTTTCGCCGGTCGTCACCCCCTTCGGCAAGGACCTCGCGCCCGACGCGGCGCGCTTCGTGCGCCACTGCAAGTGGCTGCTCGCGAACGGGTGCTCCGGCCTCGCGGTATTCGGCACCAACAGCGAGGCGAACTCGATGTCGGTCGGCGAGAAGCTCGAGCTGCTCGAGGCTCTGGTGGCGGGCGGTGTGCCCGCGGCGGCGCTGATGCCGGGCACCGGCCACTGCGCGCTCACCGACTCGGTCGCCATGACGCGGCGCGCGGTCGAGCTGGGCTGCGGCGGCGTGCTGATGCTGCCGCCGTTCTACTACAAGGGCGTCTCCGACGAAGGGCTGTACCGCAACTTCGCCGAGGTGATCGAGCGCGTCGGTGACGACCGGCTGCGGCTTTACCTCTACCACATCCCGCCTGTGTCGCAGGTGCCGATCACCCTCGGGCTGATCGAGCGGTTGCTGAAGCAATATCCCGGCGCCGTGGCGGGACTGAAGGACTCCTCGGGCGACTGGTCCAACACCAAGGCGGTGCTGGACGCCTTCGCCAAGGCGGGATTCGACGTCTTCGCCGGCAGCGAGGTGTTCCTGCTCGACAACATGCGCCACGGCGGCAAGGGCTGCATCACGGCCACCGGCAACGTCAATCCCGGGGCGATCGACCAGGTCTACCGCAACTGGCAGGCGCCGAACGCCGACGCCCTGCAGGCCGGAATCACCGCAACGCGCAAGATCGTGCAGAAAGTGCCGATGATTCCGGCCCTGAAGGCGATCATCGCCAGCTACGGCAACGACCCCCAGTGGCGCACCGTGCGTCCGCCGCTGGTCGAGCTCGAGCGATCCCAGGAAGAGGGCTTGATCGGCGAGCTGCGCGCCGCGGGCTTCGCCATGCCGGGTCTCTCGGCCTGAGATGCCGGCGGCGCTGGTCACCGGCGCAGGCAGGGGCATCGGCCTGCGGGCCGCTCACGCCTTTCTCGGCGCCGGTTGGACGGTGCTCGCGCTCGACAAGGATTTTTCGCGCTGCGACCTGCCATCGTCGGTGCGGCGGCTGCAGTACGATCTCACCGACGTCGCCGGCATCGGCGCGCTCACCGGCACCCTGGGCGAGGTCGACACGCTGGTCAACAACGCGGGGGTGCTGTATTGCGAGCCCTACGACGCGATTCCTGAAGCGCACCGGCGGGAGATCATGGCGGTCAACGTGGAAGCGCCCGTGGCGCTGATGCAGGCGCTCGCCCCGCAGATGATGGCGCGACGATCCGGCCGCATCGTCAATGTCGGCTCGGTGGCCGCCTTCACCGGCCACCCCGACCTCTGGTACGGCGCGAGCAAGGCGGCGCTTCTGAACGTCACCAAGAGCTTCGCCGGCTGGCTCGGTCCGCACGGCGTGCTGGTGAACGCGGTGGCGCCGGGGCCGACGCAGACGGACATGTACGAGCAGCTGCCGCAGTCCCGCAGGGACGGGGTGATGCGCAGCGTCTACTCGGGCCGCGTGTGCCGCCCCGACGAGGTCGCGCAGGCGATCCTGTGGCTCGGCTCGGCCTGCCCCGAGTACGTCAACGGCGCCACGCTCGACGTCAACAACGGGTCGTACTCGCGCTGAGGCGCCATGGCACAGCCTCGGACCGCACTCGTCACCGGCGCCGCACGCGGCATCGGCCGCGCGACGGTCGATGCGCTGCTCGCGGCCGGAATGCGCGTCATCGCGCTCGACCGCGATTTCGAAGGCGGCAAGCTGGTCGCTTCCGGCCCCCTCGAGCTGGTGCGCCAGGACCTCGAAGACCTCGCGGCGATCGCGCCGCGCGTGGCGTCGCTCGGACGCATCGACGTTCTGGTCAACAATGCCGGAGTGCAGAACGGATTGTCGATCGAGCGCTATACGGACGAAGCGCGAACGCGGCTCCTGCGCATCAATCTCGAGGCGCCGGTCGAGCTGATCCGCGCGGTCTCGAAACAGATGATCGAGCGGCGCTCGGGGCGCATCGTCAATCTGACCTCGGTCGCCGCGTTCATGCCCCACCAGGACCTGTGGTACGGGGTGAGCAAGGCCGGGATCGTGAGCTTCACCCGCAGCTTCGCCGCGGCGCTCGGCCCGCACGGCATACAGGTGAACGCGGTCGCGCCGGGACCGATCGAGACCGACATGCTGCGCCGCGCCGCCGCGCCCGAGCGACGCGAGCAGCTGATGAAGGCGGTATATTCGAAGCGCGCCGGCAGGCCCGAGGAGGTGGCCGACGTGATCCGCTGGCTCGCCACCGACGCGCCGGTGCTGATCAACGGGGCGGTAATCGACGTGACCGACGGGAGCTTCCTGCGCTGATGGCGCTCACCCTGTTCGACAAGGTCTGGAACGCGCACGTGATCGCCGACCTCGGCGGCGGCACTGCGCTGCTCCACGTCGACCGGCACCTGCTGCACGATCTCGGCGGCGGCAAGGCGCTGGCCGAAGTCTCCGAGCGCGGACTTCCGGTGCGCAATCCCGAGCTGACCTTCGCCACCGCGGATCACGTGATCTCGTCGGCGCCGGGCAGAACGGGCGGCGCGCACGACTGGGCCCAGGTGCTCGTCGACTCGCTGCGGCTGGAGTCGCGCAAGGCGGGCGTTCGCCTCTTCGATGTCGGCGGCGACGAGCAGGGCATCGTGCACGTGATCGGCCCCGAGCTCGGCATCACCCAGCCGGGCTCTCTGGTGGTGTGCGGCGATTCGCACACCTGCACCAACGGCGCGCTCGGCGCGCTCGGCTTCGGCATCGGCGCCTCCGAGATCCTGCACGTGCTCGCGACCCAAACCATCGAGCAGCGCAAGCCCAGGACGATGCGGGCGCGCTTCGAAGGGGAGCTGCCGAAAGGCGTCTACGCGAAGGACCTGATTCTGGCCTTGATCGGCGAGGTCGGCATGGCGGGCGGAGTCGGCTATGCGCTGGAATACGCCGGCAGCGCGGTGCGCGCGCTGGGGATGGAGGGCCGCCTGACGCTCTGCAACCTGTCGATCGAGCTCGGCGCCAAGGTGGGCATGGTCGCGCCGGACGAGAGCACCTACGCCTGGCTGAAGGGCCGGCGCTTCGCGCCCCGCGGCGCGCAGTGGGACGCGGCGCTCGCGTGGTGGAAGACTCTTGCCTCCGATCCGGATGCCAGCTTCGACCGCGAGGTCGAGCTCGACGCAAGCGGTCTCGCGCCGCAGATCACCTGGGGCACGAGCCCCGAAGACACGATCGCGGTCGACGCGACGATCCCGGCGTCCAAACCGGAAGCGCTCGAGTACATGGGGCTCGCCGCCGGCCGGCCGCTCGCCGGCACGCGTATCGATCGGGTCTTCATCGGCTCGTGCACCAACTCCCGCCTTCCCGACCTGCGCGCCGCGGCGGAGGTCGCTCGCGGGCGCAAGGTCGCGGCGCACGTGCGGGCCTGGGTCGTGCCCGGCTCGGTCGGCGTCAAGCGCGCCGCGGAAGCCGAAGGGCTCGACGAGGTGTTCCTCGCTGCGGGATTCGAATGGCGCGAGCCGGGCTGCTCGCTGTGCGTCGGCGCGAACGGCGAGCTGGTCGAGCCCGAGGCGCGCTGCGTCTCGACCTCCAACCGCAACTTCGTCGGCCGCCAGGGGCCGCGCGCCCGCACCCACCTCGCCAGCCCCGCCACCGCGGCGGCCTGCGCGCTCGCGGGCGAGATCGCGGACGTGCGGGACTTTCTCGCCTAGCCATGGAAAAATTCACCGTCCTCGACGCGACCGCGGCGGCGCTGCCGACCCCCGATGTCGACACCGACATGATCATCCGTATCGAGCGCTGCGTGCGCACCCCTCGCGCGGAAATGGGGCGCTGGGCCTTCGAGATGGCGCGCTACCGCGCCGACGGTAGCGAGAACCCCGAGTTTCCCCTCAACCGCGCGCCGTTCCGCGACGCGAGGATCCTGGTTGCGGCGGAGAACTTCGGCTGCGGCAGCTCGCGCGAGATGGCCGTCTGGGCGATCGCCGGCATGGGGTTTCGCTGCGTGATCGCGCCCTCCTTCGGCGAAATCTTCTACGGCAACTGCTTCCAGAACGGCGTGCTTGCGATCCGGCTGCCCGCGCCGGCGGTCGAGGCGTTGCTCGAGACGCTCGGCGGAGCGACGGCGCCGGTCCGAATCAAGGTCGATCTTCCCGTGCAGGCGGTCATCGGGCCCGACGGCACGAGCCACCGCTTCGACATCGATCCCTTGCGCAAGAAGGCGCTGCTCGAGGGCCTGGATGCGATCGGGATGACGCTCACACGCGAGGCCGAAATTTCCGCCTGGCAGGCGGCCGACCGCGCGCGGCGGCCCTGGGTCTGGCCCTGATCAGGCCTTCAGCCGAGCACGCAGCGCGCGCGTGAGAGTCTTCAGAATGTCGACTCGCGCGTGGTACTTGTCGTTCGAGCCGATCAGGGTCCACGGCGCATGCCCGGTGCTGGTGCGCTCGATCATGTCCGCCGCCGCGACCTGGTAGGCGTTCCACTTCTCGCGGTTGCGCCAGTCCTCGGGCGTGATCTTGAACTGCTTGAAGCGCGTCTTCTCGCGCTCCTTGAAGCGCCGGTACTGCTCTTCCTTCGAGATCTGGAGCCAGAACTTGGCGACGATCGCGCCGCTGCGAACGAGCTGCTCCTCGAAGTCGTTGATTTCCGAATACGCGCGCAACCAGTCCGCTTCGTCGGCGAAGCCCTCCACGCGCTCGACCAGCACCCGCCCGTACCAGCTGCGGTCGTAGATCACGAAACGGCCCCTGCGCGGAAGGTGACGCCAGAAGCGCCACAGATAAGGCTGCGCGCGCTCTTCGTCGGTGGGCGCGGCGATCGGAATCGTGTGGTAGAGGCGCGCGTCGATCGCCCCGGTGATGCGGCGGATCGCACCTCCCTTGCCCGCCGCGTCCATGCCCTCGAACACCAGCACCACAGTGTGCTCGCGAAACTTCCGGTGCCGCGTCAGCTTCGCGAGCTCGCCCTGGAGTTCCCCCAGTTCCTTCTGATAACGCCTCTTCGCCAGGGTCTGCGACAGGTCGAGGCGATCGAGGATGTGCAGCTTGTCGACCGGCTGCACCAGCGGCGCCGCGTCGCTCTTCTTGCGGCGGCGCTCCGGCGGAGCCGAGAGGCGCTTGTTCATCGCCTCCAGCAGCTCCCTGCCCGCCGTCACGGCGCGGTACTCGGGGTCCGACCCTTCGATCACGATCCACGGCGCCCAGGCGGTGCTCGTCTCGCGCAGGGTGTTCTCGCTCACCTGGTAGAAGCGGTCGTAGGCCTTGAAGAATTCCCAGTCGCGCGGCGTGATGCGCCAGCGGGTCTCGGGATCGGATTCGAGCGCCTTGAGGCGCTTGCGCTGCGCTTTCTTCGACAGATGGAACCAGAATTTCAGGACCAGCGCCCCGTCGTCTGCAAGCATCTTCTCGAATCGGTTGATTTCCTCGATCGAGCGCAGCAGATCCTTGGACTTGGCGCGCCTGAACACCCGGTCGATGATCGGATCCGTGTACCAGGATCCGAAAAGGATCCCGATCTTGCCCTTGGGCGGGAGGGCGCGCCAGTAGCGCCACATCGGCGGCCGCTCGGCCTCTTCGTCCGACGGAACGTCGAAGGCGTGCGTGTGGATGTGGCGTGGATCCATCCACTCGTTGAAGAGGTTGACCGTCTCTCCCTTGCCCGCGCCGCGCACGCCGGAAATGAGCAGGATGACCGGGAACTTGCCGAGCTGGGAGAGGCGGAACTGGGCCTCCAGCAAGTCGACGCGAAGCCTCGGCTCGATGCGCTTGTACTCTCCCTTGGACAGCTTGTGTCCCAGCTCTGCCGACTCGAACATGGCTACCGCACCCTGTAGATCTCCTGCTCGAAATTCCCGCGCGACACCTCGAGCTGCGCCCGCCTGCGGCCAAGCTGCACCGACAGCAGCGCCTTGTCGCGCCCGCTTTCCCAGCGCACCGTGTACACCTTCCGCTCGGGCTTGCCTTCGCGCCGGAAGGTATCGGTGCGCTCAGATTTCGGCTCGCCGTAGCGCGACTTCAGGTAGCGCACGACCCGCTCGCGGTCGTTCGGGTTGAAGCGCACGTTGAAGGCCTGCACCGATCCGTTCTTGAGGTAGAAGGTGACGCGCGCTCGCACACCGGCGAATTCGATTCGCGCGTCGTCGCAGCGCCGGTCCGCAGCGGCGGACTTCCACTCAAGGGGCTGGCAATGGGCGCTCGGAAAGGCATCGGTGACGTCGCTTTCCGGCGCCCCGAGCGAGACGCCGTTCGCGTCGTAGGCAAGCGCCGCGCCGCTGACGCCGAACAGCAGGACAAGAAGCAGAGCGACTCTCATTTTCGCGTTGAAGCGCGGTGGCGAAAGCACTCGACCGTATGATCGTCCACCATGCCGACCGCCTGCATGAAAGCATACACGATCGTCGTGCCCACGAACTTGAAGCCGCGCCGCTTGAGATCCTTCGACAGCGCGTCCGACTCCGCGCTGTGCGTCGGGGCCGGCGCGCCGCGCGGACGGCGGTTCCTGATCGGCCTGCCGCCGACATAACCCCAGGCGTATCGCGCGAAGCTGCCGAACTCCTCGCGCACCGCGAGGAACGCGCGCGCGTTACCCACCGCCGCCTCGATCTTGGCGCGGTTGCGCACGATCCCCGGATCGGCCAGGAGCTGAGCCTTCTTTCTCGCCCCGTAACGGGCGACCTTCTCCGAGTCGAAGCCGTCGAACACTTCGCGATAGCGCTCGCGCTTGCGCAGGATCGTGTCCCACGACAGCCCCGCCTGCGCCCCTTCGAGGACCAGGAATTCGAACAGCTTGCGGTCGTCGCGCACCGGCACGCCCCATTCGCGGTCGTGGTAGGCAATGGAAAGGGGATTCCTTGCCCAGGCGCAGCGCTTGCGTAGCGCTGCCCTCACTTCAGGAGCTCGCGGGCAATGATCAGCTTCTGCACCTCGGTCGCGCCCTCGTAGATGCGCAGCGCGCGCACCTCGCGGTAGAGCAGCTCGACCGGGTGGCCGCGCGTCACGCCCAGCCCGCCGCAGATCTGCACCGCCTCGTCGACCACCCGCTGCGCCGTCTCGGTCGCATGCATCTTGGCCATCGCGGCCTCGCTCGTTACCCGCCTGCCGTGGACGTCGCGCACCCAGGCCGAGCGGTAGGTGAGCAGCGCGGCAGCCTCGATCCCGGTCGCCATGTCGGCCAGCTTCGCCTGCGTGAGCTGGAACTGGGCCAGGGTCTGGCCGAACATCCTGCGGTTGCGGGCGCGCGCGAGCGCCTCGTCGAGCGCGCGGCGAGCGAAGCCGAGCGCCGCCGCGGCGACGGTGGTGCGGAACACGTCCAGGTTGCGCATCGCCAGCTTGAACCCCTCGCCGGCCGCGCCGACCAGGGCGTCGGCGGGCACGCGGCAGCCCTTCAGGCGCACGGTCGCCATCGGATGCGGCGCGACGATGTCGATGCGCTCGCTCGCGTCCAGCCCGGGCGCGTCGGCCTCGACGATGAACGCCGAGATGCCGCGCGTGCCGGCCGCGGCGTCGGTCTTGGCGAAGACGACGTAGAAGTCCGCGATGCCGCCGTTCGAGATCCAGGTCTTGGTGCCGTCGAGCACCCAATCCTTGCCGTCGCGGCGCGCGGTGGTGGAAAGCGCGGCGACGTCGGAACCGGCGTCGGGCTCGGAGAGGGCAAAGGCGGAGATCGCCTTTCCTTCGGCCACGGGCGCCAGGTAGCGCTCGCGCTGCGAACCGCTGCCGGCGAGCGCGATCGGACCGCTGCCCAGGCCCTGCATCACGAAAGCGAAGTCCGCCAGCCCGGCGTGGTAGGCGAGCACCTCGCGCAGCACGGCGATCGAGCGCACGTCGAAGTGATCGGTTCCGGGCGCGCAGTAATTCAGGAACCCCGCCTCGCCCAGCTCTCGCACCAGCCGCCGGCACACGGCGTCCGCGTCCGGATCGTGCGCGTGCGCCAGATGCTGCGCGGCCCAGGCATCGGCCTCGCGCGCGAGCGTCGCATGGCGCTCCTCCAGGAACGGCCAGTCGTAGTGCGCGAAGCGGTCCATTCGCCCTCGCTTGCGCTAGGCCTTGCGCAGGAAGTCGAAGTCGCAGCCGTGCTCGGCCTGGAGCACGTGGTCCATGTAGAGCTTCGCGTAGCCGCGCGCGGGCGGCGCCGCCGGGGCGGTCCACGCGCTGCGCCGGCGTGCGAGCTCGTCCTCCGCCACCAGCAGGTCGATGCGCCGCTCCTTGACCGAGATGCGGATGCGGTCGCCGTCGCGCACCAGGGCGAGCGGCCCGCCGACCGCGGCTTCCGGCGAGACGTGCAGCACGATCGTGCCGTAGGCGGTGCCGCTCATGCGCGCGTCCGAGATCCTGACCATGTCCTTGACCCCGGCGCGCGCGAGCTTGGCAGGGATGGGAAGGTAGCCGGCCTCGGGCATCGCGTAGCCGCTCTTCGGGCCGGCGTTCTGCAGCACCAGGAAGTCGTCCGCAGTGACATCCAGCTCCGGCGCGTCGATGCGCGCGGCGAGGTCGTCGAGCGAGCCGAACACCACCGCGCGGCCCTCCTTCTCGAACAGCTTCGGATCGGCCGCCGAGCGTTTCAGGATCGCGCCGTTCGGCGCCAGCGAGCCGAAGAGCGCCACCAGCCCCCCCTCTTTCGCCAGCGGCTCGGCCAGCGGTTTGACCACCGCGCGGTCGACCCAGGGCGTGCCGGCCTGCTCTTCGCGCTCGAGCCGCTCGCCGAGCGTCTCGCCCGCGACCGTCATGCAATCGAGGTGGAGCAGCGGCTTGAGCTCCCTCAGCACGGCGCCGAGCCCGCCCGCGAAATGCAGGTCGGACATGTAGTGCTGCCCGGTGGGCTTCAAGTCGATCAGCACCGGGGTGGCGTCGGACAGGGCGTTCAGCTTGTTCAGATCGATCCTGACTCCGACCCGGCCGGCGATCGCGGTGAGGTGCACGATCGCGTTGGTCGAGCCGCCGATCGCCAGCAGCACGCGCAGCGCGTTCTCGATCGACTTCTCGGTGATCACCTGCGAAGGCAGGATCGGCTGGCGCGCGAGCTCGACCGCGCGCCGTCCGCTCGCCTCCGCCGCGCGCAGGCGGTCGGCGTGCACGGCGGGGATCGCGGCGGTTCCCGGCAGCGCCATGCCCAGAGCCTCGGCGAGCGCGGCCATGGTCGAGGCGGTGCCCATCACCGCGCAGGTGCCGGCGGTGGTGGCGAGATTGCCCTCGACTTCTTCGATGCCGCGCGCATCGACCTTGCCGGCGCGGTGCATCGCCCAGAAGCGGCGGCAGTCGGTGCAGGCGCCGAGGCGCTCGCCGCGGAACGAGGTCGGCATCATCGGCCCGGCGAGCAGCTGCACCGCCGGCCGGTCGGCCGAGGCCGCGCCCATCAGCTGCGCGGGTACGGTCTTGTCGCAGCCGCCCACGAGCACCACCGCGTCCATCGGCTGGGCGCGCACCATCTCCTCGGTGTCCATCGCCATCAGGTTCCTGAACATCATCGAGGTGGGCGAGAGGAACACCTCGCCCAGCGACACCGTGGGGAAATCGAGCGGCAGCCCGCCCGCGGCGAGCACCCCGCGCTTGACCGCCTCGATCAGCTCGGGAAAGTGCCGGTGGCAGTTGTTGTAGCCGCTCCTCGAGTCCGCGATGCCGACCGTCGGGCGGGCGAGCATCTCGCCCGAGTAGCCCATGCTCTTCGCGAAGGAGCGGCGCAGGTAGAGCGAAAACCCCGCGTCGCCGTAATTGGTCAGGCCGCGCGCCAGCCCGCCCTTGGTGTCCTTGGCCATGCCTGCGATTCTAGCCGAGCGGCGAAGCGCAGCCTCGGGCATGCTAGCGATTTGCTTCGGCCCCATTTCGAATTGCGAGTCCTTCTCGGATTTCTCGGCCGTCACGCGCGCTGGGCGCTGCCCGCGGGCGTTTTCGTCGGCGTCGCCCTGCCCGATCTCGCGGCGCTGCTGCGCCCGCTGCTGACGCCGGCGGTGATCGGCACCCTCACCGCGGCGCTGCTGCGCCTGGACTGGAACCGCCTCGCCGAGGGGCTGCGGCGCCCGGCGCTGCCGGGGGCCATTGCGCTCTGGCAGCTGGTCGCCTCGCCGCTCTTGGTCTGGCTCGGCACGGCGCTCGCCGGGCTGCCGCCCGATCTTCGGCTCGTGCTCGTCCTGCAGGCGGCCGCGCCGCCGATCGGCTCGGCGGCGGTGTTCGCGCTGATCCTGGGCCTCGACGGCGTGCTCGCGGTGCTGGGCACCGTCGCAGCGACCCTGCTCCTGCCGCTGACGCTGACACCGCTCGTTGGCTGGCTGCTCCCCGAGGCGGGGTTGAGCGTCGACCTGGGGGCGTTCTTCGTGAGGGTGACGCTGCTCGTGGCGACGCCGTTCGTGCTTGCCTGGGCGATCCGGCGCGCCGTCGGCGCGGCGCGCCTGGCGCGCCACGACGACGTGCTCGCGGGTGCAAACGTGCTCCTGCTGGTGGTGTTCGCGATCGCGGTCATGGACGGCGTCACCACGCGCCTGCTGCGCGACCCGGTCTACATCGGCACCCTCCTGCTCGCGGCCTGCGCCGCGACCGCGCTGCTTCATCTCGCGGGCTTCGCGCTGTTCCGGCGCGCGGGGATCGCCGCGGCCTATGGGGCGGCGCTGCTCAGCGGCAACCGCAACATGGGCCTGATGCTGGCGATCACTGCGGGCAGCGCCGGCGCGGCGTTCTCCCTTTACGTCGGCATCGCCCAGATCCCGATGTACTTCGCGCCGCTCGCCCTGACCCCTTTCGTGCGCCGCAGCCGGCCGCTACTGCGCGAATAGGTCGACCATCAATTCGCGTAGCCAGCGGTTGCCGGCATCGCGCTCGAAGCGCTCGTGCCAGTGCACTGCCACCTCGGCGGGCGGGATCGGCAAGGGCACCGGCAGGGACTTGAATCGGCCATCGGCCTCGTAGGCGCGCGCCACCTGGCTCGGCAGCGTGAGCAGCAAATCGGTGCGCGAGAGCACCATCGGCACCACGGTGAAGTGCGGCACGCGCAGCGCGATGCGGCGCGTCACCCCGTTGCGCTCGAGCGCCTCCTCGATGACGCGATGCCCGCTGCCGGTCGAGGACACCAGCGCGTGCGAGGCTTCGAGGAACTGCTTGCGCGTCAGGCGGTTGCCGATACGCGGGTGGTCGCTGCGCATCAGGCAGACGTAGGGATCGCGGAACAAGCGCCGGCGCCGCACCTGCCCGGCGAGCCCGGGCAGGAAGCCGACCGCGATGTCGAGCGCGCCGCCGGCGAGCCCCTCGTCGATCGCTTCCAGCGGCAGCCCCAGCGCCTCCAGGTAGACCCCGGGCGCGAGCCCGCGCACGTGCTCGACCAGCCGCGGCAGAAACGAGATCTCGCCCAGGTCCGACATATGGAAGCGGAAAGCGCGTTTGGACGTCGCGGGATCGAAGCCGCGGCCGTGCGCCAGCGCCGACTCGATCAGGGCGAGCGCCTCGCGCACCGGATCGTCCAGGTCGCGCGCGAACGGCGTCGGCGCCATGCCCGCGGGCGTGCGCACGAACAGTGCATCGCCGAAAGCCGCGCGCAGCCGCGCCAGCGCGTTCGACACCGCCGGCTGCGTCAGTCCGAGCCGGCTCGCGGCGGCGGTCACGTTGCGCTCGCGCAGCACCGCGTCGAGCACGCGCAGCAGGTTGAGATCGAGATCCGCTACATTCACAACCGTGATTCATATCATGTATTACATTGATTTGACAAATAACACTCGGGCTCCGTAGCCTTGCCCGCTCGGAGCCGCGCATGAACCTCCCGGAACGCCCCGTCACCCTCTTGATCGCCGCCCTGGGCGGCGAAGGCGGCGGCGTGCTCGCCGACTGGGTCCATTCCGCGGCCGCCGCGGAAGGCTACCCGGTGCAGAGCACCTCGATCCCGGGAGTGGCCCAGCGCACCGGCGCGACGACCTACTATGTCGAGATCTACCCCGCCAAGGCCGCCGAGCTCGGCGGGCGGCGGCCTGTCATGACGCTCGCGCCGGCGCCGGGCTATGTCGACGTGATGGTTGCCTCCGAGCTGCTCGAGGCCGCGCGCGCGCTGCAGAACGGCTACGTCACCCCGGATCGCACCACCCTGATCGCTTCGACCCATCGCATCTACACGACGGTGGAAAAGATGGCGATGGGCGACGGCCGAATCGACGCCGAACGCCTCGTGAAGGCCGCGCAGACGCTGGCCAGGCGGGCGCTGCTGCTCGACCTGCAGAAGCTGGCGAGCGACGCGGGAACCGTGATCAGTGCGACCCTGTTCGGCGCGCTGGCAGGCTCCGGCGCGCTGCCCTTGTCGCGCATGGCCTGCGAAGCTGCGATTCGGGCCTCCGGCAAGGGCGCCGAGGCGAGCCTGCGCGGCTTCGCCGCCGCCTACGCCCATGCCGCGGGAGAGCCGCAGGCGCTCGGCCCGGCGGAGACGAAACGCCAGGGCGCGCAGCCACTCGAGCGTGTACGCAGTGCCTTTCCGGCCGAAACCCACGCCATTCTGGAGGAAGGCGCGGCGCGCTGCGCCGGCTATCAGGACCTGGGCTATGCGAAGCTCTATCTGGACCGCCTCGAGCCGGTGGCGAGACTCGAGCGCGAGACAGGCCGGGGCATCGACGGCTACCGGCTCACCAATGAGACCGGCCGCTTCCTCGCGCTCTGGATGTGCTACGAGGACGTGATTCGGGTCGCCGACCTCAAGTCGCGCCGCAGCCGATTCGAGAGGGTGCGAAAGGAGGTTCAGGCAGCCCCCGACGAGCCGCTGCACATCGTCGAATTCCTCAAGCCCGGACTGGAAGAAGTCGCGGCGCTGCTGCCGCGCGGACTCTCCCGCAGGCTGCTGCAGTGGGCCCGCAGACGCGGCCTCGCTCAGCGACTCAACTTCGGCATGCAGGTCAGAACCACCAGCGCCACCGGCTTCCTGATGCTGCGCTCGCTGGCGTGGCTGCGCCCCTTGCGCCGCCTCGGCGCACGCTACGGCGACGAGCAGGCCCTGATCGAGCGCTGGCTGGCGGCGATTCGCGGTGCGGCGCCGGCGCCCGCTCTCGCGCTGGAAATCGCGCTCTGCGGAAGACTTATCAAGGGTTACGGCGAGACGCACCAGCGCGGCAGGAACAACTTCCTGCGCATCATGGACACGCTCGTCGAGGGCGACGCGCTGCCCGATGCTGCCGCGCGCACGGCGGCGATCCGCAACGCGCGCCAAGCCGCGCTCGCGGACGCGGAAGGGCGCAAGCTCGACAGCGCTCTCGCCGAGCACGGGATTGCGCCGCGTCCGCCCGAGGCCAAGCCGATTCGGTTCGCGCGCCGCGCCGCGGCCACGCAGAAGGCGGGCTGAGCATGGAGCGCCATTTCAACCAGGAGATCGAGCTGCTCAAGCTCGGTGCGGGGGAGAGCTTCCGCGGGGAAGGCATTCTCGCGGTCACCAAGGCGCTGCTGCAGTCGGGCGTCTCCTACGTCGGTGGCTATCAGGGCGCGCCGGTATCGCACCTGCTCGACGTCATGGTCCAGGCGCGCGAATACCTGGACACGCTGGGCGTTCACGTCGAAGCCTGCACCAACGAGGCCGCGGCCGCGGCGATGCTCGGCGCCTCGATCAACTATCCGGCTCGCGGCGCCGTCACCTGGAAGTCCATCGTCGGCACCAACGTCGCTTCCGACGCGCTCAGCTATCTCTCCAGCGCCGGCGTCGTGGGCGGCGCGCTGATCGTCATCGGCGAGGACTACGGCGAAGGCGCGAGCGTTGCGCAGGAGCGAACCCACGCGATCGCGCTCAAGTCGTCGCTCTGCCTGCTCGACCCGCGGCCGAACCTGCCGACCATCGTCAAGATGGTGGAGAAGGGTTTCGAGCTCTCGGAAGCGTCCAACACGCCGGTGATGCTGGAGCTTCGCATCCGCGCCTGCCACCTGCACGGGTCCTTCGTTGCGAGCGACAACCGGGCGCCTGCGATCTCGACCCGCCATCGGCTCGAGCAGGCCGCCCAGTTCAATTACGACCGGATTTCGCATCCTCCCGCCACCTTCAAGCACGAGAAGCTCAAGAGCGACGTGCGCCTGCCGGCGGCGCGCCGGTTCGTGCACGCGCACGGGCTGAACGAGGTGTTCGAAGGCGAGCAGAACGAGGTCGGCCTCGTCGTGCAGGGCGGCCTTTACAACAACCTGCTGCGCGCGCTGCGCCTGGCCGGCCTGGCGGACGATTTCGGGAACAGCCGTATCCCGATCCTCGCGCTCAACGTCGTCTACCCGCTCGTGCCCGAGGAGATCACCGCGTTCTGCGCCGGCAAGCGCGCGGTGCTGGTGGTCGAAGAGGGTCAGCCCGAATTCATCGAGCAGGACATCGCCACGATCCTGCGCCGCGCCGACCTGCAGACGCGCCTGCACGGCAAGGACCTGCTGCAGATGGCCGGCGAGTACGGCGCCGAAATCCTGGTTCGCGGCATTTCGGCGCTGCTCGCGCAGCATGCGCCGCAGGTGGACGTATCGGCCGGCAAGGGCTGGCTCGAGAACGCCGAGGCAGCGCGGCAACGCGCGGCGGAGCTGCTCGGCGTCCCGCTTCCGCCCCGTCCGCCGGGATTCTGCATCGGCTGTCCGGAACGGCCGGTTTTCGCCGCGATCAAGCTCGCCGAACGCGAGGTGGGCCGGCCGCACATTTCCGCCGATATCGGCTGCCACTCCTTCGCGACGTTCGAGCCGTTCTCGATCGGCAACTCGATCCTCGGCTACGGCATGGGCCTTGCCTCGAGCGCCGGGGTCGGCCCCATGATGGCTCGGCGCCCGATCGCGATCATGGGCGACGGCGGGTTCTGGCACAACGGCCTGCTGTCGGGCGTGACCTCGAACCTGCTGAACAAGGGCGATGCGGTGCTGGTGGTGATGAAGAACGGCTACACCTCGGCGACGGGCACGCAGGACGTGATCTCCAAGCCCGCGGACCGAACCATCGAAAACACCTTGCGGGGCCTGGGGGTGGGCTGGATGAGGACGGTGCACAACTATCACGTCGGCGCGGTTTCCAAGGTTCTCAAGGAAGCCATGACCACCGAGCAGCCGGGGCTCAAGGTCATCGTCGCCGAGGGCGAGTGCCAGCTCGAGCGCCAGCGTCGCCTGCGTCCCCTGAATGCGGCGGCGCTGAAGGCCGGCAAGCGCGTCCTCAGGACCCGCTTCGGGGTCGACGAGGACGTATGCTCGGGGGATCATTCCTGCATCCGCCTCTCGGGCTGCCCCTCGCTGACCGTGAAGGACGCGTCCGACCCGCTCAAGGTCGACCCCGTGGCGCACGTCAACAATGCCTGCGTGGGCTGCGGCCTGTGCGGAGAGGTGGCCCACGCCGCAGTGTTGTGTCCGTCGTTCTTTCGCGCCGAGATCGTGCAGAACCCCTCGCGCTGGGATCGGCTCAAGTACGCCCTGCGCCGGACTCTGATCGCGTGGCTGCAGCCGGCCTGAGCGGGGTGTTTTCGCCGCTGCGCGTTGCGGTGGCCGGCCATACCGGAGAAAATGCACGTTCTCGAACCCAGGAGCATGTGATGGCTTCGGTCCTCAAGCCCGGAGCGCCTCCGGCGCCCGGCGGCGAGCGCGCAGATCTGTATCGGCGCATGGCCCCTGACAACCTCGCGCCGCTGTGGGAGGTCTTGCACAACCTCGTCCCGCCGCAGCCGCAAACCCCCTGCGTTCCGGCGCTGTGGAAATACCGCGAAATCCGCCCCTTCATCATGGAATCGGGCGAGGTCATCACCGCGAAAGAGGCGATCCGGCGGGTCCTGATCCTGGAAAACCCCGGTCTGCGCGGACAGTCCGCGATCACCCGCAGCCTGTTTTGCGGCTTGCAGCTGATCCTGCCCGGCGAGGTCGCACCCAGCCACCGACATACCCAATCGGCTTTGCGCTTCATCGTCGAAGGCGCGGGCGCCTACACCGCGGTCGACGGCGAGCGCACGACCATGCATCCGGGTGACTTCATCATCACGCCGCCCTGGACCTGGCACGACCACGGCAATCCGGGCGACGAGCCGGTCGTCTGGATGGACGGCCTGGACATTCACATCGTGCGGATGTTCGACGCGGGGTTCATGGAAACCTACCCGGAGGACGTGCAACCAGTGAAGCGGGCCGAGGGCGACTCCAGCGTGCGTTACGGCAACAACATGGTTCCGATGGGACCGCTGCCAGCCTCGAAGACATCGCCGATCTTCAATTACCCGTACTCGCGCAGCCGTGAAACGCTCCACGCGCTGTCGAGGAACGGCGACCCGAATGGCTGTCACGGCTGGAAAATGCAGTTCATCAACCCGCTCAGCGGTGCGCTCGCGATGCCGACCATCGGCAGCTTCATCCAATTGCTGCCCAAGGGCTTCAAGTCCGACCCGTACCGCTCGACCGACGCGACCGTCTACTCGGTAGTGGAAGGCAAGGGCAAGGCGAAAATCGGCGACCAGGTTTTTTCGTTCGAGCCGCGCGACACTATGGTGGTCCCGAGCTGGCATCCGGTGAGCTTCCAGAGCGACGACGAGTGCGTCCTGTTCTCGTATTCCGACCGGCCCGCGCAGACTGCGCTCGGCCTCTGGCGTGAGATGCGGGCATGAGCGGCCACGACACCCTCAGCGGCGACTACAACAACCGCGAGCTGGTCCCCGACCACGAGCAGTACTTCGCGCGCTGGGCCGAAGGCTCGGCACGAGCGCGCGCGACCATGACCTGCTACCTCGACCGCGAGTACGGTCCGGCGCCCGGGGAAAAGCTCGATATCTTTCCCGCCAGGAAAGGCGACGGCTCCGTGCTGATGTACATCCACGGCGGTTACTGGCGCTCCCTCGACAAGCGTGATTTCGCCTATCTCGCCCCCGCCTGGGTCGACGCCGGCGTGTCGCTGGTGCTGGTGAACTACGACCTGTGTCCGGGCGTCTCGATCGCCGAAATCGTTCGCCAGATGCTGCGCGCGTCCGCCTGGCTATACCGCCACGCGGAAGAGTACGGCATGGACGAAGACCGGCTGTTCGTCAGCGGGTGGTCGGCGGGCGCGCACCTTGCGGCGATGATGATGGCGGCCTTGTGGCCGGTGTACGACGCGCGATTGCCGAAAGACCTTTTCAAAGGCGGGCTCGCCGTGAGCGGGATCTACGACTTGCGCCCGCTGGTGGGAATCGACTTCCTGAGCGCGGACCTGCGCCTTGACGAAGACTCCGCCCTCAGGGTCTCGCCCGCGTTTCTCCCGCCGGCGACGCGCGCACCGGTCTTTACCTGCGTCGGCGGCCTGGAGAGCCCGGAATTCAAGCGCCAGAACGCGCTTCTGGCGCAGCGCTGGAAATCCGCGGTCTCCGGGGACATCGCGATGCCCGGGCACCATCACTTCTCGGTGATCAGCGAGCTCGCCAATCCCGCGAGTGCCCTGTTTACGGGCACCAAGCGCATGATGAAGCTCGATCGCTGATGGGCGCGGCAGAAAGCTACCTTCAACCCGGGGTCTACATCGATAGCGACCATCCTGCCGTCGCCGCCTTCGCGCGCGAGCACGCGCGAGGGTCCACCGAGCTCGAGCGGGCCGTTTCTCTTTACTATGCGGTGCGCGACGGCATCCGCTACAACCCGTTTCTCGACTTCACCGCCGATTCGGCCTATCGCGCGAGCAGCTGCCTCGAGGCCGGAGAAGGATTCTGCGTCGGCAAGGCGGCGCTTCTCGCGGCGTGCGCGCGCGCCGAAGGCATTCCGGCGCGGGTGGGGTTTGCGGATGTGAGGAATCATCTCTCGACGCCGCGCCTGCTCGAGTACATCGGCAGCGATCTGTTCGTCTACCACGGCTACACCGAGCTCTTTCTCGAGGGCAAGTGGGTCAAGGCGACGCCGGCGTTCAACCTCGCCCTGTGCACGAAGTTCCGCGTCAAGCCGCTCGAATTCGACGGCCGCAACGATTCGATCTTCCATCCCTACGACCAGGACGCGCGCCGCCACATGGAATACGTGCGCGACCGCGGCAACTTCGCCGACGTGCCGGCGGCCGAGATCCAGAAGGCCTTTCGAGAGTTCTATCCCAAGCTGTACGGGCTGGGTCGGGACGCGGCGCGAGAGAGTTTCGGCTGAGCTGCGCCCGCGCCATCGCATGCGCAGCTTGCTCGAGGAAAGCTTTCGCGCTGCGGTTGCAGCGGCCGATCCGCTCGCCGTGTTGGGCCCGCATCTGCCGCCCCCTCCGCGCGGCCGGACACTGGTCGTCGGCGCGGGCAAAGCTGCGGCCTCCATGGCCGTGGCCGTCGAGCGTGGGTGGCCGGCCGGTGCCCCGCTCGAAGGCATCGTCCTGACGCGCTATCAGCACGCGCTGCCGACGTCGCGCATCCGGGTCGTGGAAGCCGGGCATCCGGTGCCCGACGAAGCGGGCGAGAGCGGGGCTCGGGAGATCTTTCAGCGCGCGTCCGCGCTCACCGAGGACGATCTGTTGATTGCGCTGCTCTCCGGCGGCGGCTCGAGCCTGCTTTCGCTGCCGGCTGCCCAAGTCTCGATGGCCGACCTCAAGGCGGTGACGAGGCAACTGCTGCGCTGCGGTGCGGCCATTCAGGAAATCAATACGGTCCGCAAGCACCTTTCCGCGATTCAGGGCGGACGGCTCGCCGCCGCGAGCAGGGCGGAGGTGGTCGCGCTCATCATTTCCGACGTCACGGGCGACGATCCCACCCACATCGCTTCCGGACCCTGCGCGCCGGATCCCACCACCTTTCGCGACGCCCTCGACGTCCTGGCGCGCTACCGCGTCACGCCGCCACCGGCGGTGCGCGCTCGCCTCGAAGACGGCGTGGCCGGCCGCATCGCGGAGACTCCCAAGCCAGGAGACCCCGTATTCGCGCGTGTCGACAACCGCCTCGTCGCGACTGCCCACCGCTCGCTGGAGGCCGCGGCTGCGACGTTCCGCGCGGCGGGTGTCACGCCGGTGATACTGGGAGATTCGGTCACCGGCGAGGCGTCCGAAGTGGCCAAGGTGCTGGCGGCAGTGGTGCGGGAAGTGCGGCGCTATGGCGCGCCGTTCGCGCCGCCGGTCGCGCTCATCTCTGGCGGCGAATGCACGGTTACGCTGCGCGCCGAGGGTGGCCGCGGCGGGCGCTGCAGCGAGTTTCTGCTCGCGCTCGCCATCGAGCTCGAAGGAGTCAGCGGCGTTCACGCGATCGCGGCGGACACCGACGGCATCGACGGCTCGGAGGACAACGCCGGGGCGCTGCTCGGCCCCGACACTGCGGCGCGCGCATGTTCCGCGGGCATCGATCCACGGGATTTCCTGGCGCGAAACGACAGCTACGGATTCTTCGCCGCGCTTGGCGACCTGTTGGTGACGGGGCCGACGCTGACGAACGTGAACGACTACCGCGCGGTCGTCGTCGCCTAGAAAAGCTCTCCCTGCGCCGCGCCCCGGGAATAGCGCAATGCGCCTTGCTCGACGCGCAGGGCCGGGTGCAGCGAGTGCGGGCGCGCCTCGGCGGGCCCGATAAGGTGAATGACCCGGGCTCCCCGCACGACCATCCAATCGGCGATGAGCGAACGGTGGCATTGCGCAGGGTCTCGCTCCGCGCACATCAGGCACGGTGCCGCGCGCTCGGCCTGTACCAGGACTTCCGCTGCCGCAAGCTGGAAGAGGTCGCTGCGCATGTGCTCGGCATAGGCGCGAAAAGCCGGCTCACGCAAGCCCGGGTGGTTCGCCTCGGCTTCGCCGCGGCGCTTTCCGCCCATTCCCCTTCCCCGCCATTCGTAGGCGATGCCTGCTGCGGCAAGACTCGCGCCGATCGGACCGTAGCCGAAATGGGGATATCGCCGGGAGCGCGGATACGATCGGACGTCGACCAACCGGGCAACGCCGGCCGCGGTGAGGGTGGCAACAAGATCCTCGATCGTGCGGTTGCCGTGCCCCACCGTGTAGACGAGGGGCATTTCAGGGCCCGACCGGCGCGACCGGGCTGCCGACGCGCAATCCGAGCTTGCGTGCGGCACTCCCCTGATTCACGGCGATTTCCGCGAGGCCAAGGCTGTTCGCGTACCAGAACGCCGCGCCGCGGCGGACATCCCCGAAGGTCCCCGCGCGGGGCAGAGTGCGCCTTCCCGCGCGCAGCCGCGCCTCTGGCGTGATGCCTGCCGCGCGCAGTCCGGTCATGGCATTGCCGTAGTGATCAAGGTAGATCACCTGCGCAAGGTCTGCCGGGTCGAGAAGCACGCTCGGCGCCCGCATCGGGGACAACCAGCGCGCCGGCACGCGCCCTCGAGCCAGCGACCCGGCCACCGGGGCGAACAGATCCCGGCCATGGAACGAGCTCGAAATCTCGGCAGGCCGCCAGACGACACGCCGGCAGCGCCTGCGCGTGGCGCGCTGCCACACGACCGACAAGAGACCGTTATCCGGACCGACGAAGCTGCGGCCGTCCGCCTCGACCACGATCGCCTCCCGCGGTCCGCCCACCCCGGGGTCGACGACGCAGAGGAATACGCTGCCGCGCGCATAGTGCAACGCAAGCCCCGCGAGCAGATGCGCCGCCGGCTCAACGCCGAACGCGGGCGCGTCGTTCAGCCCGTCCACGACGGGCGCGCGCGGCGCGTGGCGCTGCAGCACCGCCTTCACCTGGCCAATGTAGGGGTCGGCGGAGCCGAAGTCCGTAAACAAGACGATCACGCGAGCTCCACAAACAAAAAGGCCGGGACGGACCCGGCCTTTTTCGCACGAACGCGCGGAGGGATCAAGCGGCCTTCTTGTCTGCCTTCTTGTCTGCTTTCTTGTCTTCCTTCTTGTCTTCAGCGGGCTTCTCGGGCTGGTCGAGCAGCAGCACCAACGCCATGGGGGCGTTGTCCCCCTTTCTAAATCCGCTCTTGAGGATACGGAGGTAGCCCCCATTGCGCTTCGCGTAGCGCGGGCCGAGATCGTCAAAGAGCTTGCCGACGATCTCGCGATCGCGCAGCCGGTTGAACGCCAAGCGGCGGTTGGCGACCGACGGCTTCTTGCCGAGCGTGATCATCGGCTCGACGACGCGCCGGAGCTCTTTCGCCTTGGGCAGCGTGGTCGTGATGGTCTCGTGGCGCAGCAGCGAATTCGTCATATTGCGCAGCATGGCGAGCCGATGGCTCGACGTGCGATTGAGCTTGCGGAGTCCGTGACCGTGACGCATGGCTTGTTGTCCTTATCTCCGGAGCGCCTCAGGCGCGGTGATGCTCAAGCCCGGCAGGCGGCCAGTTCTCGAGCTTCATGCCGAGGGTCAGTCCGCGCGAGGCGAGCACTTCCTTGATCTCGTTCAGCGACTTGCGGCCCAGGTTCGGCGTCTTGAGGAGCTCGGTTTCGGTGCGCTGGATCAGGTCGCCGATGTAGTAGATGTTCTCCGCCTTCAGGCAGTTCGCCGACCTGACGGTCAACTCCAGGTCGTCGACGGGACGCAACAGGATCGGATCCACCTGGGGCGACTTCGGCTGCTCGGCCGGCATCGAGGTACCTTCGAGCTGCGCGAACACCGAAAGCTGGTCGACCAGAATACGCGCGGAATAGCGAATCGCTTCCTCCGGCTCGATCGCGCCGTTCGTTTCGATGTCCATGATCAGCTTGTCCAGGTCGGTGCGTTGCTCGACCCGGGCGGATTCGACCGAGTACGAAACCCTGCGCACCGGGCTGAACGAGGCGTCGAGGACGATGCGGCCGATGCCCTTGGTTTCCTCGGGCAGGTAGCGCATGTTCCCCGGCACGTAGCCGCGGCCGGACTCGACCTTGATTTGCATCTCGAGCTTTCCGCCCGAGGCGAGCGTCGCAATGACATGGTCGGGATTGACGATTTCCACGTCGTGCGCGGCCTCGATATCGGCCGCGGTAACCTGCCCCTCGCCCTCCTTCTTCAGCGAAAGGATCGCTTCCTGCCGGTTGTGGAGACGGAAAACGACGCCCTTGAGGTTCAGAAGAATATCGACGATGTCCTCGCGCACGCCGTCCATGGTCGAGTATTCGTGCACCACGCCGGCGATCTGCACCTCGGTAGGGGCGTAGCCCGGCATCGACGACAGGAGCACGCGGCGCAGAGCATTGCCGAGCGTGTGGCCGTAGCCGCGCTCGAACGGCTCCATCGTGACTTTCGCGTGATAGGGCGAGAGGTTCTGCACGTCGACGATGCGCGGTTTCAAGAATCCGGTTTGCGACATTTTTTCGTCCTGCGGTTGATCGTGTGGGGAGTGCGGGGCCAATGCGGCGCTGCCCGGCGCCACCTGGTTACTTCGAATAAAGCTCGATCACCAGGCTTTCGTTGATCGATGAAGGCAGCTCGGTTCGCGTCGGCAGTGCTTTGAAGGTGCCTTTAAGCGCTTTTGCGTCCACCTCCATCCAATCCGGGACACCTCGACTCTCGGCCGCCTCGGCCGCAGCCTTGACGCGCAACTGCGCTTTTGCCTTGTCCACCACTTCGACGACGTCGCCCGGCCTGACCTGATACGACGGAATGTTCACTCGCCTGCCGTTCACACGAATGCCGTTATGGCGCACTAGCTGGCGAGACTCGGTACGCGAGGCCCCGAATCCCATCCGATAGGCCACGCTGTCGAGGCGCGTCTCGAGAAGCTGCAACAGGCGCTCGCCGGTGACGCCCTTCGAGCGGGAAGCTTCGGCGTAGGTCTTGCGGAACTGGCGCTCCAGCACGCCGTAAATCTTGCGGATCTTCTGCTTTTCGCGCAGTTGCTTGCCGTAGTCCGACAAGCGTTGACCGCTCTTCTGTCCGTGCTGGCCAGGGGCGTAGCTGCGGCGCTCCACCGCGCACTTGTCGGTGAAGCATTTCTCACCCTTGAGGAAGAGCTTCTCCCCCTCTCGGCGGCACTGGCGGCACTTGGCGTCGAGATTTCTTGCCATGGCGTCTCCTTTACCCTCGGCTCAGACGCGGCGCCGCTTGGGCGGCCGGCAACCGTTGTGCGGAATGGGCGTCACGTCCGCGATGCTGGAGATCTTGAGCCCGATTGCATTCAGCGCGCGCACCGCCGATTCGCGGCCGGGGCCCGGCCCCTTGATGCGCACTTCGATATTCTTCACCCCGCACTCTTGCGCAGCGCGGCCGGCGCGTTCGGCCGCGACCTGCGCGGCGAATGGCGTCGACTTGCGCGACCCCTTGAACCCTGCATTGCCGGAGGTCGCCCACGACAGGGCGTTGCCCTGCCGGTCCGTGATCGTCACGATGGTGTTGTTGAACGAGGCGTGCACGTGCGCGATGCCTTCGGCCACGTTCTTCTTGACCTTCTTGCGCGCGCGCGCTGCCTGTTGCGTTTGTTGCTGCGTGGGATTTCTGGTCGCCATGAATGTCCTCTAGCCTGCTTACGCCTTGCCGGCCTGCGCGGTCAGCTTGATCGCGGTCTTGCGGGGTCCCTTGCGGGTCCTGGCATTGGTGCGGGTGCGCTGGCCGCGCACCGGAAGACCCTTGCGATGGCGCACCCCGCGGAAGCAGCCGAGGTCCATGAGACGCTTGACGCTCATCGACACCTCCCGGCGCAGGTCGCCTTCCACCGTCAGGCGCATCACGTTCTCGCGCAGACGGTCGAGTTCGGAGTCGGTCAGATCCTTGATTTTGCGCGATCCCTCGACCCCCGAAGCCACGCAGATCGCCTGCGCGCGCGCACGCCCGATACCGTAGATCGCGGTCAACGCGATCTGCGCGTGCTGGTGGTTGGGGATGTTGATTCCCGCGATGCGTGCCATGTTTTAGTCCCGTAAATGCGCGGCGAACGAAAAGCCGGTAATTTTAGCCTGAAATGCCTGCCCGCTCAAGAGGTTAAATCACCCCTGGCGCTGCTTGTGGCGAGGATCCGAGCAAATGACCCGGACCACGCGTTTGCGCCGGATGATCTTGCACTTGCGGCAGATCTTCTTCACAGAAGCCATGACCTTCATGATCCGTTCCCTCGATGTTTAGCGCGCCGGCAGGCCGCCTTTGAAGTTTGCCTTGCGCAGCAGGCTCTCGTACTGGTGCGACATCACGTAGGCCTGCACCTGCGCCATGAAATCCATCGTGACCACCACGATGATCAGCAGCGACGTGCCACCGAAGTAGAACGGCACATTCCACTTGAGAATGAGGAACTCGGGCAGCAGACAGACCAGCGTCACGTAGAGCGCGCCCACCAGCGTAAGGCGGGTCAGGATCCGCTCGAGATAGCGCGCAGTCTGGTCACCGGGCCGGATTCCGGGCACGAACGCCCCCGATTTCTTCAGATTGTCCGCGGTTTCCTTCGGGCTGTATTGCAGCGCCGTATAGAAGAAGCAAAAGAATACGATCAGCGCGGCGTACAGGATCACGTAGATCGGCTGCCCGGGGGTCAGCATGCCGGCGATGTCGCGCAGCCAGAGCATTCCTTCCTGCGAGCCGAACCAGCCGAGCACCGTCGCCGGAAACAAGATGAGCGAGCTGGCGAAGATCGGCGGGATGACCCCCGACATGTTGAGCTTGAACGGCAGGTGAGAGCTTTGTCCGCCGTACACGCGGTTTCCGACCTGCCGCTTGGCGTAGTTCACTAGGATCTTCCGTTGGCCGCGCTCGACGAAGCACACGAAGGCGGTCACCAGCACCACCGCGACCGCGATCAGCAATGCAGTGAGCGGATGCATGGCGCCCGTGCGAACCAGCTCCAGGGTTCCGGCCACCGCGTTCGGCAGGCCTGCCGCGATGCCGGCAAAGATGATGATCGAGATCCCGTTGCCCAGGCCGCGCTCCGTGATCTGCTCACCGAGCCACATCAGGAACATTGTTCCCGTCACCAGAGTCGTCACCGCCGTGACGCGGAACATCAGCCCCGGATCCAGCACCAGGCCAGGCTGCGACTCGAGCGCAATGGAGATCCCCGTCGCCTGGAACAGCGCGAGGAAGACCGTGCCGTATCTCGTGTATTGCGTGATCTTTCGACGCCCCGATTCGCCCTCCTTGCGCAGCGCCTCAAGCTGCGGCGAGACCGAGCTCATGAGCTGCATGATGATCGAGGCCGAGATGTACGGCATGATGCCGAGAGCGAAGATCGTAAAACGGCGCAACGCACCGCCCGAGAACATGTTGAACATGCCCAGAATTCCGCCCTGCTGGCCGCGGAACAGGTCCGCCAGCACACTCGGGTCGATTCCCGGCACCGGAATGTGCGCGCCGATGCGGAACACGACGAGCGCGCCCAGGAGGAAGAACAGGCGCCGCTTCAGGTCGCCGTAACGCCCGCTCTTTCCGGAGTTTGGAAGCGTGGTGGCCAAAGTAAGAGGTCCCCGGGACGCCTTACGCCGCCGGCGCCGACGGCTGGGCGTCCTCGATCTTCCCGCCTGCGGATTCGATTGCCGCGCGGGCACCCTTCGTGGCGCCTACGCCTTTGAGCGTCACCTTGCGCACGAGTTTCCCGGAAAGGATGACCTTTGCCGCTTGCGCATTCCGCGGGACCACGCCTTCGGCCTTGAGCACCCGCAGGTCGATGTCGCTCGCCTTCATCCGTTCGAGCTCGGACAGGCGCACCTCGGCCGTCGCATCCCGGGTCAAGGAGGTGAATCCACGCTTCGGCAGCCGCCGTTGCAACGGCATTTGACCGCCTTCGAAGCCGACCTTGTGAAACCCGCCGGAGCGGGCCTTCTGCCCCTTATGGCCGCGGCCCGCGGTCTTGCCGAGCCCGGAGCCGATTCCGCGACCGACACGGCGACGCGAGCTCGTCGCGCCTGCCGCCCGTTTGATATCGTTTAGCCGCATAGCTGCCTTTGGTCCTTAGGCTACTATCTGCACCAGATAGTAGACCTTGTTGATCATCCCCCTTACCGCCGGGGTGTCCGTCAGCTCGACGGTGTGATTGAGGCGTCGCAGCCCGAGTCCGCGAACGGTCGCTCGATGGCTTTCCTTGCAGCCCGAGAGCCCCTTGATCAGCCTCACCTTGATCTTCTTGTCAGCCATATTCCGCCTCAGGAGACGATCTCTTCGACTTTCTTCCCGCGCTTAGCCGCAATTTCTGACGGCGTGTTCATTGCCTGAAGGCCGTTGAGGGTCGCGCGTACCACGTTGTAGGGGTTCGTCGAGCCGAAGCACTTCGCCAGAATATTGGTCACGCCCATCACCTCGAACACCGCGCGCATGGGTCCACCGGCAATGATCCCCGTGCCCTCGGACGCCGGCTGCATCAGCACTTTCGCGGCACCGTGGCGCCCGACGACCGAGTGCTGGAGCGTGCCGTGCTTAAGCTTCACCTTGAACAGACGCCTGCGCGCCTCTTCCATCGCTTTTTGGACGGCGACGGGAACCTCCCGCGCCTTGCCTTTGCCCATCCCGATTCCGCCGTCACCATCGCCGACCACGGTCAGCGCGGCAAAGCCGAGCACGCGCCCGCCCTTCACTACCTTGGTGACGCGATTCACCGCGACCATCTTTTCGCGCAAACCGTCGGAACGGTCGTCCGAGCTTTGCATCCTTGGTTGAATTTTCGCCATGGGGGTTTCCTGCCCTTAGAACTTCAGTCCGCCGGACCGCGCAGCCTCGGCCAGCGCCTTGACGCGTCCGTGATACTTGTACCCGGACCGATCGAACGCGACCGACTCGACTCCTGCCTGCTTCGCTTTCTCGGCAATGCGTGTCCCGACTAGTTCGGCGGCCTTGACGTTGCCGCCGTGCTTCAATTTCGCGCGTACCTCCTTTTCGATGGTCGACGCGCTCGCAAGCACCTTGTCTCCCGACGGAGAGGTGATTTGCGCATAGATGTGGCTGTTTGTACGGTGAACGGTCAGACGCACCGCACCGAGCTCCCGAATCTTGAGCCTGGTCTGTCGCGATCTGCGCAGCCGCGAAGGATTCTTATCGAACATGGTCCCGTCCCGTTACTTCTTCTTCGTCTCTTTCAAGATGACGATTTCATCGACATAGCGTACGCCCTTGCCCTTGTACGGCTCAGGCGCGCGGTACCCACGAACCTCGGCGGCGACCTGCCCGACTTGCTGCTTATCGATGCCCGTGATCACGATCTCGGTCTGCGACGGCGTCGCCACTTTCACCCCTTGCGGCATCTGGTGCACGACGGGGTGGGAAAATCCGAGTGTGAGATTCAGCTTGTCGCCCTGCGCCTGCGCCCGGTAGCCGACGCCGACGAGCGACAACCTCCTCTCGAACCCCTTGCTTACCCCGGTCACCATATTGGCGATCAGCGCGCGCATGGTGCCCGACATGACATTGGCCTGGCGCGAATTGCCGAGCGGTTTGCACACCAGAGTCTCGCCCTCTCTTTCGACAGCAACATTCGGGTCGGCCGAGCGCGCGAGCGTTCCGAGCGGACCCTTAACGGAGATCTGGCCCGAGGCAATGTTCACCTCGACACCTTTCGGAACCGAGATGGGGTTATTGGCGACGCGAGACATCTCTTCGCTCCTTACGCCACGATGCAGAGAACTTCGCCACCCACGCCGGTGGCGCGCGCCTTGCGGTCGGTCATGACCCCGCGCGAAGTGGAAAGAATCGCGACGCCAAGTCCGTTCATGACCTTCGGAAGGTCATCGCGTCCCTTGTACACCCGCAGGCCCGGCTTCGAGACGCGCTCGATCTTTTCAATGACTGGCCGGCCGGCGTAGTACTTAAGGCTGATCGCGAGTTCGGACTTGCCATCTCGGTCACGAACGCCGAAATCCTCCACGTAGCCCTCATCCTTCAGCACTTGGGCAATCGACGCCTTGAGCTTGGAGGAGGGCATAAGGACTTCGGTGTGCCCGATCATCTGCGCATTGCGGATGCGCGTCAGCATGTCCGCGATGGGGTCGCTCATGCTCATACTTTTTGCTCCTTACCAGCTGGCCTTGATGACGCCAGGGACTTCGCCGCGCATTGCCAGGTCGCGCAGCTTGTTTCGGCCGAGGCCGAACTTGCGATAGACCCCGCGCGGCCGCCCGGTAAGCGCGCAGCGGTTGCGTAGACGAGTCGGCGACGCATCGCGAGGCAGCTTCTGCAGCTGCACGCGCGCATCGTCTTTCTCCTCGTCGGAGCTCGCAGAGCTCCACAGCACCGCGAGCAGCGCATCGCGCTTCGCTTTGAACTTCTCGACGGTCTTACGGCGCTTCTGGTCGCGATTCTTGAGAGCGAGCTTGGCCATGCGTAAACCTCAGTTCCTGAACGGGAAGCGGAAGGCGGCGAGCAAGGCGCGCGCCTCTTCGTCCGTCTTCGCGGTGGTGGTAATGCTGATGTTCATTCCCCGAAGCGCATCGACCTTGTCGTACTCGATCTCGGGGAAAATGATCTGCTCCTTGATGCCCAGGCTGTAGTTGCCGCGCCCGTCGAACGCGCGCCCCGAAATGCCGCGGAAATCTCGAATCCGGGGGATGGCAATGTTTACCAGGCGATCCAGAAATTCATACATGCGCGCACCGCGCAGAGTAACCATGCAGCCGATTGGATAGCCCGCGCGAACCTTGAAGCTGGCGATGGACTTCCGCGCCTTGGTGATCACCGGCTTCTGGCCGGCGATTTTCGTCATGTCGGCCACGGCATTGTCGAGGATCTTCTTGTCCCCTGTGCTCTCGCCAACACCCATGTTCAGCGTGATCTTCTCAATCCGCGGCACCTGCATCACGGACTTGTACCCGAACTTTCCAGTCAGGTCGGGTACTACCTTATCGCGGTAGTACTGATGCAACCGCGCCGGCGGGATCGCCACCGCAGCCTTCTCCTTGGGTTGGGCTGATGCTTTCGCCATATCGCTGACCTTACGTGTCCACCTGCTCGCCGTTGGACTTGAACACCCTCACCTTGCGTCCGTCCTGCAACACCTTGAAGCTGACACGGTCGCCTTTCTTGGTGGCGGGATTGAAGAGGGCGATGTTCGACACGTTTACCGGCATGTCCTTGTCGACAATGCCGCCCGTGACGCCCTTCATGGGATTCGGGCGCTGATGCTTCTTCGCGCGGTTTACGCCCTCGACGACCACGTGCTCGTCGTCGACGCGACGCAGCACCGTTCCCCGCTTGCCCTTGTCACGGCCGGCGATGACGATGACTTCGTCGCCTTTCCTGATTCTTTGCATGACGATTTCCTTCCGGCGCCCGGTTAGAGCACTTCGGGCGCGAGCGACACGATCTTCATGAAGCGCTCCGTACGCAGCTCGCGCGTCACGGGACCGAAGATGCGGGTGCCGATCGGCTCGAGCTTTGCGGTCAGAAGCACCGCGGCGTTCGAATCGAAGCGAATCAGCGAGCCATCGGCGCGACGCACACCTTTCGCAGTGCGCACCACTACCGCGTGGTACACCTCTCCCTTCTTCACTCGCCCGCGGGGCGCGGCGTCCTTGACGCTCACCTTGATGACGTCGCCGATGCTGGCGTAGCGCCGCTTCGAGCCGCCCAACACCTTGATGCACATCACTGCGCGCGCGCCGGTGTTATCGGCAACGTCCAAAACGGACTGCATCTGAATCATTGCTAGTTCTCCATCCAACTTCTTCTGCCCCGCCACAACGGCGGCGATGCAGCCAGTTTTGGATCCCGTCCGGGTCGAGGCCCCGCCCAAAGTGCCTTGGCGGGGCTAAAGACTTTCAATTTTATACTAATTTCCGCGCTGAGGACAAGGAGGCCGCCTCAGACTTCCTTCGATTTCTCCAGTAACCGCGTCACGGTCCAAGACTTGGTCTTGGAAAGCGGCCGGCATTCGGCGATCTCCACCAGATCACCCTGCTTGATCTCGCCCGCGTCGACGTGGGCATGGTATTTTTTGGAGCGGGTCATGGTTTTGCCGATGACGGGATGCTTGACGCGGCGCTCGACCAGCACCGTCACCGTCTTCTGCATCTTGTCGCTTACGACTCGCCCCGTCAGGGTTCGCGTGTTCTTCGCCGGGGCTTGCGCTGGGGTCTGCTCGGTCATTTGGCGGCCTTCTGGTTCATCAAGGTGCGCACGCGCGCGATGTCGCGCCGAACCTTCTGCATTTGGCTGGTGTTCGTCAACTGTTGGGTCGCGAGCTGCATGCGCATGCTGAATTGCGCCTTAAGGAGCTCGCTTAGCTCCTTTTGCAGCTCCTCGCCGCTTTTCTCGCGAAGTTCGCTAGCTTTCATGTTCTATCCCAGCATGCGGTGGACAACCGTGGTCTTGAACGGCAACTTTGCCGCAGCGAGCGCGAACGCCTGCCGCGCGAGCGGCTCGGTCACCCCGTCCATCTCGTAAAGGATCTTGCCCGGCTGGATTTCCGCCACGAAATACTCTGGGTTACCCTTTCCGTTACCCATGCGCACCTCCGCCGGCTTCTGAGAGATCGGCTTGTCGGGGAAGATCCGAATCCAGATCCGGCCGCCCCGCTTGATGTGCCGGGACATGGCGCGCCGCGCAGCCTCGATTTGGCGTGCCGTGATGCGGCCGCGAGTAAGGGCCTTGAGCCCGTACTCCCCGAACGAGACCTTGGCCCCGCGCGTTGCGACCCCTTTATTGCGCCCCTTCTGCTGTTTGCGGTACTTGGTACGTGATGGCTGAAGCATTGCTTACTCCTTCTTGCCCTCGTCGTTCGCGCCCGCATCGCCTTCCTTGGCCGCCGGCTTGCGCGTGCGTTTGACCGTAGTCTTGGGTTTGGCAGCACGTGCGCCCTCGTCCTTCTTCGCTGCGCGCGGGCGTGCGGGCTTCTTCGCCTCGCCCTCGGGCTTGTCTTTTGCTGCAGCTCTGCGCCCCGCGGGCCTCGGCGCGGGCCGCTTCGGCTTCTTCGGAGCTACGGGCTCTTCGGGCGCGGCCTGAATCGCGGCCGGTTGCGCAGCCTGCGCCTCGTTCTTCTGCATCACTTCGCCCTTGTATACCCACACCTTGATGCCAATGACGCCGTACGTGGTCTTGGCTTCCCCAAACCCGTAATCGATGTCGGCGCGAAGCGTGTGCAGCGGCACGCGCCCTTCCCGATACCATTCGGTGCGCGCGATCTCGATGCCGTTCAGCCTCCCGGCGCTCATGATCTTGATTCCCTGGGCCCCGAGGCGCATGGCGTTCTGCATCGCGCGCTTCATCGCTCGCCGAAACATGATGCGCTTCTCGAGCTGCTGGGCGATCGAGTCCGCGATAAGCTGCGCGTCGATTTCGGGCTTTCGAATTTCCTCGATGTTGACGTGCACCTGCTGGACTCCCATCAGCCGGCGCAATTCGCCCTTGAGGGATTCGATTTCCTCGCCCTTCTTGCCGATCACCACGCCCGGCCTGGCCGAGAATATCGTGATCCGCGCGTCCTTCGCAGGCCGCTCGATGACCACCCGCCCAACGGAAGCATGCGAAAGTTTCTTTTTGAGAAACGCACGTACCTTGATGTCGTCTGCCAGCATGCCGGCGAACGCGCGAGTACTGGCGTACCAGCGCGAGCTCCAGTTCTTGTTGACCGCCAGCCGGAAACCGATCGGATTGATCTTCTGTCCCATACTCTCTCTCTCAGTCGCCGACGGTGATGTAGATGTGGCAGGTGTGCTTGAGCACCCTGTTGCCGCGCCCCTTGGCGCGGGCGTGGAAGCGCTTAAGGAATGCGCCGCGCTCGACGTGTATCGTCTTCACTTTCAGCGCATCGATGTCTGCGCCGTCGTTGTGCTCCGCATTGGCGATCGCAGATTCCAGGACCTTCTTCACGATCGCTGCGCCCTTCCTCGGCGTGAACGCCAGGATATTCAGAGCGCGATCCACGGGTTTCCCGCGGATGAGGTCCGCCACCACCCGCCCTTTTTGGGCGGACATTCTCGCGCCACGAAGAATTGCTCGGGTCTCCATGTCGTGCTCCTTACTTCTTGCCGCCTGCCGCGGCCGCGGCAGGCGCAGGCGCACCGGTAGGGGTGCCCGAAGTCTTGCGGTCCGCCGAGTGGCCCTTGAATTGCCGTGTCAGCGCAAACTCGCCGAGCTTGTGCCCGACCATGTTTTCGGTGATGTACACCGGGATATGCTGCTTCCCGTTGTGCACTGCGATCGTCAAGCCGACGAAATCGGGCACGATCGTCGAGCGTCGCGACCACGTCTTGATCGGACGCTTATCGCTCGTGCCGCGCACGGCATCGACCTTCTTGACGAGATGTAGATCCACGAAGGGACCCTTCTTGATTGAACGCGCCATCTTCAGCCTCGCGCTTCGTTATGCCCGCCGCCTGTCGCGAACGATCATGCTCTGAGTCCGCTTGTTGCGCCGAGTCTTGAAACCTTTGGTTTGTACGCCCCACGGAGATACCGGGGGTTGGGCAGACGCCGTGCGGCCTTCGCCGCCGCCGTGCGGGTGGTCGATCGGGTTCATTGCCACGCCCCGAACCGTCGGCCGTACGCCGCGCCAGCGCTTGCGACCGGCCTTGCCGATCGACTCCAGGTTGTGCTCTTCGTTGCCGACTTCTCCGATCGTCGCACGGCAGTCGACGTGCACCTTGCGGATCTCACCCGAGCGAAGCCGCAACTGGGCGTATGAGCCCTCGCGCGCCAGAAGCTGCGCGCTTGCGCCGGCGGAACGCGCAATCTGCGCGCCTTTGCCCGGCAGCATCTCGATGCAATGCACCGTCGTGCCGACCGGAATGTTGCGCAAGGGCAGCGTATTGCCCGGCCGGATCGGCGCCTCGATCCCCGAGACCAGCTGAGTCCCCGGCGTCACTCCCTTGGGCGCAATGACGTAGCGACGCTCGCCGTCGACGTACAGAAGCAGCGCGAGATTTGCGCTCCGGTTCGGATCGTACTCGAGCCGCTCGACCTTGGCCGGGATTCCGTCCTTGTCGCGTTTGAAATCGATCAGGCGGTAATGCTGCTTATGCCCTCCGCCCTTGTGCCGCATCGTAATGCGGCCAGCGTTGTTGCGCCCGTTCGTCTTGGACTGTTTTGTCAGCAGCGGCGCGTACGGAGCGCCCTTGTGCAGATCCGGGTTGACGGCCTTGACGAGCGCGCGTCGGCCCGGCGAGGTTGGTTTGACTTTGACCAATGGCATGGCTTACTCCGTCGCCGCGAAGTTAATTTCCTGGCCCGGCGCGAGGCATACGAAGGCCTTCTTCCAGTTGCGCCGGCGGCCATTGAAACGGCCGAATCGCTTTGCTTTTCCCTTCACGTTTGACACCGTCACCGAGTCGACTTTGGTCTTGAAGAGCAGCTCGACTGCGGCCTTGATTTCCGGCTTGCTCGCATCGTCGGCAACGCGGAACACGTATTGCCTGCCACGCTCGGCCAGCATGGTGCTCTTTTCCGATACTACCGGCGCAAGCAACACGTTCATCAGTCGATCGGCGTTGTAGTGCTTGGTCGCTGTCATTTCAGCATCTCCTCAAGCTTCTGCACCGCCTTCTTGGTCAGCAGCACATTGGGGAATCGCACCAGCGCGACCGGGTTGGCGTGTTGCGCCGCGACGACCATCACATTCGGCAGGTTGCGCGAGGACAGCAGAAGATTTTCATCAATTTCGTCGGTGATCAGCAGCAGTCCGTCGAAGCCCATCGCCTTCAGTTTTTGCGTCAGGAGCTTAGTTTTCGGAGCCTCCAGCTTGAAGTCGTCGACCACGCACACGCGGTCCTCGCGCGCCAGCTGCGAAAGTATCGAGGCCATGCCCGCGCGGTACATCTTGCGATTGATCTTGTGCGAGAAATTCTCGTCGGGACTTGCCGCGAAGATCTTGCCGCCGCCGCGCCATAGCGGGCTCGACGCCATGCCGGCACGTGCGCGGCCGGTGCCCTTTTGCCGCCACGGCTTGCGCGTCGACTTGGCGACGTCGCTGCGCTCCTTCTGTTTGCGGTTCCCGAGGCGTGCGTTGGCCTGATAGGCCACCACCACCTGGTGCACCAGGTCCTCGTTGAAATCGCGCCCGAACAGGGTATCGGGAGCGTTGAACGTGCCCGCTGCTCCCTTGTCGTTCACCATCTTCAGTTCCATGGCGCCCCCTTACCTTTTGACCGCCGGGCGGACGATCACGTCCCGGCCGCGGGAGCCCGGAACGGCCCCTCTCACCAGCAACAGCTGGCGCTCGGGATCGACGCGGACCACGACCAGGTTCTGCACCGTGCGCCGCACATTACCGAGATGGCCGGCCATGCGCTTGCCGGGGAAGACGCGCCCGGGGTCCTGGTTCTGGCCGGTCGATCCGGGACGGTTGTGCGAAATCGAGTTGCCGTGGGAAGCCCGGTTCGACGAGAAGTTGTGCCGCTTGATCACACCGGCATATCCCTTTCCGATCGAAATTCCCGACACGTCCACCTTTTGCCCGACCTTGAAGAGCTCGACACCGAGCTTCGCTCCGACCTTCAGCTCGGCGAGCTCTTCGGGCTTGGCGCGAAACTCCTTGAGGGTATGCCCGGCCTCGACGGCCGCCTTGGCGAGATGCCCCGCGAGAGGCTTCACGACACGGCTGGCGCGCCGCTTTCCGAACGCCACCTGCACGGCGGCGTAGCCGTCACTGTCGGGGGTCTTGATCTGCGTGATCCGGTTGTCGGACACGTCGAGCACCGTCACCGGGAGCGTATCGCCTTCCTCGGTGAAGATGCGCGTCATGCCGACCTTGCGGCCAACGAGTCCTATAGTCATCTTCTTGACCTCTCTTGAGGCGCCGGCTGCAATTGGCCGGCTTTGCTGTCAATCATCTACCCGGCTTGCCGGGAACCCAGCGCTTCGACGAAAAAGAGAGTCGAAGCAGAAAATATGCTTCCTACCTTCCTTTATTGCACCTTGATTTCTACGTCGACCCCGGCGGGCAGGTCGAGCTTCATGAGCGCGTCGACCGTCTTGTCCGTGGGGTCGATGATGTCCATCAACCGCAGATGAGTGCGGATCTCCAGTTGCTCGCGCGAAGTCTTGTTCACGTGCGGCGAGCGAAGTAGATCGAAACGCTGCCTGCGCGTTGGCAATGGCACCGGGCCGCGCACTACCGCTCCCGTACGCTTCGCCGTGTCGACGATTTCCAGCGCCGACTGATCGATGAGACGATAGTCGTACGCCTTGAGGCGGATGCGGATGCGTTGGCTTTCCATGATCCTTACTCGATGATCTTGGCGACGACGCCGGCGCCGACGGTCTTGCCGCCCTCGC